>CAZGRO010000053.1:0-10691 GCA_964528315.1 uncultured Candidatus Bathyarchaeia archaeon
GTGGGCTACTTCCCAGGTTGCCTCACAGACTACAGGCTACAGGAAACAGGCAAAGCAATCATCGAAATACTAACAAAGAACGATATCGAGGTCATCGTCCCCTCGGAATTCACATGCTGCGGCTCACCCCTCCTCAGAGCAGGCCTGGTCGAAGAGGCAAAGAAGAACCTGGTCCCCAAGAACGTGAAAATCCTAGAGGATCTAGGCCTCAAAACGATCGTTACCGGCTGCCCTGGATGCGGTATGACATTGAGAAACAATTACCCTGAACTGATGGGAAGAAAACTGGGCTTCGAGGTAATGCATGTCTCACAATACCTCTCCGGTAACACTGAACTCAACCTGAAAGACATGAAACCGATTAGTCTGGAGGCTACGCTTCACAACCCCTGCCACCTAAACCGAGGCCTGAACGCACCAAACGACCTACAGAACATCCTGACCAAGATTCCCGGACTCAAATACATAGAAATGGAAGAGCCGGACAGATGCTGCGGAGCAGGAGGAGGAGTACGGGCCGGAGAAAGAGCCTTCTCTACAATGATCGCTCGAAGAAAGGGAGAACTAATCATAAGCTCAGGCGCAAAGGCCTGCGTAACCCAATGCCCATTCTGCTACATCCAAATACGAGACATACTCAAAGAGCTGGGCTACGAACAAATCAAGGTCTATGACCTGGCCGAACTGATGCTAAACTCATATCGAGAATGAGCCCCGTAGATCCTTCTCCTCGCCCATTTCCAAGAACGCCCGAGTACACAGTACTGATCACACTTCTCTGTCTGTGCAGCTAACAGAAACCAATCCATTGACTACCGACGGCCAAGGCCACACCAGCGCCAGCGCTAGAGATTAGAACGTGTAGGAGAAGACATACTCACCGATTGCTTTGATGCCGAGCTCTATTCGCTCTCTAGGTTCGCTGACAAAGGTCATCCTGACATGCCCCTCTCCTCCTTTTCCGAAGAATGAACCTGGGATTACCGCGACGTTCTTTCTGTAAAGAAGCCTGTTGCAGAATCCTTCATCTCCCCTATGCATCTCCGTGAGATATGATGACATATTCACGAAATAGTAGAAGGCTCCTGCTGGTCGAACGGTCTTGGCTTCAGGCAGATACTTCTCGATACATTTGCCCATGAACTCCATTCGTTCCTTGTAGATCGGAATAACCTCATTCTTAAGGTACCTCTCTTTCACTCCGTCACTGAGGAACCTGATAATTCCGTATTGGGAGAGAGTATTCGGTGCAAGACTCGTGTACTGTTTCATCTTTTCCATAGCATCTATGATTGTTGATGGAGCCAGAGCGTATCCCAGTCTCAGTCCTGGAGCGGAAGCTTCCTTCGAGAAGCTGCAGAGCATAATCGTTCTTTCTCTTGCATTCGCGTATTGTGAAACCCAGACATGTTCGCCTTCGTATATTATGTGTTTGTATGTATCGTCTGCAATTATCCAGAAATCATGGTCATTCGCTAGCTCTACAAGCCCCTTCACGAACTCTCTGGAGACTATCCTGCCTGTAGGATTGTCCGGCGAGAGAAGCAGGAAGGCTTTCGTTCTCTCGGTAATCAGATTCTTCAGGCTTTCAAGATCAGGCTGGTATTTGCTCTCCACATTGACAAGAAGGGTTCTGACCCTCCCGCCTGAAAGGCCTATGGCCTCGCTATAACCGAGATATGTGGGATCCAGGATTATGACTTCGTCGTTCTTGTTCAGTATCGAAAGAAAAAGATCGAGTATCCCTTCAGTTCCCCCATCGGTTACTATGATCTCATCTTCCGCAGAGTAATCGAGCTTTCCATACCGCTTGATGTCATCAGATATGAGCTGTCTTAGCTCGGGAAGACCTTTCGTGCAGGTGTATGTTGAAGACCTGAGAGGTTCTTCCCTGAGCCGCAGACACATTTCCTCTAGAACCTCCTTTGCAGGAGGAAGGCTTGGCGCGCCTCCTCCGAAGGATATAATATCACTTTTCTTTCGAGCTTCATCCAGCAAAGCGGTGACGCGACGGATGGGAGAGATTCGTAGAAGCGGAACTCTATCCGACAACCCCACCATTTACGTCCCCTCGAACACCACAATGACTATACCACTTGCGACTATAAGAAATGGCACATCTTACGCTGGTGAAAGTGAGAAATAAACTGGCACAAGATTCCGTATTGAGTTGGCGTCCATGTCTAACCACTCGTCCGCTCAGCCCCTGTCGGTCAAATGCCCCAGCCTTGACGAAGCTGCATCAGCCATCAAACGATCTTTTTCTGCAAAACTGCTGACCATCGTGGTCGGAAATTGCCGTGTAGACTATGAAGGGAGAGCCAGCTCCTCCCTCGATTGGGGAGAAAGAGTTCTGATCGTCAAAACTGATGGGTCAGTACTTGTTCATAGATCAACGGGTTATGAACCTGTAAACTGGCAACCTTCACGATGCCTGTTTCGAGTCGTGGTAGAGAAGGAAAATGTGAAGATCATCGCTACGAGATATGAGCCGCGGGAGACACTCACCTTGCATTTTGACCGCGTACTCTCCGTGGATTCCTACAACCTTTCTGATAGAGGACAGTTCAATCTGTATGTGTCCGAGGAGCAGATGAAGGAAGCAATCCTTGCGAAGCCAGAGCTCATAGAGAGGGGATTTCACCCTTTGGTCGCGGAGAAGAACTTGGGTGAAGCAGGGTTCACAGACATAATGGGAGAGGATTCTAAAGGAAACCTCGTGGTTGTGGAGATAAAGAGAACTTATGCGAGTAAGGAATCGGTCGTGCAACTGAATAGGTACTTAACGTCAATCAGAAAGGATCTGGGACGTGGCTTGAGAGGGATCATTGCTGCTCCGGAGATGAGAAAAGGCACTCAAGGATTGCTGGCAAGCATGAACCTAGAGTTTCGGGCAGTTTCACCCCAGAAATGCGCTGAAATCCTAGCGCAACGCCGAACAAGAAAGATCAGTGAATTCATCAAGGACAGAACGACATGAGCAGGCAGCCCGAAGAGCAGTGGGAACATAAGAAGCATGTGCTGTCCAGGTACGACGCTGGATCCCACACCTACGACAAGCTTTATCGTGAAGAGCAGCTCAAGAAATATCAGCGATGCTTGGCTCAGCTGCGAAAAGGCACCAACAGACTGTTGCTAGACTGCGGCTGCGGGACTGGCATGCTGCTGGAGCAGTTGTCAGATCAGGGCAACCTGCTAGTGGGTGTGGACTACTCTCACGCGATGTTGACTCTTGCCCGAAGCAAGGTTGGGTCCTCGCCAGCAGTCGGGCTGATCTGCGCTGACGCGGATAGCCTTCCTTTCAAGTCTGAAGCCTTCGATCTTGTTGTATCATTCACTATTCTAGGTAACCTGCCTAGCTACGAGGCAACGGTCATTGAAATGGCGAGGGTGGCGAAGGCTGAAGCTCAGGTTATCCTTTCCTTTGTCAAGAAGAACCTTCAGCCTGAAGATGTCGCCAGATCCATGGAGGTGGCGGGCCTCATACCGGAAGAGCTTGTTGACGATGATGGCTTGCGCGACTGGATTCTTGTCGGCGAAAAAGCTGAGGCGAAAGGGTTGTCGCGGGATGGAGCCGCGCGCGTCTTCTCGAAAAGCCTTTTATAGAAAACAGGACGGCCAGAACGCCTAGTGAAGGGATTCAGGTGGAACCATCAAAGAAACCGTTGAACCTCTTGGTAAAGAAGTTGAACAGTGAAGTCAGTATAAAGCTCAAGAATGATGTGGAATTTCGAGGAAAGATGATCGACTGTGATAGTCACATGAACGTGATACTTGAAGGGGCCACGGAGTACCGGTCAGACTCTCCGGCCGCGAACTACGGCAGCGTCATCCTACGGGGAAGCAATATCCTCTACGTGCGCGTAGAACCGCCCCGCTGAGCCATCGCACCGGGGCGCTCATTTACTTCTGCCGAGCCGCGGCTCTCAGCTTTCTGGAGTGCCCTGTCAAATAGTTGATGACTGATTCCACATCATACACGGTTCTGAACCTCCGTCTGAAGAATCTGAGCACATTCTCTACGTCGCGTCTGAGGAGACTCGCCGCGTTGGGATGATCCGCTCGAACTGACTGTGGCCAGTCTATGATCTGCACTGTGCCATTCGTTCGAACCAGCACGTTGAACTCGCTGAGGTCCCCATGTATCAGCCTCGCCTCAAGGTAAGCCTTTCTCACATTGAACAGGATATTGTTGAGCACAATCTCGGGCCTGTCAATCTCTCCAACATCGTTGAGTTCCAAGCCCCGAATCAACCCCATCACCACGACATGCCGGTTCTGTGCGATTGGGCGCGGAACAGACACTTTGCATCGGTAGGCAAGCCTTAGGGCTTGAAACTCTCTTTCTGCAGCAAGTCTAGACTGATATATCCAAGCAGTGTGTGCTCGGTCGGCAACAAACCCCCTTGCTCTACGAGTTTGTCTGAAACTGATTCTCCCTATTCTGTGGAACTTCAAGGTCACGCGTCTCTTGCCCCTTAAGCCTTGGTAGACATCCGATTCCTTTCCCATTCCAAGAGGAGCGCCTATGGCGTCCACAGCCCCGCTCTTTACAAGCGCGTTCAAAGCCAAACAATCATACCCGTCATAGTTCAAAGTGTAACCTTCGTAACCTATTTGGTCAGCAGAGGCCCTTCGTAGGAGATCTTTCTTTTCGAGAAGATTCAGTCTGAACCTTACCTCATCGAGTGGCTTGTTGGCGTATTTTCGGATGTCCTCAATTGGTGGAAAGGCGTGGCTGCCGAGCGCCAACTCTATCCCGGTCAGCACCCTGAAGTCTTCAGGGCTCAGCTTCCGAAAGACATCTGCAAGAATCCTGAGTGACATTATGCACAGAGAATGTCGGAAGTTGACTAAATCCTTGCCTACGCTAGCACCAGGACGGTTACGTCGTTGACATTGGTTCCTGTGGGGCCTGTGAGAATCAGGTCGCCGAGCTTCGAGAAGAAGCGGTACGAGTCGTTGGCGTTCAAGAAGTCTTCAGGTACCAACCCTATTCTTGCCGCCTTAGCCAGTGTATCTCCATCAGCTATTGCTCCAGCTGCATCTGTTGGTCCATCCACGCCATCTGTGCTCAGAGACGCCAAGACAACTCCATTCAGGTGGGGCAGCTTGGGTGTCGCCGCCAGGACGAGTTCTTGGTTCCGTCCACCGGTTCCGGCCCCAGTTACTGTTACTGTTGTTTCACCTCCCGCCACTATTGCGGCGGGTCTTCTTGTCGGACTTCCGGCCCTCTCTATCTCCCATGCTATTGACGAAAGAATCACTCCCACATGTCTCGCCTCTCCCTCAAGTGTTGATGTAAGAATCATTGAGTTCAAGCCAGCTGATCTCAGGTATTGGCAAGTGGCCGTGGTCACTGACCTGTTGTTTCCAAGCACGATATTGTGAACTTTCCTGAAGACCTTGTCTCCGGGCTTAGGCGTCTCTGGAATCACGCCCTTTTCTCCTTCTGAGAGAAGTTTCTGGATGGATTCAGGCGTCTTGCCCCAGAGACAATGCTTCTTGAGGATCGTTATTGCGTCATGAAAGGTCGTGGGGTCAGGCGCGGATGGGCCTGATGCAATGGAGCTAATAGTGTCTCCTACGACATCAGAAAGGACAAGGTTCAGGATTGTGGCAGGATAGGCCTTCTTTGCCAGCCATCCTCCCTTGAAGTATGAGATATGTTTTCTGACAGCATTTATCTCATCTATCGTCGCTCCAGATCGTAGCAATGCCTGCGTAATCTCTCTCTTATCATGAAGTGTGACTCCGTCCCGCGGAAGGGGCATTAGACTTGATCCCCCGCCGGAGATCAAGCATATGATCAGATCCTCTTTTCCTGCCTCTTCGACGATCTTCAGCATCTCGAGCGTGCCTTTGACCCCGGATTCATCTGGGGTTGGGTGGCTTGCCTGGTGAAGTTCTATCATGCCAGTTCTGCCTGCAACGCCGGGCAGCACATTCACGAAACCTCGAGTTATCCTGCGGCCTAGGATTTGATTGATGGCATTGGCCATTGAGGCGCCTGCCTTTCCGCCACCAATCACATACACGCTCTTGAATTTCCTCAGGTCAAGAGAGAATCCGTCAACTCTGATGTTGGATTTTCCCAGCAGGACTCTTGATCTGACTATCTTTCCCGGGTCTGCGGCGTTGAGCCCAGCTTCCAGGCTTTGGAGCGCCAGATGTCTGGCCTTTCTGTTCAGTCGACCTTTTCCGTTCCGAACCAGCCCACTCTTGTTTTTGATTTTGATCATTCAGATGTGACCCTTTTCATGCGTATGTTGGCTTACGTCGTGCAGCGGCGAGGAGGATACTTGTTCGTCGAGCGGCCTATTTCCAGAATTCCGGTTTTGGCTTCCCGAGTTTTTTGTCCAGGCAGGATTTTATGAATCCGTAGTATGGCGGTGAGGGTTTGGTTGGTCTCGATTTGAACTCGGCGTGAAACTGTGTGGCGAAGTGGAAGTATCTGTCATGGAGCTCAAGGATCTCCATTCTGGTTCCGTCATCGCTCTTAGCTGAGAATGTCATCCCTGTTTTTTCGAGTTCTCCCTCGTATTTTAGATTCAGCTCGTACCGGTGTCTGTGCCTCTCATAGGCCTTTCGACCTCTGTATAGCCTCTCCGCGACTGTTCCCGGAGCGATCACGATCTCGTGGGCACCTAGACGCATCGTTGCCCCCATATACCCCACCTCTCTCTGCTCAGGCATGAGATCGATTACTGGATGTGGAGTCTGAGGATTGATTTCTGTACTGTTTGCAGCCTCGAAACCAGCCTCTCTGGCGAAGGACACTATTGCAAGCTGAAAGCCAAGGCATATGCCAAGGAAAGGCAGGTCTTTGGAGCGGGCGTAGCCCACCGCAGCAATCTTACCTTCCGTGCCTCTCGCCCCAAATCCACCAGGCACCAGTACACCGTCATACTTCAAGAGCGTATCCACGCTGCTCCTGTTCCCTTCGAAAACCTCCGTTTCTATCCAATCAATCGACAATCTTGCATTGCAGTACGCGGCTGCGTGGCGCAAGGCCTCGTTCACGCTCACATATGAGTCCGCAAGTTCCGCGTACTTGCCGCAGATAGCTATCCTGACCTCGTGTTGTGGACTTATGAAAGAGTTAACAGTTCTCTGCCAATCAGTCCAGTCTGGTCTCTTGTTTGGAAGCCTCAATCTGCTAGTCAAGTAGTCTCCGAGACCTTGCTGGTCAAGAACAAGCGGCGTCTCATACACGGTGGGCAGATCTGGAGAGGAGAAGACTGCTCCATCTTCCACATTGCAGAATAATGCGATCTTTCTCTTGGGTTCTGAAAGCAGGGGTTTCTTGCTTCGTGCAACGATTATGTCTGGTTGGATACCGATCCTTCTCAGTTCCTGAACGCTGTGTTGCGTTGGCTTTGTTTTCTGTTCTCCGACAACGTCTAGGACTGGGACGAGAGTGACATGTGCATAGACCACATTGTCGTGGCCCTGCTCAAGCCTCATTTGTCGCGCTGCCTCCAGAAAGGGAAGGCTTTCTATGTCTCCAACTGTGCCGCCGATCTCGACCAGTGCGACATCGACGCCATTTCGTTTTGCGATGTGAAGTATTCTGCTCTTTATCTCGTCGGTGATGTGCGGGATTATTTGGACGCATTTTCCGAGAAAGTCCCCTCTTCTCTCCTTGTCGATCACGGAGAGGTATACTTGCCCCGTAGTCATGTTGTGTTCTTTTGAGATGTTGATGTCCAGGAAACGTTCGTAGGTGCCCAGATCCATATCGATCTCTCCTCCATCTTCAGTCACAAAGACCTCGCCGTGTGTAATCGGATTCATTGTTCCGGCGTCTACATTGAGATAAGGATCGATCTTCGCAGCGGTTACTCTGAAGTTCCTCGTTTGCAGAATCTTACCGATTGAGGCTGTGGTCACTCCTTTACCGATTCCCGACATCACACCTCCTGAGACAAAGATGAACTTCGTCACAGCCAGCACCCACAACAGTTGGAGGGACAGCACACTTTCTATTTAAGACTAGATGTAGTGACTAGATCTAGGTTTTTGACATGATGAATGCAGTCTAGTGAGGGGACTGCAATCTTGAAGCCAGAAAGACGGATATCTCGTCGACAGGTAGCCCATCTGAAACCTTTCGTAGCTGATCAAGGCAGTATGGGCATGAGGTGATTATTCGTTCTGCTCCCACTTCCCGTGCTTGTTTGATTCTGGTAGCAGCGATCTCTCTGGAGAGTGTTGGCGTGGATTGCTCTGTGATGCCCGCACCTGAGCCGCAGCATCTCGTGTTCTCCTTCGAATCTGCCATTTCTACAAATCTGAGCTCGGGAACTGACGAGAGAAGACTCCTCGGTGGGTCTACGACTTTCAACATCCTAGCCAGATAGCATGGATCGTGGTAGGTGACTGTTTCGCTAGTCTCGCGAAAATGGATTGAGCCGATTGCCTGGGAGAGGACCTCTGTCAGATGCGAGGCGGATGCAGATCCCTTGGTTTCCCGGTACTCTTCTTTCATCGTCTGAAGCCCGATGGGGCACGAGAAGATCAGCCGTGTTGAATCAATCCAGCTTGAATTTGCCCTCGCTATGTTGTGAAACTGCCCTAGATTGCCGGCCAGAAGGGCAGGCGCGCCACAGCAATCTGCGCCCTCCATGACGACAGTGTTGACTCCCACGCGATTAAGCAGCGTTATCGAGGATTTGAGGATCTCAGGATGCCGGTATCTTATGTTGCAGCCCGGAAAATAGACAGCGGTGGAGTGTTTCTGTGCGAGTTTATTGCGTGTTCGACCATAGATGTTTCCAGTTCTGGCCAGATTGGAGAGCAGTTTCGTAACTGATTTCGGTGTAGATTTGCCTTGAAATAGGACAGCTCTGGTTGCGAGCACTATGTCTCTGATCTTTGTCTGTGGAGGGCATTTTGCCACGCATCTTCCACATGTTGTGCATGCGAAGACCGAATCGATCATGGCTTTTGTCGGGTGTAGCCCTCTCCTGAGAAGCCCATATCCAATACTCACGAGTCCTCTTGGGGCATAGGATTCCCATCCACGTTCCTCCAGGGCCGGGCATACTTGACGGCAGAAACCACACATTGTACAAGTGATCATTTCATCTTCGAATTCATGAAGCAAGATCAACGCCCCACAGGGTATCGCAGTCTGGTAACGAATGTCTTGGGAACTTGATTGAGCGAAAGCTTTCCCGGGTTCATAATGTTGCTGGGGTCTATCGCAGCCTTTATGGTTCTCATTAAATTCAGCTCAGTTCCGTGCTCCATTTTCATGAAGGGCGCCCTCGTGATACCTATGCCGTGTTCTCCGCTGAGAGAACCCCCCAGTGCGATACTCGTACGATATATCTCGCGGCATGCTCTCCACGCCCTCCCCCAAGCCCCTTTCTCTCTGACATTGAGTAGAACCTTGGCGTGAAGGTTTCCGTCACCACAGTGCCCATACGTTCCAATGGTCAAGTGCTCCTTCCTAGCGGTCATGGCGATGGATCGTACTAGTTGAGGAATCTTGGAGATGGGCACGATCATGTCATCGGCAAGAGAGGTAGATACCTGTCCCCCTTTGAGACGAGACATTGATGGCAAGACCGCTTTTCGGCCGGCCCATAATCTCTCGCGCGTGGCTGGATCATCTGACCATGTGTATGTTGTTGGGTTCTCGGTTCTGCATATTTGCTCGGCCTTGTTCATGTCGTGCTCAACGGCGCTGCGGTGGCCATCGAACTCTACGATGAGAAGCCCATCAACCTCGGGCAGGTTCAGTCTCAAAGATTTGTTGACGGCTTGAATGCATGTCTTGTCCATGATCTCAAGAGCTGCCGGAATCAGGCGGCTCTTGATCAACTTGGTGACGGTTCTGCCAGCGGCCTCAAGGTCTTCGTATGAGGCTAGCGCGGTTGCTGTGTAGTCGGGAAGCGGCGCAACTCGCAAGGTTACCTCTGTTATGACCCCAAGAGTTCCTTCGGATCCAACAAAGAGTCGGTAGAGCTGGTAGCCAGAGGCGTTCTTCACGGTTCTTGAGCCAGTTCGCACTATTTCTCCATTGGGCAACACAACTTCAAGGCCTAGCACATAATCGCGAGTAGCTCCGTACTTGACTGCTTTGATGCCACTTGCATTAACTGCCACCATTCCGCCTATCGTGCAGACGTCTGCGCTCCCTGGTTCGGGAGGAAAGAAGAAGCCGAGAGGTTTCAAGGATGAGTTTAGCTCGGAGTAGACTATTCCGGGACCTACAACCACGTAAAGGTCCTCAACCCGTGTCTCAAGTATTCTGTTCATTCTTGTCGTATCGATTACTATGCCACCGTGCCATGGTAGAGAGTGGCCGCATAGTGCCGTGCCAGCGCCTCTGGGCACGACAGGAATTCTCCTCTTGCTGGCATATCGAACTACTCTTGAGACCTGCTTCGCTGAGACTGGCCTGACGACTACGTTGGGGCCTGAAGAATGGATTGAGGCGTCGAACGAATAGCAGAAGAGTTCAGTTTCATCCGCTGAAACGTTGTCTTTCCCAACGATTCTAGCTAGCGCTTGCTCATGCCCTCTCATGATATGTCCTCGCAGGCGCATGCCGTTGGTTGCGTGGCCTTAAAAGTTGTTTTGAGACAATGGGAAAAGTGTTTAAATCAACATCGACGAGAGTTGGTATTGATGATGAAGAATAAGATTGCCGAGCGTTCTCAGCCTGCGCTATGAGGATT
>CAZGRO010000054.1:0-10519 GCA_964528315.1 uncultured Candidatus Bathyarchaeia archaeon
CCAAGACGGAAGAATCATATTGCAAAACTTCTTCAGGATAGCTGGAATACTGCCCTATTCTTCAGGCAGCCTCGAGGAGTTGACTGTCCTCGCGCAAATCCCACGTGTCCATGTGATCACTATCTGGGTGGAATCACGAGAACGTGCAAAAGACTGAAGCGTACGGCGCACTATTACCAATCCTGTATGCGGCCTAGGCCTTGTGGTAACACTGGTGCTGCAGAATGAGTGGCTATACGATCCTAGTGCCATCGATCTTCTTGTTCTGCCATGAATAGCGACGAAGCTTCGCCGATGATCCGTAACCACAGGCAGCACATTTCTTGCTTGAGATATTGTATGACCTGTGGCCACATCTTCGACACATAATGTGGCTCTTGGATCGCCCCATCTTGCCTTGAGAGGTTGTTCCCTTTGTCAAAACTCAATCCTCCTGGACTCGCTCACTGCCATTGTTTGTGATGGTGAGGCCTAAGTTGAGCCCTGCCTCTTGGGCGGGGGACTGACAAGAACCACATTATCCCCCCGCACAATTATGGTTCCGAGCTTCTTTCCTTCACTGCTTGAGATTTCCTCAGCATCCTCCAGGACCAGGTTCATGTGCTGGTCGAAACTGAACAGCTTTCCTCTCACACCTCTCCCTCCCTTCAGCTCCACCAAAACAAGTTGGTTGAGGCTTTGTTCGAATATCTTGGTTGCAGTGTCTGACATTTCGATCATCGAGGTCCAGTGGTTCAACCTAAAGGGCAAGCGGCACACAATTTAAGGATATCGTGCGAGATCGGTATGTCCGAGGGTATGGAATGCGGCCTGGGTGCAATATCACGCCGGGGACCCTAGTGGGTTGTTCGTGCGGGTCCCAGAGGAGAGCCACAAACCTAAATGTGGCTATCTTGCTCATCAAACCGAAGAAGATGGGTGGTGGCACGCAACGAAGACCGCACATAAAGCGGTAACACTTGCCGCGATCGTGACGGTGTTTTTTCTTGTCTTCTCAGCTGGCGAAAGCAGACAGCAGCAAACAACATCCTCTACAACAATCACAACGTACACATACACTACGAGCACTTCGTATACAACCACGACCACAACCTACACGCTAGTGCTTCTCACGATTACGACCACATCAACAACGACATTGGTGACCGCGACCAGCACCTCGACTTCTTTGGAGGGGATCACACTGCTCACTACCGCGACGTTCCAATCGACGCAATGGTTCTCTGAAACAACATCAATGACGATCACACTCATTCAGACCTCAACAGTTCTCACGCCAACCGTCATCGTGCCTACAACCAAGGTGGCCAGTGCAAGCACGACGATCTACTCCCCTGCGACAACCTTAACCTCGACAACATTCACGGCAAAGACCACGACCACCACGTCAACCTCTGTGACCACAACCACATTCTACTCCCCGACGGTCACCTTGACATCGACAACGAGGATCGTGACGACAGCCTTTCCTCTTGGCTCTCGTCAATGCCTCATCGCATCGGCAGCATACGGATCAGAGCTGGCTGAGCCGGTCGAATCTCTAAGACGATACAGAGACAACAATGCTCAACTTACCTTTGCCGGCAAGGAATTCATGAAGGCATTCAATTCCTTCTACTACTCTTTCAGCCCGAATATTGCAAATGTGATCGCCTCATCAGAGCTGGTTGCGACAATTACGCGTCTAATGCTTCTTCCGTTGATAGCTATTCTTCAAGCCTCGTCCTACGTCTTCGAGCTACTTCGCTTTGCTCCAGAAGCGGGAATGGTTGCAGCTGGATTGTTCAACAGTGCTTTGCTCGGAGTCGTCTATTTGACGCCAATTGGCTGTGCTGTAAGGTTTGTGGTCAGAAGGATCAGTAGTGCCAACAGGCCTTCGCGCAACTCCTTTGATTTGGCCGGTCCCGGAACCAAAGGTTCCGATCTAGATTCGGTTGGTGCTTAGCGATGAGAAGATCCTTGGTTCTTATGATGCTTGCGGTCGCTCTTCTCGCCATGGTTCAGGCGATTGTTCAGGGACCGATTGACTCTAGCGCTGCTGGAGGTAGAAGCATTGTCGGTCAGACTTTCACAACAACCCTGACTGAGTCATTCACATCGACCATAATATACAGTTATACGGTTACCTCGTATTCGACAAGCTTCAGCACAACCCCAACCACTACTACAGCGACACAGATAATTGTCTCCACCTCGACCACACCCACCACTACGACCACCACTGCCACATCCACATCGTGGGTTACTCAGGCAATTACCTCTATGGTTACGCGTACTACGACCGACACGATATCTTTGACCTCTCAGAGCACCGCAACAATCACCGGCACGTCGACCTCATTCTCGCCCACGATAACGGTTACATCAGTTAATGCGTCATATGTGGGCACCACGGTCTTCTCACCCACCCTGACGGCAATATCAGTGCACACGTCTGTGATTCCCGCCGTCTACACGCTGACCTCCTCAATGACCAAGACCATAACCTCTATAGTGACCGTGGCTGTGACGCGGCTTTGCGTTATCGCCTCTGCTGCATACGGTTCCGAGTTGGCTCCGCAGGTTCAGTTCCTTAGAGAGTTCAGAGATGGCACGGTGATGACGACATTTGTCGGCTCGCAGTTCATGCGTGTCTTTAATGCCTTCTACTACTCATTCAGCCCAGCCTTGGCACGATCGGTTTCAGCTGACCCCGTGCTGGCCGCTTCAATTCGCTCATTGACATATCCTCTGCTTCTGTCACTTCAACTACCCTCTGCATTTTTCCACTCGGTTCCCATGGGTTACGAGCTGGTGGTGATGGTTGTGGGCGTCTTGGCAAGCGGCCTGATCGGAGTGATCTACGCCTCGCCGCTCGTTATCGTAGCAGCGATCAGAAGGAAGAGCTGTAACAGAGGCAGCTCATAGTCGCAGCAACTTGTTTGGGTTGGATGGAAGCATGTCTGCTAGAGTAGGTATTAGGGAGAAAGAGGCGAAAGCCATCCTAACTGAATTCGAAGCGAGATTCAAGCTCGACGAGGATTTGTTCGGCGCGAGGCCCCGTTTGGAAAAGGTGCAGCTTGAGAAGGCAGAGCTCATCTTGCTCGACGGGAAACCTCTCATTTTCAAAAAAGAGGGGCGTTATCTGCCAACACTCAGATTCGATAGAGTGATTCAGCGGCTGCCCAAGGTCGTGGTCGACATGGGCGCGATATCCCATGTCTGCAACGGGGCAGATGTGATGGTCAAAGGAATCAGAAGGACCGAGGAGGAATTCAAAAGTGGAGACCTCGTGGTAGTTCTTGATGAGAAACACGGCAAGAGCCTAGCCATTGGTGAAGCTCTTGTGGATTCATCCCTCATCCCTTCAATGGAGAAAGGAAAGGCAGTTTCCAATGTTCACTATGTGAGCGATGAGGTGTGGAATGCGATAAAGGGATAAGGCTAAGGGCGTTTGGCAGTCTGTTCCTCTTTGTCTTTCTTCGCGGGTGAGGTACTCTTCCTCTTCTGAAGATGCTTCTGAACGACCATGACAACGGCCATAATGATCAACACAACCACTCCGAGGCCAATGGGCCCACCCAAAGGCTGTAAAATCGCTTCAAAGGAGGAACCTGCCTCAATCACGACGATCATGGAGATTTCATTGTTACCATAGTTTGCTTCTACGACCTTGCGATCTGGATTCAACACCCATCGAATCTCATAGATTCCCGGTGCCACTGAAATAGGTCCTGAAGACCAATCCTGAGACGATCCAGCGTCCAGCTTTCCCGGTCCTCCCGCCGCAAGGGGGCTACCTCCAAAATACGGTTGAACATAGTAGCCTTCTGCCAGCGCATTTCCAATATTCTTGACAGTTGCACACACGTAGAATGGCTCGCCGCTTTTTGGATAGATGGGCGTATTGTTCCTGTCGCCAATCCACACCTTTGCTATCGCAAGATCCGGAAGAAACTGCTGTGAGACTGAACAGGTTGACATCATGCTTAAGGTCAGGAGGAATGTAGTTGCTGAAAGTATCACTTTGTTCATTTGCTCTCACCCATCGCATAGGTCTGCACAAACGATTAAAGCGTTGTCCTTCGAGATATCGATCAAAATGTCTTCGCCCAAGATCTCCATCGTGGTCTCGTGCTACAACAAGGGCAGAACAATAGAGGACTGCGTCACCTCAATCCTTCGACAAGACTTGGACGGAATGGAGGTAATTGCGGTGGACGATGGATCAAAGGACGATTCACTGCAAATACTGGAGAGGTTCGGGGTGCACGGTGCACTCAATATCATCAGGGAGAAACACAGAGGTATCTCTGCAACGAAGAACAGAGGATTCGTCGCATCTAAGGCAGACATTGTACTGTTCCTTGACGGAGACTGTATTCTGGAGAAAGGTTCACTCCAAGAACTTACCAAGTCCTTTGAGGGGCACATGGTTGACTGTGTTGGAGGGGAAGTGCGCGCGGCCAACTCGTCCAACATTATCGCTCATGCTGTTGAGTTGATGCAGAATGAGGTCGACAGGAAGTGGCCTTTCGGTGCCAATGTCGCCTATTCGCGAAAGGCGCTCGATAAGGCAGGCGTGTTTGATGAGCAAATGCGTTTCGGGGAGGACGCTGAACTGTATCTGAGAGTTATCAAGCTAGGCTTTAGATCGATAATGAACCAGAGGGTTGTTGCACGAACAAGGAACCCGGATAATCTGGTGAGTTTCTTCCGTCAGCGATTGAAGTGGGGGAGGGGCTTCCGACAGCTAACTGAGAGGCACCCAGAAACCTTTACTCGAAGGATCAAACTGTGTTTCTTCTGGATTTCTGTCATGCTTCTGTCTCCTTTGATGGCTGTGTTCGACTTGAGGCTCATCTGGGCGCCGATCCTGCTTCTTTCGTACAACATTGCGCGGTTCGCTCCAGGAGCAATCGCCTTGCACCGACGTACAAGTGATCTAAAGCACTGTGCATTGGTTCCCTTTCTGAGATTCACTAATGCTCTGGCGTATTTCGTAGGGTATATTCATTGGTGCATTTTGGAGCGCACAGGTCGAGCAAGAAGGCTCAAGCCTTTCTCGTCATGCGTGACTTCTGGTTTCTCTTCTTCTCGTGATCTTCCTGTGTAATCCACGGCACTTCAATTTCCTCAATGCGCCATCTGGGTTTGACGAAGCTTTTCGCTATTGGTGTGACGATGCCTGCGCGGTGGGACAGAATCCCTGTCCAGGCAATCATCACGCCGTTGTCTGTTGCCAGGTCCAGGGGTACAACCCGTACCTCGCCGCCTCGTTCTTTCATCATTATCTGTAGCATCTCTTGGAGGCGCTTGTTCCTGGCAGATCCGCCTGTCAAGAGTAGAAGGTTCTTTTCGGTATGAGCCATCGCTCTCTCGGTCACCTCGGTCAGCATAGCTAGAGCTGTCTCCTGTAGACTGTAGCAGAGGTCTTCAACGCTGTGTCCTTCCTTGAGCAGTCGGAGTGCTTGGGTTACTAGGCCTGAGAAGGCCAAATCCATACCTTTTACGAGATAGGGGAGCTCAATGTACTTGCTTCCTTTTGAAGCGGTTTCAACGAATTTGGGGCCAGGCCACGGGTTGGTTGGGTCGTGAATTCCTGATTCTCTGGCAAAGACATCGAAAGCGTTTCCGATTGCGATGTCTAAGGTTTCTCCGAAGACGCGGTATCTTCCTTTCTCGAAGACTACTAACTGGGTCGTGCCTCCGCTTACGTTGAGCACTACTGGGTCCGATGCAGCGGTCACAAGTCTCGCAATCTCTATGTGAGCAAGAATATGATTCACTCCGACGAGTTCAATGTCCAGATACTTTGCCAATACCCTGGCGATTGTTGCTGCTGTTCTGAGACATGGTCCCATGCCTGGGCCCATAGAGAAAGCTATGAGATCTATGTCTGAAGGATTCACCTTGGCTTGTCTCAATGTGTCATGCAGGGCCTTGCCTGAGATCTCCGAATGATGCTGCGATGCGTCCCGTGGATGAATCCCCATCCCTAATGGAGGAATGTACGAATGCCTTACATTTGCCAGTATCTTCCCATCAGAGTCAACTAGACCAATTCCAAGTGTGTGTGCCGTCCCTTCTATGCCAAGACACAACATTCTCTTTCCGCTCATTTCCTACTTCTCTCCTCCGAGCGCCCGCAGGATAACCGAAGTAGCAATGGCCCCTTCCCTTGCGACAATTGGTTTACTTTTCGTAAGATCCACAATCGTTGAGTACTTTCTTCTTGTCAACGCACCCACATCTAGAATGAGGTCTATTGCTGTGCTCAGTGACTTAGGAATCGCTCTGACACTGTAGGCCGGAGGCTGCCCTGACACGTTCGCGCTAGTGGATGTGATTGGATAGCCCGCTTTCTTGACCAATGCCAATGCCACAGGATGGCCTGGTATCCTTGCAGCTATAGTTGATCGACTCAAGGCATCTGGTATCGAGGCCTTCTTTCTAAGAACCAGTGTTAAGGGTCCTGGCATGAGCCCTTTGGCGAGCCTCTCCGCGTCTCTGTTAAGATGAGCATATCTCATCCACATCCTAAGGTTCGCAACAATCACCGGGATCGCCTTGACTCCAGGCCTTGCTTTGATCTCGAACACTTTCTTAATGGCACCAGGCTTCAGTGCATTCACGCCTAAAGCATAGCTGCTCTCGGTGGGATACATTATGACGCCTTCCGCATCCAAGACTCTGACCGCTTCTTCAATGATTCTTGGATTGAAGCTTCGCTGGTCTATGCTCAGAACTCTGGTCATCTAAGCGGCCTCAAACATGCCTCGCCTCTAGACTGACTTGTTGGGTTCTTCTTCCTGCCTTTCCGAGAGACAGGTCTCATCTCTCCATATGACGCCACGTGACACTCAATGTGTCTAATGCTAGGGCTAGTCCTCTTGTTAAGCATTGGGCAGTGGCGATTAATCTGACGCTATTCGCATTATGCGAGTCGTGATGCTTCGTTTGAAGAATGTGATCTCATGGTGGTCATGACGGAAGGTTGATCTGTACTGCGAAGGCTCCCTTCTTTGGGCAGTGCCAAAAACCTTAAATGAATCTTGAGATAGGCAACATTGAGCTCGCAATTTTGGGAGGACCAAATATTGCCCGCAGAACAACCAGTTGAAGACGAAGAAGAAGAGTGGGGCGAAGACGAAGAGTTCGAGGAAGAAGAGTGGTAGTCGCCTCCATTCTCTTTCTTTTCATACGCCTTGCCAGAGTATGCTTCTTATTTATCTAGTCGACTCCTGAGTTGACTCCAATGGTTCGCGTGGCAGTGATCGACAGAGACAGGTGTAAGCCCAAGGAATGCAATCAGCCATGCCTGAAATTCTGCCCCCCTGTCCGCTCTAGGATTGAGGCCATCAAGTTCAGCGAGGATCAGGGAAAACCAATAATCGTCGAGTCTCTATGCACTGGCTGTGGGATCTGCGTCAAGAAATGTCCCTTTCGCTGCATAACTGTGGTGAACCTGCCAGAAGAGCTGGAGGGAGAATGCAGCTACAGATACGGGCCAAACATGTTCAAGCTCTACCGCCTGCCAATCCCTCAGGAAGGGATCATCACAGGTCTAATAGGTAGGAATGGTGTGGGAAAATCCACTGCGCTCAGGATACTTTCAGGTGAGATCAGACCCAATCTCGGAAGGACTGATTCCACTCCAGACTGGCGCGAGATAATCAAGCATTACAGAGGATCAGTTCTTCAGGAATATTTCCAACGCCACAGCGAAGGCAAGCTGAAGGTCTCGTATAAACCGCAGTATGTTGACGCCATACCGAGAAAGATCAAGGGAAAAGTGTCATCAATCCTGGAGAAAGTAGATGAGAGGGGAATGCTATCCAAAGTCCTACAGGAGCTTCAGATCAACAGCATAGCTGAACGGCAGATAGGTGTGTTGAGCGGAGGAGAGCTTCAAGCAGTTTCAATAGCAGCAGCGGTATGTAGAGATGCAGACGTATACGTATTTGATGAGCCTTCCAGTCACCTTGACGTCAGCCAAAGGATGAGAGCTGCGAAGCTAATCAGATCAATTGTCGATGAGAAGAAGATCGTTATCCTGTCCGAACATGACCTGGCAATGCTGGACTACTTGTCCGATCAGATCTGCGTCTTGTATGGAGAACCCGGAGTATACGGAATTGTTTCTCACGTTCATGGCGTAAGAGTTGGCATCAACATTTTCCTGAACGGCCTCATACCGGACGAAAACATGAGATTCAGATCTGAGGCAATAAGATTCCACGTCAAACCCCCCAGAGAACCTGTATCCTCTCAGCCGTGGGGAGTTCAATGGACCTCCATGGAGAAGCACTTCAAAGGATTCTCCCTTCGCGTCGAAAAAGGAGACATCAAGCGTAGCGAGGTGATAGGCATAGTTGGACCGAATGGCATTGGCAAGACGACTTTCATCAAACTTCTCGCCGGGCTGGAGAAACCGGATCATGGCAGCGCCTCAGGTCTTAGCGGGTTTATCATCAGTTACAAACCACAGTACATCTCTACCGAGTACAAAGGTTCAGTGGACGCTCTTCTTCGCAACATCGCAGGTGAAAGGTATGATTCCGATTACTTCAAAGATGAAATAGTTCGCCCCCTTGGCCTCGAAGCATTCATGGAGAGAGATGTCAAAGATCTGAGTGGAGGAGAACTGCAGAGAGTTGCTGTAAGTGCTTGCTTGGCAAAGAAGGCGCAGCTGTATCTTCTGGACGAGCCAAGCGCGTATCTGGATGTGGAGGAAAGGCTGGCTGTCGCAAGAGCTATACGAAAGGTGGTTGAGGGCAATGAGGCTTTTGCGTATGTTGTGGAGCATGACATAGCTATTCAAGATTTCATGGCAGATCGGCTGATGATCTTCTCTGGAACACCCGGCGTTCGCGGCACTGCAACGTCCCCATCTTCTTTGCGTGATGGCATGAACGAATTTCTGCGACAGATGGACATCACATTTCGTAGGGATCCGGAAACAGGAAGACCGCGTGTCAATAAGCTAGGAAGCAAAACTGACCGAATACAAAGGGAAATGGGAGAGCATTACTACGTTCCAGAACGAGGCAAGGAATAAGTCTATCGCCGTGTTTGGCAAGTAGCTCTATTGTGAAGATGTGACGCAATTGCTTATATCATGCACTAAATGTCTAGCAGCGTGGTTTCAGGAAGTCAAGTGAATGGGAAAACTTCTTCGACTTCTCTTCGCCATAGTGCTGGTGTGTCTCATCGTTCTCACTTCAGGAATACCGATTCATGCTACGGGATCGCCTGGCACGAGCATTGAAACTTCTTTGATCGCCACCAGAACAGTTCCACTCGCGATCAAGGTTGTGTTCATTGGATTCAATCAATCCAACATCAACACGAGCTATATGCTTTGGAAAGAGAACATTCCTTTCAAGCGACCAAATCAGATTCTAACGGAACCGAAGGACACTGGAGTCACCTTCAGACTCGACTACGATATCGTCTTTGCCAGCACTGGCTTTGAGAAAGGTCTCGTTGCCCATCTGAAGAAGATTGAAACCGTCAAGGAGATGCCAAATCCCTGGTTCGGAATTTCTGTTCGCAACTATCTCTATGACGCAAACAAGCTCGAAGACTGGCTCTATAAGAATCGGGAACTGTACGGAGGATTTCCAAGTAATGGTTACACATTCTTCATTGCTAACTTGACCCAGCTGCCATCGGTCACGTATGATCAACTAGCTCGTCCTTGGCTAAAGAAGGCCCCAACTCCACACTACTTCAACATCACATACTATGATCTCGACCTGGGGTATAGGGTTCGCAACAGAGAGTTCATGACGGCCTGGGGTGGTCATTACGGATTCTGGTTTCTTGATCTAAGCGCTGGACCATCATTCAACACGCCGAAAGACGCTCCCCTTCAAGCTGTGACCGTGGCATTGGAAATTGATGTAGGCACCATCTATGGTTCGAAATGGCTCACCGAGTACTTATCCGACTACCTCTGGGAATCGGTCTGGAACTTGGCGGTTCCGCAATTCACATACGCACCAAAATACTCTGAGAAATATCGTATTGTTGTCACAGTTCTGGACAATCGCACAAAGGAAGAAAAAGAGCATATCCCAATAACCAAAACTGTCAGACCAGAATTGATTGAGAAGTCGTATAGAGACTTGATTCCCTACTCAGACATCCAAGTCGCCGTCAAATTTCTGAACTGCTCAGATGACAAGGAGCTTCAGCAGGCGATGGCTGGCTCCTACAAGCCTTCAAGGGATTTGGCTCAGTCGTTCGTCGATCTCCGACCGCTTTACAGGTTCCTGCAAACCAAGCTGAGCCGCTATGTAGCGAACATGTCTCAGAACGAGAAGGAGCTCACCATACCTGTATTCTGTTTTGCTTTCAGCAAGGCATACTTGGGCTACACGT
Organism: uncultured Candidatus Bathyarchaeia archaeon; assembly: GCA_964528315.1. Classification (GTDB taxonomy): domain Archaea; phylum Thermoproteota; class Bathyarchaeia; order 40CM-2-53-6; family JALHTG01; genus JALHTG01. Next base: position 10,369 of record CAZGRO010000054.1, read on the forward strand.
ACAAGTGGGATGTTTCAGCTTCATCCGCAGGAGAAGAGGCATTGTGGGGCATAGCTCAAGAAGACATGGTAGTCGGCGCACTAACGCATGAGAATGAGTTTGACCGCGGAAACATCGTGGAGCCTCCGCAGCTGGGCAAAGGGATAGGTTT
>CAZGRO010000055.1:0-9910 GCA_964528315.1 uncultured Candidatus Bathyarchaeia archaeon
CTTTCTCAATGACTCTATCTGCGGAATCGTAGCTGCGTTTGAATAGCGCAAGTCCAGATTCCTCAAAGACCTTCACAGCGCTGTTGCTTAGATCCTCAAGCTTGTTCAAGTCGGGTTCAGTGAGCCGTCTCTTGGTCATCAATACGCCTTCTGCTATTCTGCTTGCGTGGTCTGCGACTCTTTCGATGCTTTTTACTACTAGCCCGTATCCCAAGCACTCAGTTGGCGTTGATAGCCCTACTTCCTTGAGTACGCGATCACTTTGAACGGCCATTTTGAGTTGTCGCACAACATAGAGGCTAAATCTGTCTACCTCATCATCGGATTTGATTACAGCCTTCGCAGAGTCATAATCAAGCTTCTTGAGCGATAACATGGCGTCTCTGTGCATTGAGGCAGCAATTAGAAACATTCTTCGAAGCGCATCTTCCACGCTCAGCTCTGGATAGCTGAGGAGAATCTGTATTGTAGTGCCCTCGGCCGAATCAGATACGACTTCTGTTCCGATGAGATGCTTACGTGCCGCTTCCTTAACGCTGTTCCTCTGAACCGAGGTTAACGTACCTTCTTTGGCTTTCACGTGAATAAGGCTGTAACCTATGAGATACAATGTAATCAGTTTTCTCTCCACAGAATCCGCGTCTTCCTCGCGTGACAACTCCACTGTTGCCTCCCCTTTTCCAGCAAATGCGGTAGCGGCTGATCTTGGTGTAATCACAAGAGACGCGTTCGCCATTCTAGTCACTGTGACCTGGTCGCTAGGTCCAAGTTTCATTTCCTCAACCCATTTCTTAGGAAGGGCAAGCATGTATGACGACTTGCCGGAGAACTGGATCTTCCTCACATCTTCCTGCTCTTGAGCCGCAACCAACATGATCAGGCTCCTAACCACAGCTCACAATATGGTACATGGGGTGCCATATATTTCCGTCGCGCGCACTATATATCGAAGAGCGCGCGAAAGAAGGAGTTCGATACAGGTCTAGGGTGGATCATAGGGAAAGAGAACGTCCGTCTGTGACCCGTCAACGTAAGCTCCGACGAAATCTGGTGTGAATTCTGACCCTGTGCGACAACACACCACCAAAGTCTTCACCGAAGACTCTTTGGAAAGCCTATCCAAAACGAATTTCATCGCTTTTCCATTGGCCATGTAATCATCCACTACCAACAACTTCCCACGCAGAGATCCAACATTGCAGTCGCTATGGGTCATGAGCTAAACGCCATCTCCACTTCTGACATGTCTCACAAAAACCGGAACGAATACAGGTATGCCCAGTTTTGACGACAAGTAAGCCGCAACCATACTGCCTCCTCTCCCAACTGCTACGACTCCATCAAATGTGTAACTCCTAAGATCCTCATTCAGTCTCCTGAGAAGCTCTCCATACTCAGTCCAGTCAACATACCTCATTTGAGATACACCTTCCTCACTGCCACATTGAAGATCATGTCACAACGGTAGTCATGTGCGTACTTCCGATCGCTCTGCTCGCAGCGTTCTTCGGAATCAGTATTCCAGTGCATATTCTGCATATCGTGAAGTGAGTTCAAGCCAATGCTCAAAGGTGCGTCCAAGCCTGCTTGCAGCTTCGCGAAGAAGAGTAATCAGTGCTCTCTGAGTAATGCCAATCCTGCTCGCTTCTTTCATGTGAAGTTTCTTTCGGGCGGTCATCTCTATCACCATATCACTCAAGCACTAGTTGTTGCAGGAGCATCCATATTTTCATGACCCACATAGTATACTGGGGAGACGGCGAACAACAGTCATCAATATAGTCTATTTTCACGAGCTCGGGTCATCGCAGTCTGGACATCCATGCTCAAGCTGATACGAGAGTTGCGACCTGTCACGGAAAGTGGGGGAAATTCGAGAAAACACAGGAGTGTTGATCCCTCAATCTGTCAGAAGGTTTCTGCAAGCGCGCGCATGCAGCCATTCAGTCGAATGTTCGGCCGATCTGCAGTACATGCGATGCTTCGCTTGCCTCAGTAGATCGCAGTCATCTCGGCTAGTCTTACTCTGTGATGTCCAGCCAATTCACGCGACAGCATTGCTCCAGCCTCTTCAGGCGTATCTGTTTCGATCTTCGCGATGATGTCATGCATACCCACCATAGGACGAGCCTCTTTGACGGCGCTCCTCCGTTTCAGGCTTCTCAGCACCTCTTCTCGGGCACCGGGTTCTGTGTTTATCAGCACGAATGATAGTACCATGTTTGTCCCACTGAGACCTTCAGAAACTGAGAATGATAACGCTTGCCAACATGAACTACTGTGAGCAAGTGTACTATATAGATTCTATATCGGCATCAAATACGCTCCAGGTGTGATCAGATTCTCCGAGGGGGACCACCAGTGCCGGAGAGTCGCCATCAGACGAACTCCGAAGAGGGTTTGAGAGGTGGTAACGCCTAAGGATGCCTTGGCATAGTCGCACTATAGCTTGAACAACATTTATAGTGTGAAGAATGGCAGCTATATAGACCATGATGTCACAGAATGAGACAGAGGAAATCAGAAAGGTGCAGTTGACAGGAAGGTCAACTTTCGTTGTCTCTCTGCCGAAGAAGTGGGCCGGCGGTATGGGACTCAAGGCGGGGAGCTCACTTGTGGTTTCAAAGCAGGGAATTGCCTCGCTGGTTCTTACCCCTAGAGAGCTCGTGGAGCCGAGACAGCCAAAGGAAGGCAAGATAACAGTATCCGAGAAGGATCAGCTGGACACTATTGCGCGGAAGATCATTGCGCTCTATCTCGTTGGGTACAACCTTGTTCGGATATTGGCAAAGGACGAGCGCATTACCTCTTCACAAAGGAACATGATAAAGGACCTGATAAGAAGAAAACTTGTCGGCACAGAAGTCATATCTGACTCTGCGAAGGAACTGACTATGCAAGTGCTTTTTGGATATGCCGATTTGTCCGTTGAGAACGCTCTGAGACGAATGTGCCTAATAGCCGGCAGCATGATCGAAGATGCAATCCGTGCGTTAAAAGAAAGGAATTCTGGACTTGCCCAAGAAATAATCACTCTGGATGATGAGGTCGATCGCTTCAGCTTCTACATAATCCGCCAATTGAAATCGGCAGTCCGAAACGAAGCCACTCTCAGGGATGCTGGATTCTCGAGTCCGACAGACTGTTTGGGATACAGGGTAATAGTCAAGTCTGTCGAAAGAATAGCCGATCATGCGGTCAAGATGGCTGAAATTGCGAAGACACTGCAAAACACTCCCAATCAGAGCACGATTAGAAGAATAGATGAGATCAGCACCTATGCTCGATCCGTCTTCGAAGATGCAGTGAAGGCACTGTACAAGAAAGATTACGCTCTTGCAGATATGACCGTCAGCAAGGCCGAGGCTATACAGACACTGGAGGAGAAGGCTCTCGATGCGATTTCCTCGGAAAGAGATTCGGCCAGAATCTCAGGAATGAGGATGATAATCGAGCACATACAGAGGACAGCGCAGTACTCAAGTGACATCGCTGAGATCGTACTCAACCTCAATATCTCGAAAACTCTGGTGCTCTAGCGCCGCGCACGCATTTCAGAATCGGTTATGCTGTACGTGCTACCACATATCGTCTATATAGCCCACCCGTTGCAATATAGAACATTGGCACAGCATATAATTCTATCCCAGAACTATAGCGGGCGCAGAGGAAACGAAAATGAGTGCAAATACGAAAATCGTGGGACTTGTCCTTGTAGGCCTAATTGTTGGTTTGGGACTCGGGTACGGTGTTTCACAGATGTCGGGATCTCAGAGCCCTGAGCTGGATCGGGCGCGAGCTCAGATAGCAGGACTGGAGACCAGGATACGGGCTCTTGAATCCAAGGAGCTTAGCGGTACAATCGTCGTGAAAGGATCGGACACTTTGCTTATCGTTGCTCAGCGATGGGCCGAGGAGTTCATGAAGACGAATCCGAAGGTCTCTATTTCTGTTGCAGGTGGCGGATCAGGAGTTGGCTTCTCAGCCTTAGCGCAGAAGACAACGGACATCGCAGATGCTTCACGGGAGATAAAGGATTCTGAGAGAGCTACAGCGAAATCGAACGGCGTTGACCCGGTTGAGTGGACTGTAGGGCTGGATGGCATAGCAATAGTCGTGAATCCGGCTAATGGGGTCTCAGAACTGACGATGGAGCAGCTGGAGAAGATATACAACGGTCAATACAAGAACTGGAAAGATGTGGGAGGCAGAGACGCAACAATAGTCACCTACGGTAGACAGAGCACCTCTGGAACGTATGACTTCTTCAGAGAGCACGTCCTCAAGAACGCGAACTTCAGAGCAGACAACAGGGAACTCGCTGGCAACGCTGAAATAGTCTCATCGGTGCAGGGCGATGCAAATGGAATAGGATATGTGGGAGTCGCATACACAAAGCAGGGAGTCAATGTCAAAGTACTGAAGATCAAGTCTTCCCCAACAGGGGCAGCACTTGACCCTTCAATAGCAAACATTAAGACAGGTGCATATCCGATCGCTAGAAAGCTCTACATCTACACCAACGGAATCCCGAAAGGCGCCATGGGAACCTATGTCTCATTCATACTTGGGCCCGAAGGACAACGAATACTGGAAGAAGTAGGCTACATATCTCTGGTCAGAACCTGAGACCAGGGATGTGACGAAACCCTTTTCCTTTTTTCTTTGCATATATACTTGAGAGATTGAATGGTCCATGATTCAGCGAAAGCCGGCAGAACGCGCTCGGAGGGGCATGAAGGAGTTTCTTATTGAGAAGCTTCTGCTGGCTTGCGCGGCGACCTCGATAGTCGTCGTGATTCTTATTTTCCTTTTCTTGTTCAGCCAAGGTGCTCCTGCTTTCATTCGAATTTCGATTATTGAATTTCTGTTGGGAACGAGCTGGCAGCCGACCTCGGTGATGAAACCGGAATTCGGTTCAGTTCCACTTGTATATGGATCAGCACTGGTGACGGCGATAGGGCTAACTTTCTCTGTTCCTCTTGGAATCGTTATCGCTGTCTATGTTGCCGAGGTCGCCCATCCCGTAGAAAGAGAGATACTGAAGCCGCTCATAGAACTGCTTGCAGGGGTACCCTCTGTAGTCTATGGTTTTTTTGCGCTTGTCACTTTGGCGACTCTGATCCAGCAGTTCACTGGGACGAATTCCCGATTGAATGCGTTGAACGGTGGAGTAATACTCGCTATCATGGTGATACCGACAATTGTGAGCCTGGCAGAGGACGCTATTACTTCTGTTCCAAGAGAGTACAGGGAGGGTTCCATAGCGCTGGGCGCATCTAGGTGGGAGACCATCCGCGGCGTAGTATTACCCTCTTCATCTTCAGGAATACTCGCCGCAGTTCTTCTTGGCTTCGGAAGAGCCATCGGAGAAACCATGGCAGTCCTTATGGCCACCGGAAATGCGCCGATACTGAATCTCAACATATTGGACTCGATAAGAACGCTGACCGCCACCATTGCAATTGAGACTCCCGAAGTGGCTTTTGGTAGCCTACACTATCAAGCGTTGTTCGCTCTTGCGATACAACTGTTTCTCATCACCTTTGCTTTCAACTATCTCGCGGGCCTTCTCATGCGAAGGTTCAAGAGGGAAGGCCGATGAATCTCAGACTTCTTAGAGAGCGAATCTATTTCCAGATATTCAGAGTTGCCACAGCTTCAGTGGTAGTGTTCTTCCTCGCTATGCTCTGGGTATTCATATCAAACAGTTTTGGCGCTGTTACCTGGACGTTCCTAGTGGACACACCTCGCAGAGGAATGACGGAGGGAGGAATAATGCCTGCGATACTTGGAACAGCATACCTGACCTTTGTCACAATAGTCATGGCTCTTCCAGTCGGAGTGTCTGCCGCGATATACCTTGTGGAATACGCTAAAGAAGGGAGACTTGTCAGCGTGATAAACTCAGCAATCACGAATCTTGCTGGAGTGCCATCGATCATCCATGGGCTGTTTGGCTTCGGATTATTCGTCATCTATCTTGGGTTTGGCACATCAATCCTCTCAGGAGCCCTTTCCCTCTTCTTGTTGGTACTCCCTGTGGTAATATCAGCATCAAGAGAAGCCCTCCTCAGTGTGCCAAAATCCTTCCGCGAGGGATCGCTAGCCTTGGGAGCCACCAAATGGCAGACAATAAGGCACAACGTACTTCCACACGCTGTGCCCGGCATTCTGACTGGAGCGATATTGGCCGTTGCCAGAGCTGCTGGTGAGACGGCTCCGATAATACTGACCGCCACCTTCTTCTTTCGACCTTCTCTGCCGAAATCGCTGCTTGACGGCACCATGGCTCTTGCCAGCCATATCTACTACATGGCGACTCAACATCCGAACATGCTCTTGGTCCGTCCTCTTACATATGGAACCGCATTAGTTCTTCTTGGATTAGTTCTATCTCTAAATCTCACGGCGATCATAATCAGGACTATGCATCGGAGGAGCAAGACCTGGTAGTCAGTCACGATCAATCAAGGTGACGAAGATGTCTTCGACCTTTCGAGAGCTGTGTCAAGAATCAATGATATTTGGTTCGGGTGGGGATGATTGAGCGATCAGTGGAAGATATCTACACGAAATCTTAGCCTTTGGTTCGGCAAGAATCATGTTCTGAGAGACGTCAATTTGGATATAAGACGGAATGCTGTCACGTCCATCATGGGGCCTTCTGGATGCGGCAAGTCCACTCTCATCCGCGCGTACAATCGAATGAATGACCTAATCGTAGGTTGCACAACCAAAGGCGAGGTCTTCCTAGACGATGAGAACATCTATGATGCTAGGGTTGATGTTGTCGAGCTTCGCAAGCGTGTGGGCATGGTATTCCAGAAGCCAAACCCGTTCCCGATGAGCATCTACGATAACGTGGCCTATGGACCGAAGATTCATGGTTTGAGACCAAAAGGGTCTCTCGATGAGACTGTGAAGCGTAGCCTTGAGTCTGCGGCGCTTTGGGATGAGGTTAAAGATCGTTTGAGCGATTCTGCCATGAGACTTTCCGGTGGACAACAGCAGCGCCTGTGCATAGCTCGGGCACTCGCCGTGGATCCCGAAGTGATACTCATGGATGAGCCTTGCTCAGCTCTTGATCCGAGTGCCACCGCGAAGATTGAGGATCTCATGAGAGAACTCGGTGCGAACTACACAGTAGTTGTTGTGACTCACAACATGCAGCAAGCAGCTCGGGTCTCAGATTTCACAGCATTCCTCTATTTGGGCGAGGTAGCGGAGTATGGTGAAACGCGTAGGATGTTTGAGAAACCTGACAATCCTCTGACTGAGAAATATATTACGGGGAAGTTTGGATAGGTGATAAGCATGTCTGAAAGACCGCTGGACAGGGGTTTGAGCAAGATAACGAAGATAGTGAGTGACATGGCTGACTTGGCGTTGTCCACAGTCAAGGCTTCCATTAATGCCTACCTTGAGGGGGGAGACGTCCAAGTCCAAGTCAGAGCATGGTCAGACGCTCTAAGATCCATGGAGAACGATGTCGAAGATCTGTCGGTTGAACTGATTGCCAGACACCAACCTGTTGCAGTAGATCTTCGATCAATAAAGTCAAACATGAAGATTGCCTATGATCTCTCACGATTTGGACGATACGCCTACGATATATCAAGCCAACTGCGACTATTCAATGAGAACAAGAGAGTCTTGCCAGAAGATGGGTTTCTCAAAGAGATGGGGGACCGAGTCATGGCCATGCTCTTCCTTGCTGTCGAAGTATACAGGACAAGAAGCTTCAACGAGGTGAAGCAGCTGGAGAAGATGGAAAATGAAGTTGACGAGATGTATAGAAGCCACATCAGAGAGATGGCCAAGAACCCTCCGACTGACATAGCCTTACTGATATCCGGAGTCTTGTTGACTAGACACTTGGAGAGAATCGCAGACCATGCGTGCTACATAGTCGAAGAGGTATACTACATGGTTCACGGGGGTACCATGTACGTTAGGTAGCGCTTGGGCTTCCCATCGGCCAGTTTCTCATGTGGATTCGGGGCGAGCAGAAACGCTCCTAACGACAGGCCAGGCCGCTCAAGGCCCGTCGCAATGTTGTCGGACAGTTGAGGAGAGGCCGTGAGCGCGTGCTTCCTATTCTAAATCACACGGGCTCCTTGGAATTCGACATCAGTCATGAATATCTGTTTCACAGGCAAGTATTTCTTGATTGCCTTGTACACCCTATGCGCCTCCCTCTCTTCCACCAAAGCATGCGCAGCCTCTCCCAGCATATTCTGTGCCGCTCCGACCGCGCCGCCGCTCTCCATGGCGCGCAGCAGCCTTCGGACGCTCTCAGTCATAAGTCCGATCTCTTTGGCGAATTTCTGAGACGTGAATAGGAAGTTCCTTGGGTTTGGTTTTCTCAGAATATCTCTCAGGGCGAGTCTTCCGCACATGTTGATCCTTGAATACAATGCACGATTTCCAAGAGCAATTTGCTTAGATATGGGCCCAAAACAACCTGTTACAACACGATAGCTTGACTTCAAAGGAATCTGGTCTACTACGCTGAGTCCTGGCGCACCTGGCTGGACGGTTATCACATTTCCTCCAACCATCAAGGGTCCAACTGTCCCGAGTCCTGTTTTGCATCTGATTTCTGCGACATGAGCAATCTGGCCGATTTCGTGATAGGTCATGCTCAGATCCAACGCTTGAGAAAGAGCGAGTGCAGTTGAGAGAGCTCCTGCCCCGCTCGTTCCATATCCACAGCCAACAGGTGGCTCTATCGCATGACGAACTGTAACCTTTGCGTGAAAGCCGGCCTTACCTAGAACTGAGCGTATGGCGGTTTGAGTCACTGTCGCGTCTACACTCCGCTGTCCGTTGAGGAATACGGTGAATCTGTCTTTGCGACTTCTTTCGACCTGTACCTCAGTTTTGACACCTCGGCTGACTACGAAGCCTCCACCTATTGCGCCCACTCTAAGAGGGTTCATGATGGGTTTCCCATCAATTTCCCTGTCTCTGATTCCGAAGAAGCTTGAGATTCCGGCCGGAGAATAAGCTTTGGCTATCCTCAATTTGAGGCTCCCCGGTCCTGTTCCATCCTGATTGATGGAATAGCTTTGTAACATGCGTTGAGAACGGGTGGAACCAGAATCAGAAGAAATGGCATCTGGTTTGAGAAGGTCCAGAGAAACCACACCGCTGCAGCATATAGAGGAACCTGATGTCCGAGGTTGGCCGGAAGCGTGAAGAATTGACTCATGGCCCATAAAGTGAGGCCGATGATGGCGCTGCCACAAGCGTTCCCAATGATCGCCCCAATCGCATAACTTCTCCACCTCGCCCAGAACCTAACAATAACAAGCAGAAGAATAAGACTCATTCCACAGAAAATCGTGAATATCAGCGTGGTCGCAAGATCCACCTGCCCACCCACGTACCAGGTTGCTGCGAATGCCAAAACCACGAAAACCGAACCGAATCCCACAAGCATTTTCCTTGACTTGGACGAAAAATCTCTTCTGGAAATCCAGCCAATCAGATAAAACATCGCATAGTTGGATGTGACGCCTGCGACGAGACTGACCAAAACGTTTCCATGAACCACCATATCACTGAGAAATATCCCGACAGCAGCTCCAACTCCGCCGACAAAAGGTCCGAACAAAACTGCGAAAACTGCAGGCACGACCACAGCTAAACCCCAGAACCTGACCACCCCGACGATCGGAGCAAAGACTCCCAGATACGTCAACAATCCGATTGAGGTATACAATGCAGCATTCAACGCGGTCGTTGTTAAGCGAATTGATATTGATTGCATCTCTGTCACTACCGCGGCATTTGGCCTAAAGATACATCTGGATGACGCCTCTTCTTACGAGGAGATACATGACGATGACGCTGAAGGCGAGTTCAACTATCAGGTATGAACCGTTGTACACCGCGGAGTATA
>CAZGRO010000056.1:0-4556 GCA_964528315.1 uncultured Candidatus Bathyarchaeia archaeon
TTGTCTATGAGTTCATGCTTCCTGCAGTAAGGAAGCGCTCAAAATCACAGGCCGAAGGATTTGAACGTCCTGTCACACTTGAGATTTGACTTCTGGGTTTTCCCAACGATGAAAACGGAACTCTTAAAGTATATAAGCACACCTTATAGATGGTGCGCTTCATTATGCATATCTGACTGGGAGCAGTGAAAGTGTGGGCAAGGCGTTTATCAATATAGAGAATGTGGTTGCATCGGCAACACTCAAACAGGACATAGATCTGAGCTCTATAGTCAGAGTTTTCCCCGGTGTCGAATATCGACCAGAACAGTTCCCAGGACTCGTCTACCGACTGAAGAAACCGAAGACGGCGACGCTGATCTTCAGCTCAGGGAAAATGGTCTGCACGGGTGCCAAGTCTGAACGTCAAGCGAAGAAAGCCGTGATGAAGGTTGTGGACGAACTCAAGAAGAATGGGATCGTCATCGTTGGGAAACCCGATATTCAAATACAGAACATAGTTGCATCAGCAGGTCTAGGTGGTTCCATAGATCTTGAGAAGTCAACCTACTCATTGAAGAGAACCATGTATGAGCCTGAGCAATTTCCCGGTCTCATATACAGGATGGATGAGCCGAAGGTTGTCATTCTCCTCTTCGCCAGCGGGAAGCTTGTGTGCACCGGTGCTAAGAAAGAGGAAGAAGTTCATCGTGCTGTCGCGATACTCCAGAAGACTCTTGAGGAGAAAGAACTCATCCACTACGAGTGAACGCGCACTCTCTCTAGTTTATCAGGCCGATCTTCTTGGCTCTCTCTTCAAGTTCATCCTTGAAGTCTGGATGAGCTACTCCAATCAGCGTTCTAGCCCTTTCAGCTGTCGTCTTGTCTCTCAAAGAGGCTATTCCATATTCGGTGGCCACATAGTCTGCATAGAACCTTGTAACTGTAGGCATCAGGGGAGATCTGGCACCCCCGTTCAGGACAGGGTGAACCACAATTCTCGATACTTTTCCTTCGGCCGCTGTGGAAGGCAGAACGATTATCGATTTGCCGTCAGGGCACAGGTACGCGCCCAGAACAAAGTCAGGTTGCCCGCCTGCTCCAGAGTACTGATCTAGGCCTAGCATATCGGAATATGTGTTGCCGTACAAATCCACTTGAAGAGCCGAGTTTATCGCAGTCATCCTGTGACTCATTGCTATGACTCTACTGTTGTTCGTATAGTCCAATCTTCTCATATCTACCATCTGATTTTCGTTCAACCATTGATACAGTCTTTGAGTTCCTGCAGCGAAGGCGCACACAATCCTGTTCCTGTCGATCGTCTTCTTCTCGCACGTTAGTGCACCTTCCTTGACCAGTGTGATTGCGCCTTCAGGTATCATCTCGCTGTGCATCCCCAGATTCTTCTTCTCTTTCAGAAAGGAGGTTATGGCTTCTGCGACTCCGCCATACCCTATTTGGATGGTTGCTTCGTCCTCCACAAGCGTCGCGACGTATTCTCCCAACTTTGCTTCAAGACTCGTGGCACTGAATGGGGGCATCTCGTAGATGGGATCGGATACCTTAACCAGGTAATCAAGTTTGGAAATGTGAACCAGGGACTCTCCGCAGGTTCGCGGCATATTCTCATTGATCTCAGCTATGACTGTCCTGCATGTTTCCAGAGCGGCCCAAGCGTAGTCGACTGATACTCCTAAACTGCAGTATCCATTGCTGTCCGGGGGCGACATTGTGGCTATGAATATGTCCGGTCTGTAAGGGCCTTTCTTGAAAAGCCAAGGAATTCCGCTCAGTGGGATGGGATAGAACTGGGCTCGTCCTTGCTTTATCAGCTGGACGATGGGGCCGACTCCTCCAGCGAACGCTGTGGCACACCTTATGTGTTTCTCCATTCCCGGCTCAAGATATCTGTTGATGAACTTCCCGAAGGGCCTCAGACTGAACAACGTGACATTTTCCAGTTCCTGAGATCTATCCATCAGCAGACTCGGCAGGAGGTGAGGTTCACTGCAGAGATTAGACAATACAACTTTGTCTCCTGACTTGACCGCCTCAGTCGCCTTCTCGGGCGTAACGAATTTCGCACCACACTTATCTTTCAAGGGTTGCCTTGCCTCTGCCATGCGTCAGAGAATTTGGTCCGCCTTATTGGTTAGAAGAGGCATATTGTTTTTTGCATAACCCCGGCTGGCAGATCTAATGCTTAAGCATTCCTTTAATGTACGCTAGGGATTCAGCTTGTCGAGGCACTGTTTCAGACCTTGCGTCGAGAACGACCGGGATCTTCATGGTTCGATTGATGAAGCCTAGATACATGTTGTGTCTGGGTGGGGGACTGTTGCGAGCACCACCATTTTCCTATCATTTTCAGGTAGTTGCCGCCAACAGGATGAATCCTTTTCAGGTCCCTCTTTGCTACCCAGGTGTATCTCGAGAGTTCAAGTGTAGGTTTTGGCTGACCTGAGACATGTCTCGCGGCAATGCAGAATGAGAGGTCATGTCTCCCCTTTCGGAACATGATTGGGAATACGCCTACGTATTGGAGTTGTTCTATGGTCAGGCCGGATTGTCTGCAGTTCCGGATGGCTGTGTCATTGAAGGATTCGCCGTAGTGCATTCTTCCGCCAATAAGAGCCCAGACATTTCTGTACGGAAGAATGGTTCGGTAGCCGAGAAGCACCTTGTTGTCTTTATGGACAATGGTATCGACACAAGGAATAGGCATCTTGTGAACGATCTGATTCCACGATTGGGATGATACTAACCAACTATGTGGCTCGTCAATCTTGACAGATAAGTCCTTCAGAGTCCGTTGACACCTCTGCTCACACCTCAGATTGTTCCAAGCAGGCTAAGCTCCGGGCTGCTGACTATTATGTTGTGGCGGCTGATGCGTTGAAAGATTGCTTTGGGGCCTGCCCACGAATAGCCCAAGAGGAAGCCGACCTCACGGTTTGTTGCTGTAACGAGTATGAGTTCGCCGCGCTTAAGGCCCATTGCGATAGGCGTGACTCCTGCAAGGCCACCTCTTCCGCCGGAAAGGTACGACCAGAGGTAGTTGCTTTTCATGTCACCGTACAGCTTCAGTCCGGAAGTGACTGGCACGACTTGTTTCATCGTAGTGAATTCAGTGGCGGAATATGATCCTGGTCCCTTCAGTGCGATGGTTGTTCCGAATGATGATCCGTAGATTAGGAAAAGGATGATGAGTGTTGATGCAAGTTTGCCCGCTCTGAAGTGTTGGTGGAGTGTGTGAGCTGTGAATGCGGCACCTATGGCGAGAAGGATCCCGAAGTAGTGCAGCGCCTTGATGAATATGACGAGGCCTGGTTCGGTTAGGCTGTACGTGAAGGCGAACAAGATCCATCCGACTGTTGGAACGAGTAGGCCATTGATTTCATGTCTTTTCAATGCCAAGCACAATCCAGCTATTGATACTGCTCCCGCCGCAAGATAGTATCTATACTCTGACAGTGTGATCGGATCTGTTGGGGTCAATATCGCTAGGGTTCCACCCCGGAGGATGAGCACGCATAGAACGATTGTCCCTGCAGTGATGATGGTATTGATGTAGCGGAGACCCTTGGATTCTCCAAATCCAAAAAGCGATAGTACGGCCATACAGGCCGCTAGGAGAAGGATGTCGCTGGTAGTGAAGCTTGGAAACCACAGACCGATCGCCCAGTAGACTGTGAGGTTTCTTCCCACGAAGAGGAATAGGTAGGTTACCAAGACAGGTGCGAGGATGCCCAAGCGATTACATTGGCCGCGCAGCAAGCCAAACGCATGGTAGCCGGCCAGCGCGGCCAAGTACAGTGCCACGATCATTGCAGCATAGTGGTGGCCCAGCACCAATCCAATACTGACGAAGGCTCCAGTAAGATATCCTTCTATTCTCTTCATCTTGATGGCTGTAATCATTAAGATCGTGAGGACTAGGTAATAGCTAGCTGTCTCTTTCATAATGGCGCCTGTAAGAGTGAAGTATGTGTACAGAGGGTTGAAGGACAAGAAGGCAATTCCGAAGAGAGCCGATGATGATGATACGCCCAATCTTCGACAGAGCGCATAGAACGGAAGCATTGCCAAACCCGATAGGATTGGGATTATTTGAGTGGCAATGAGAGGAGGGACATCGAGGAGGGTAATCGTGAAGGCCAGCAACAGGTTGACAAGGGGCCATTGCGTGTTATAGTCCGTAAATTGGTAGCGTCCCAGCTGTACGGTTTCTTCCGCAATTCTGAGGTGAATCCATGCATCGCCTATGTGGGGTCCACCGTTCATGATAAAGGGTAGAAGAGGAACTATGAAGGCTAAGGGAATCGCTAGGGCGAGGATGGCTAGTTGATTTCTCAAGATGAGGTCACCGGATCCGGCTCAGCCGTCAGTCTTCTTCCAACTCTGTTGAAGCTTGCGGCGCGAGGCTCCTTGAAGGTAAAACCCATCCTTCTCACAATCGCCTTGCTCATTGCGATCAATGTGGGCGCGCACACGATGGTTAACTCCTACGAGAAGGAGGTCACCACCCTCATGGCACTATACTCAGGCCGTGAGTATCTAACTGTTTCCGAGAA
>CAZGRO010000056.1:4656-9847 GCA_964528315.1 uncultured Candidatus Bathyarchaeia archaeon
TTATGGGCAGTGTGAGGTTCTTGCTTTATGTGGTTCTAGGTTTGAGCTGCTTCTTTCAAGGATACAATTCGCTTGTGGAGGCGGAGCATGTGCTCAGAGTCTTCGCCTCCCTGAGCACACCTAGGAAGATGGCGGGGGGAAGCATTTTCCTCTACGCTTGTTTGATCTCGATCAGCGGAGCTGCGACCGGTTTCTCGATCGGTTTGTTCACGCCAGGTCTACTTTCCTCGTTCACTTCGGTATTGTTTCGGCTGCCTCACCTGAAGCCTCTCGTTGATCTTAGCGTGGGATATGACCTTGTTTGGGGCGTGGCTGCATCTCTTCCAGCTCTATTCGCTGGCCTTTTATGGGGGTATTCCAAGCAGATTGCTTCTGACTAATATCCTGAGCCGAAAGCGACTGGCTGCATTCTCGGCTGCTTTCCTCATACTGCTTTCAGCGGCGAATTTGACCTTTGGGCTGGTTGTTGGATCCACGAGAACTCTAGACCTTGTGTTGAGAGGAGGAGAGAGCGATAGTGTACTTCTGATTGAGCGAAGTGCCCGAACTATATACACCAGCCATATCCCGGCTAGTCTGGCCATCAGCCTTGGCAGGTTGCCTTCGGTTGAGGCCGAACCTTTCATAGCGACAGTCGGATATGTGGCAGGCTCAGTTATGATCACGCAAGGGCTGCAATCCACATCCCCATTTGCGAAGGCTCTGTTGTCTGGATATTTGCCGTCTGGCGACGGACCTTGGGCTATTATGGGTGAGCGAGCGGCTGAAAGGCTTGGCACCCGGGCTGGTGAAACGATTCAGTTGGCCAGCTCGCTTCGGAAGACAGTGCTTCTGCTAACGGTTGCTGCGGTCTGTCGTTTCGGTGATATGAGGGATGATGAGATGTTTGTTCATGAGAGGACCGCGAAGATGCTCTCTGGCTTGCCAGAAGGAATGATCTCAGCGGTTGTTGTTCGAGGCATTAGCCGCGAAAGCGTTGAGACACTTCTGAGCCGAACCTATCGCCTGAAGATCAGATGCAGCTCTGCTGTGCCTGGAAACTTGGTTGTCTTAGAGGCGAACGGGGCGCTGATTCGATCGGTGAAATTCGTTGGGAAGGTTGAGGAGGATCTAGATCTGCCTTTCGGATATTATACGGTAGCGTTTCAGAGTCCACATCTAACCATGAGCCTGGCGTCGGTTCTCCTTGATGCCGACAAGAGCTGTGAAGGGTCGGTGGAGCTTGAGGCGAGTCCGATATTGAAGGTGCTTGGATCAGCAAAGCCGATGCTCCGGGGGTCGGACGGTGTTGAGATCCAAGCGATCAAGCAGAATGAGTCTTGGATCTTCAGGGCTTCTCCAGGGGTCTATCGTCTTGAACTAAGCGGTCAGGCTTTCACGATTCCGCTCTTTCACAGCGCCACCTTCAATCCTAGTTTAGTCATAGCTCCGACGCGTTCTGTTCGTGTGCTTGTCTCTTGGAGCGACGGAACTGAGGCCAGGGACTACAATCTCATAGCCAAGACGATGGGGGGTGAAGTTGTGTTGTCAAGACTGGGTCTGGGAGGCGAGACCAAGATAGATCTGCCCAACGGGGACTATGTTGTCGAGGTATATCGCCTTCCTTACTCTGCGAGCACGATTATCTCGATACCTGGAGCTGATGAGATGAGGCTTATTCTGCCCAGTATCCAGTGGAACGTTGAGAAGGTTCCACTGCAGTACTACACGTTGATTAGAGCCTTGCCGGTGGAGGAAATGGCGAGTTTCACTTTCGCATCGATCGCAGGTGTTTCAGCGGCATTGTTGACTGCGTTGAGTTTGTCGATGATGGCTCTATTCATAATGTTGATTGCGAACATCCAGAACTACCTGTATTTGTCGGCAAGAGGAAGGCTGCAATTGATTGGGCTACTTGGGGCTTCGAGACAATGGATTTTGCAGACAGTTGGGTTTCCAGCACTGATTCTGAATCTCGGTCTGGCAGTGATTGCGGCCGCGATTTCATCAGTCTTGGGGAGTGCGATTCTACTGAATAGGCTGACAGTCCTTGGGCACTCAATAATAGCCGATGCAAAAACCGTTTATTTCTTCTCATTGGTTCTAGCGGCCAGCGCTTGGTTTCTTGGAAACGTGAAGCTGCTTAAGACAATGAATCAGGTATAGGAATTCTCTTTGTCCGAAGCTCTAGTGCTGAACGCCGTGTGCAAAACATATCGTACCAGTGGCGAAACTGTTGATGCACTGCGGAGAGTGAATCTTAGGGTTCAGGCAGGGCGTTTTCTTTGTGTGACTGGGCCCAGCGGGTCCGGTAAGACGACGCTTCTGAAGGTATCTGCAGGCTATCTTGCCCCGGACGAAGGGAAGGTGTGGATCTTTGATCAAGATGTCTACGAATTGTCGATAGGGGAAAGGTTGGCGCTTAGGAACAGGATTGTGGGTTTCATGTTTCAGGAGAATCTTCTCTTAGAGGATTTGACAGCTTTTGAGAATGTGGAGCTACCGCTCGTTATTCAGGGGGTTGTGAAGAATACACGGGAGGATAGGGTACGTCGGGCTCTGCGGTCGGTGGGAATTCCAGACCTAGAGCGGCGTCGGCCCGACGAGGTCAGTGGGGGCGAGAGACGACGGATCTCATTGGCCAGAAGCCTAGTGAACGGATGTAGAATTCTATTTGTTGACGAGCCTACAAGCAACCTAGACTCGACCGCGGCTGGTGCGATCCTTGACATGCTTAGGCACTTGAACCAGCTCGGGTTGACGATTGTTGCTGCGACTCACGATCCATTGGTAGCGCAGAGGGCGGATGAGAACGTGAAAATGCGGGACGGCAAGACTGAGGTATGAGGCTGCCACCCGGCGCTGCACGTTTGTTTATGCTGTCTTTCATACAGTTTGGTATGCTGTAGAGCAACCGCTGCTTCATATCTGATCTGACAACACCTTTCAAGAACATGTCTATTGCTTGCTCTCCTGACATGGCCTGTACCGCTAATGCAGATTTGGCATTCTCATCCGAGCCCAGGCAATGGTCTCCTTAGCCAAAAACCAGTACTCCTCAAGATCTGCTTGCGCCACTTTTCAATATCGATGAGACTGAAGTATTGGGGCTGAAGACATAACTCTAGAAGAAATGCCTTGAATAGGCATGAACAGACTCGTGTCCATAAGCGTTCTATATCCATCCAGGCCTACAAAAGCTACAATTTCTGAGTTGGAGGTCAAAGCTTGAAGCCGATTGAATCATCAGAAATGAAGAACGATCAGAAGATGCTTCCGTCATTGGGCTCTGTTCCTGCGCAGGATGAAATCATTTTTCCCCTTCTACAAGCTTATGTTGCACTCAGACAGGTATTCGAGCTTAGCTCAAAAGAATAGTTTGGTTTGACACAGTGCTCGTGGATCATCCTTCAGAGAGTGTGTTTCTGGGATCCTGAGTCATTCTTTGCTTGCCTCGGGTAGCGCGCGTGCTCCGTCACAGGATGACCATAGGGACAATTGGTTGTAGGACACAAAAAAAGAGGATGTTCACATTCTCCTCAGCGCTTGAGGAGATGAGTCTTTCGGTCTTGTCGCCCTAACTGATGATTTGGATCTTCAGGTTGTCTATGTGGAAGAGACCTCTGTTGTACGCGCTGTAGAACCCTAGGCCTCCCCATATCCCTACGTATGTGTTCGGGCCGCAAGGTGGGCATGGATTGCATGGATCAGGTAGCTCTGTTATCCAAGCCGAGCAGATCAAGAGACTGTTTACAGTTCCGCAGGTTCCAGGCCACTCCATGTAGGCCTCAAGTCTCTGGCCATCTATCACGACTCTTATGTGCGTCCAGGTTTTCAGAGGTATGATCCCTTTCGAAGATGGGTTGCCGAGAATCTCGAAGTTACCCCATCCCTTCTGTTTCATGAAGTAGCATTCAAAGTCTGTTGTGCTCGTAAGCCTCAGAGCATAGTACTCGTTGTCGCTTTTCATTCTGAATGTGAGAAAGGCCTTCTGTCCTCCAGGGTTGTCGAAGTGAATGTCGAACTCTATTACGCCATTGCTGAAGCATTTAGTGTCAGGTATCTTCACGTACGCTGAGTAAGAGTTTACGTCCGCAAATGGGGCGGCATCACCTTGATCACTTGGATGGTCGAAGAGCATTGAGGCAGCTGATCTGCCAGAGTTCTGGTCAGGGCCAGGAGAGCCTCTGTAAATGGTCCATTCGAATCCGCTGGATATCTTGAAACTGTCGATGTAGAATATTCCGTTGTAGTAGTTGTTCTGAAGCCCTACTCCGGTTCCGCCCCATGTTGATCTTTGCCAGGTGTCATCATATGCCTTACAGATTTGGACTCCGTCTTTGTAGGCTTGGAACCATGGACCGCCGATCGTGACCACAATGTGAGACCACACCGCTGTCTGGAATATGCCGGGGCACGATTGAATTCCCAGTATCTGATAAGTGCACCCCGTATACTTTGTGAAGTAACATCTCCAGTCTTTAGTGTTTGTGAGTCTCAGTGCATAGTACATATCGTCGCTTTGCATTCTGAACGCGAGGATCGCACTGGATCCGCTCTCTGGCGGGTTCACGAAGCATATGTCGAATTCTATCATGCCATCGACGAAGCTTGTTGTGGTTGCCATCGAGACAGTGGTTATTGTGCATCCGTTTTGCTGTTGGACTTGTGTGACTCCGTGTGTCAGGAAGAGTGCCGTTGAGGAAGGATCTTTGAAGAAGCCACAGAATCCTGGTAGTGGGTGATCAAGTCGGAGGACTGAGCTCCTGTATCCTCCTGCGATGATCTCTGGTCTTCCTTGATATATCGTCCACTGGCTGGATAGAGGTCCATTGAAATCATCGAAGGCATTCATTCCTCCGAAGTCTTCGAAGTAGATCGCTTTGAAAGACTGTGCCTCCACTGGAAGAACCGCATAGGGACTGGCGACAATGATTAAGCTGAGAAGCGCCAAGGTCGCTATCGGAAAATGCTTGTTCATCTTCAAATCCCAGCTAGAGAGAATCCTGAAGACCGTATTTAAATATAGGAAGCTGACTGGAAGGCCTGCCTGTTCCATTGGAAAACTGTTGGCCCGCATCCCTGCCAAGGTTTGACAGGGCAATTGCAAATTGGCGCTAACCTCTTAGCACGTTTTCGTGAAAATTACATAGGAATTGTCGTTAACATTATATAGGGTATATCAGGGTAATACCTGACTTCTGTGATGCGT
>CAZGRO010000057.1:0-9483 GCA_964528315.1 uncultured Candidatus Bathyarchaeia archaeon
GCGATGAAGCCTCCCTGCATGCTCGTAACGTCGTATGTGCTTCCGGCGGCGAGGGTTATCGTTGCCAGGAGCCTAATCAAAGCGCATGACCTGAAGCCTGTCACGGTAGCGGTTAGGATGGGCCTTACCCCGGCTGCAGTCACACAGTATGTTTCTGGCGTGAGAGGCGCGAAGCTGGTTGGTGCCCTTCAGGCGTCAGACAGGGCAAGAAGAGTGTTGGACAGACTTGTTGAGGAATTGCTGAATGCTCGATCTGAAGCATTGGTGATCATGCCTTTGGTCTGTGAGTTGTGCAGGATCGTGAGGGAGGAGCATATGCTATGCTCTATCTGTGACCTTGCCCGCAGAAGACATGAGTGTGATCTGTGTCTGGTTGGCGGTTGCCGGATGGGGCGTTGATGTGCCATCCACGGAACATTAATATATCACCTATCGACATAGTACGGCGCCGGGAGGAGCAATGAAAAGTCAAAGACCCCAGACGAATCCGGTACCTGACAGATATGCTATTTTCTCGCAAGCCCCTCAGCTGCTTGCATCCGCCATAGTGGAGGGAGTAGACTACTTGTCTAAATGCCTGAAATGTGCCGCAGAAGTTGTTACCCCTGTCAAAGAGTGGGACATAAAACCGAAGAGCGGAAGAGGCGCTGCACTTCACATCAGACTTTTCCAATGTCCTAACTGCGGCCACAAGTTCAGGGTAACACTAAAGGCGAACTAGCAAGCAAGACCGGATCTGCCAGGACCGGCTCCTCCCCCCAAATAACCACATTCTTAGCTAAAGAGGTGGAGCTATCGTCTTCCGCTCCATCTCTGATATCTTTGTCCATCCAATGAATTCCTTGCTTGGAGGCTCCTTATCATAAAGAGCCTTTCTCCTAGCCTCAAGAAGGGTCTCTGTCTTCCCTGCGTATTCAGCCGCAGTCACCACCTGGTTTCGGTGCTTCTCAGCCTTCTCGAACACCCTTCCTGCATGACTTCTCCAGTCTTCGCTTCTGAGAATGTGATGATCGAGAATCGTAACAGGGACAGATCTGGCTATCTTCTCAAGATTTCGAAAGCCATCTTCAATTGTGGCATCCGATACTTTCGTTCCTACGAGATAGAGTGGCTGGCCTCCAACGATCAGAAGGTCTGGTTTCTCCGCCAGAATCATCTTGAGTGTTTCCGGAGATGAAGGACCTTGAACATCTGAGCTATGCATCACCTTTTCTCCATCGTGCGTAATGATGAGCATAAGAACCCATCCAAGCTCGGAATCCTTCTCTCCATGAGGCACCGGGCAAGAGAATCGGAGTTCAGTCTCTTTCAGTCTAATCGTCTTCCCATCGGCAACATCGAATCGGTCAACAAACTTGCTTGACACCTTCTGGAATAACCATCCTCTGCGTCTTTGGCTCATGTTTACATGGCTTTTCGTATCCTTTGCAAGCACGGGTTTTCCTGCGTAGATTGCTCTTGCTTCCTCGGGGCTGCTTCCGCAGTAGACGGTGTCAACGTAGTTGGGTGTGTGATGGTCGTAATGGTAGTGAGAGATCGTTATGATGTCGGCCTTCTGAGCGGCTTCTCGTATCGCGGCACGGCAGCGGTTTCTTTCTGCATATTCTCTCGGATGAGGCATCAATGAGAATCTGGGAGCCACAGATATCCCCGGGTCAATGAGTACCTTCAGATCTCCGGTTTCAACGAAGGTACACATTGATCGAACTCCCATGCTTTCAAAGGCGAGAGGTGTGACTTTGATCCCAGTCATGCTTCGTTTCATCACTCATAGGTTGTGCTGCACATGTTTTTATTTGTGGGTGGAGGAGACTCTCTTGGTGAGCGATGACGACTCTGGCCCAAATGACTCCAGAATGAGTTGGATCTTGAGTGCGGTTGAGCTCACCGCTGAGGAGCCAGCTCGCGCTCACTGATTTGCCTTGGTTGTGGTGGGCAACTGTTGCCTGGTTCGCGTGAATGGTAGACAGAAGGACGAGCCCTTCAGACCTAGCTGCGATAGTTTCGGAATTCGGATAGGGGTTCACCATTCTCTTTCGAAGGTCTTGAGACTTTGAAGCACAGATAGCCGAAGCAATTCCACTATGTGTACACCTGTCATGTAGGGGGTCCCATCCTCGGTTGGCGTCGTGTACGAGGTTGCTCCGTCCGGGCACCCAATGTCGGCACACGCATGTAGAATTCGCTTCTGGAGCCGTCCGTCATGCATAACCTCGCCATTTCCAACAAGGTGGGCTAGACAGGCGGCGATGCCGTAGCACCCCCAGTTTGAGATCGTGGCTGGGAAAGCTATGTCTGCCTTGACGGATGTGGCTATTCCTGAACCGCATGGGCATCTGCACTTGTCTCCCCAGGGCTGATATTTCCTTATGGCGTCCTCAATCGTCCCCAGACCCATCTCATTGCCATTGTCGCCCAAGGAAATGGTGGGTATCTTGGCGGCTCTTGCTGCATCCAAAATGTGATCCAACCTTCCTGCGCGCATGCTTGGATCAGAATGGTGTCCAAACCCGAAGGCGGTATGGTATACGCCCTTGAAGTTTCGACCCATATCTTCACTCGAAATTACCACGGAAGGATTCCATTGGTGAACAATTGTCTCTGCCCGAAGTGTTGCCTCTTCCGCCGTCGAAGGAGGGAAACTGAGGACGGAAACCCTGTGTTTTCTAGCTTTCAGCTTCGAAGGATCGACTGGCATTAACCCTGCGGCAATGCACGTTTCTGGTATCACTCGGATGGTCCTTGCAGGATCGGGCAGCAGGTCGGTTGCTGCGGTTGAACTTACGATCACTGAGATGCCACCAAGGCCTATGTCAATAGCTCTTGCCAAGGCCGCAATGCCTGGAGCGCCATCCATCTCATGGCTATTCGTTATCATTAGCACAATGTCATTGGATCTGATTTTGGCCTGAAGCATTTCGGCAGCTGTCAAAGATATGGGTCGGCCGAATTTCTTTCTTGCAGCTTCATAGATCAGGCCGATCTTTGCGTTGTTCCCCCGGACTGGGTCTGTCAGAGGGCCGCGAGGTTCCCCCAGCGCATTCGAAACTAGCTTGTCAACAACATCTCCAAACCAATAGCTGTCGTCATGCTCTGTCAACACTATGACCTTCCAGTAGTGATGCATCCCAATGTGTACCATGGATATTACTTGAACTGTTGCTGTTTTGGTAATCTTGAAAAACATGCTCTGGCTCTGTTTCGCGGTACATAAAGCCTAAAGCATAGCACATCCAACCTTGTCACAAATCTTGGAAGAAGATGAATTGGGTCGAGGATCAGAGATCATCAAAGAGACTTTGGATAGGCCATCAATCCTTAAGAACGAAGCAGCTCTCTCAATAGACTACATCCCAGCGAACCTGCCTCACCGCGAAGAAAAACTCCGATTCCTCGCCCAATTGTTCCGATTCACTCTTGAAAACCCTGGTTCCATGAACCAGAAAGTCCTGATAACTGGGAAGATTGGCACGGGGAAGACCGCGGTTTCTCAACGCTTCGGAACTGATCTGGTGAAGATCGCGAAATCGCGGAAGATCAACCTGAGGTATATTCATGTCAACTGCAGAGAGTGTCGGGGCAGCCTTTTTCTGATCTTGAAACGAGCACTGGCCGAGTTTGTTCCCAGCTTTCCCCAAAGAGGTTACTCTTCGGAAGAGCTTCTGCAAATGCTCATGGATGTCTTGGACAAGAATAATGCCTTTGTCATCCTTGCCCTTGATGAGCTTGAAAGCCTCATTCGCGCTGAGGGAGGGACACCGCTCTACAACCTGACAAGGATCCAAGAAGGGCGACTAGACAGGCCCATGCGACTCTCGCTCATCTGCATTCTGCGTCAGCCAGAATATCTAAAGCGGCTTGACAGCAGCACGATAGGAACGCTCCAACACAACATAGTGCAGATGGACCCTTACTCCATCGAACAGCTTACGGCCATATTGGAAGACAGAGTAAGACTTTCCTTCCGAGAAGGAACCGCTCCAGATGAATCAATTCGCTTCATTGCAGAACTCGCATCAACCACTGGAGATGCAAGATACGCAATTGAACTCCTGTGGCGATCTGCAAAATACGCAGATGCTGAGGCAAAGCGGGAGCTGGAGCCAGAGCATGTAAGGAAGGCGGTTTCCGCCGTATATCCGACGATCCGAGGGGACTACGTGAAAAGTCTTTCTCGCCAAGAGAGGATAACTCTCTTAGCTATAACTCGGGCGCTGGAATCCTCGGGTTCAGCCTACGTAACAATGGGAGAGATCGAGAAAGCCTACCGCATTGTGTGCGAGGAGTTGAGAGAAACGCCGAGAGCACATACACAGCTCTGGAAGTTTGTTCGTGAACTCTCCGCGTCTGGAATCATTGAGGCAAAGAAGTCAGGAAAAGGAATCAGGGGCCGGACAACTATGGTCGGCTTGACGATGACATCGGCATCGGCTATGAGAAAATGGCTTGAATTCTCATTTGCTGGTCAGGACAAGGAGCCTCGCAAGGAATTCTTCTAGCTCACTCCCTCATGATTCGGCAGACTCAATGAAAAGACTAATAGCCCCGAGAAAACAGCGTGCAATCTGTCCTAACCGTTTGCCAAGGTAAGACAGGCAGAGAATGGTTCGAAATGACGGGACCTCAGCCAGTTTTCAGTATGGTGAACATAGCAGGAAAGATTGAAGAAGAGAGAGAGGCTGTCGCCACAGGAAAACTCAGACTGAAAAAGAGAACAATAGATCGCATGCGAGGACGCAAGATAGAGAAAGGAGATCCGCTCGCGGCGGCAGAGATCGCCGCTATCCTCGCGGCGAAGAAGACAAGTGAATTGATACCGCTCTGTCATCCAATTCCAATCACGGAAGTGAAGGCCGTGGGCAAGGTTGCTGATGACGGAGTCATGGTTGAGGTTGTCGTCAAAAGCAAAGGGCGAACAGGTGTGGAGATGGAGGCACTGGTTGCCGCCTCAATGTACCTCCTGACGGTGTGGGACATGACAAAGCAATATGAGAAAGACAAGAACGGGCAATATCCATTCACGGCCATCGATCAAATCCGAATCAGAAGAAAGGTGAAGAAGCACGTGCGCGGCTAGCTCCATTCAGGAACACAAGAAGAAAGCTCCTGTCTCAGTTGGCATCGCCATCATTACTTGCAGCACTTCGAGACACAGTGCTAGGAAGCAGGGACGCCCGATCAGTGATGAGTCAGGTGATCTGATCGCATCTCTCGCGTCGAAAGCTGGACACAGGGTGGTAAGCAGAGTGCTGATTCCGGACAGTCGACGCGATCTTGCACGGGAGATCACGAAAGCCAAGAGATCGAGGGAAGTTGGATCCATTATCATTTGCGGCGGGACCGGAATAACCAAACAAGATATCACGATAGAGGTTGTCGAGAGAATTCTCGACAAGGAGATTCCTGGCTTCGGAGAACTATTCAGAAAACTCAGCTACGACGAGGTAGGATCAGCTGCCATACTATCCCGGGGCATCTCAGGGGTCACTTGCGGAAAGATCATCTTCTGTCTTCCTGGTTCTAGGAATGCGGTCCAATTGGCTATGAATCAATTGATACTCCCAGAGATCGGCCATATGGTAAAACATGCCTCCGAGTGACACAATATTGCCGAATATGAAGCCGATCACAGACAACCATGGGAGGCCGTTTCTCAATTTTCGGATATCGGTGACGCAAAGATGCAATCTCCGATGTTCCTACTGCCATAAGGAAGGACAACTCTGCAGCAGTAACGAGATGGCTCCAAGCGAGATTGCCAGAATAGCCAGAATAGCTGGCGAGTTAGGCGCCCACAATCTTAAGCTGACTGGAGGTGAGCCCTTGGTTAGAGAAGACGTTGTGGAAATCGTCAGGCTCCTACACAAAGAGGGGGTTATTCAAGAGATTTCCATGGTCACTAACGGAACGCTCCTGACAGAATCACTTGCATCCAGCTTGAAACAAAACGGCCTCATGAGAATGAACATCAATATTCCCTCTGTTGAGGAAGATACCTACAGGCGTCTGACTGGTGGAGAGCTTAGGGACGCGCTTGAAGGGGCGAGGGCGGCATCGTCAGCAGGACTATGTCCCGTGAAAGTCAATATGCTTATGCTAAGAGATTTGAATCACGATCAGGTCAATTCAATGCTGGACTTCTGTAGCAAGATAGGGGCCATCTTGCAGATTATTGAACTTGAACCCCTGAACATTGATTCGGAGTACTACTCTCGATATCACTTCCCGCTGGATGGAATTGAGAAGGAGTTGACCTCCAAGGCGACGAAGATTGAGGTGAGACGGTCTATGCACGGGAGAAGAGTGTATCATCTTGGAGACGCAAGGATAGAAGTGGTTAGACCGGTGGAGAATACTGTTTTTTGCCTCCGCTGTTCGAGAATGAGGTTGACTAGTGACGGCAGATTGAAATCATGTCTCATGCGGTCAGATGACCTTGTTGATCTTCTGGGTCCAATCAGGAGAGACGCGACTGACCGAGAACTGAGTGAGCTTATCGCGGCTTCTGCTAGGAGGCGGCAGCCTTTCTACGTTTTGAAGCAGGCTGCGTCGCCGGCCGACTCTTAGTCTTGACTTTCGCCTTCTTCTTTTCCTTGCCTTCCTTTGCGCCATTTCCTGAGAGGTATTGAACCATCTCTTCGTCGAGGCCGAGCCCTTCAGAGAGGCTTGGGACCATCTCTGGGTTGTTTCGAAATATGAATGACACGTATGGCAGGAAGTGTCTCTCGGCAGCCCGACTTGAGAGATGAGTTCTTTGACCGATGGCCTGGCCGATCCGTAGGCGCAGAGCTCTTTCTTTTCTTGTTCTGGAGAGCAGCATGATTCTGCTCGGGAATCTCATTGGGGTCCAGGCTGGTTTTGTTCTCTCTTTAGACATGGCTACCCCTGCTGTCATCTGATCTATGGCGAAAGGTAGCAACTGCCATGCCTGCCTGCGCTTCATTCTTGCCATGACAAGATCTGCTCTCGACAATGCCTCCATTGCATTCTCAAGATCTTTTGGGTCGGTGAGTTGCAGAGGTGTGTTCTCGTAGATCCACTCGAAGAGCATCTCAAGATCCATGTCAACAATATCTGTGGCCCTTCTAGCTTGGTCGCAAGTCTTAGACGAGAAAACTCTCCTCAGAGCATCGAAGATCGATTCCTTTCGATCTCGCCGAGCAAGCCATTCCACATCGGAATAACTGATCTTGTTCTTGCCTGTTGAGAATGTTTGGAGGTCATTCACGATTGAGCGCATGTCTCCGTGGTTTCGATCGATAATTAGTCGCAACGCTTGCTCGTCCGCCTCGACTCCCTCAGCGGCACAGAGCGCCTTGAGGTAGGGAAGAGAATCTCGCACTCCAAGACGTTTGAATTCAACGAGAACGCAATGATCACGAACCGATCTGATCTTCGGATCCCAAGGATCGTTTGCGATCAGAACAACCGGACATCTGGCAGCCTCAATGATCTCCACAAGAGCAGCAACAGCCCCTGTGTCTTCCGCCAGATTTATCCCATCGATCTCATCAAGAAGGATCAGTCTTCTTCTTCCAAACAACTCGCCTTGAACGGCCGCTCCTCCCGCTATCTTCCTCAGTTGATCTCCGCTTCTGTTGTCGCTTGCATTTACCTCGACAAGATCGAAGCCGAAATCGCTTGCTGCGGCTTCAACAGCTACGGTTTTGCCTGTCCCAGGGGGTCCGTGTAGAAAGGCGGCCTTCTTCGGCGACTTGCTTTGTCCCCAAGACTTCAGCCATTCGACGAAAGTTTCCTTTGCCTCCTTGTTGCCTGCGACACTGGATAGGGTTTTGGGGCGATGCTTCACTGTCCATGGAACGGGCATCAGAAACCAGCTACTTTGCTTGCTGTGCTACGCTGCCAAGCCTTGCGAGCAGAGCACTGAACTGAACCTCCTCGTCCGCCCCTTCGATCAATCGGAAGTCTATCTCTCCAATCGCATCTGCAAGGGCCACCTTGCTCTTCTCCGGGAGCTCTATTCTGAAGATCTCTGAATGCATCTGCTTGAGTATATCAGAGCCAGAAAGCCCATACTCAACGAGAAGCGACCTCAGCATTTGTCTTGCTTTCATAAACTCGCCGTTGACGGCAAGATTGAGAATCTCTCGTATGTCTTTGGGCTTGGCTCTCCCCACAACCCTGTAGACAGACTCCTCTGAGACGGATTTTCCCATTGATGCGGCTGCTTGAAGCGTGTTCACTGCCTTTCTCAGGTCTCCCTCTGCAATTTCAACCAGCGCCACTACTCCGTTTGCTTCGACCTGAACCTGCTCCTTCTCAGCTATGTGGTTCAAATAGTCAGCAACGTCCTGGCTCTTCAGCGGTGTGAACCTGAACAGAGCACACCTTGATTGAATTGGTTCAATGATTCTCCCTGAATAGTTGCAGCAGAGTATGAACCTGCACGTCTCAGTGTATCTCTCCATCGTTCTTCTCAACGCTTGCTGAGCATCAGAAGTCATATTGTCTGCTTCATCAAGCACCAAGATCTTGAAGGGTACCTCGCTGATTGTTGCTATTCGTGCAAACTCCTTCACAGTAGTGCGTATGACATCGATTCCTCTGGCATCGCTTGCGTTCAGCTCCATGAACGCATCCATGTATCTCTCTCCGAATAGATCGTGAGCCAAACATAATGCGGCAGTGGTCTTTCCGGTACCTGGAGGACCAGCGAAGAGACAATGTGTCATAGACTTCGTTTCAACAAACATTCTCAGCCTTCCAACGATCTCGGTCTGATTTCTCATCTCGGAGAGAGATCTTGGTCTGTACTTCTCAGACCACATAGCATGCTCCGCCATGTCAATCACCTTGGTTGATCAGTGAAATGCAGTATCACTGGCTATGAAATTAAGCATTAGTCTTGTCCCAACAATGAAAGGGGGGAGGTCAACTGACTGGCTTTCTCAGCCTCTTTCCTCTTGCCCGAGAAAGTCTCTCTTCTATGATGCCCAATGAAACTTTCTGTTGATCTATCAAGATCTTTGTCCTCGGAGAGAGATAGGCGATGTCCGCATGTCCTATGCATCCGGGGAAGCGTCTGCTCAGAGACTGTTCCCACTCCATATGCTCTGATATGTCTGGATGAGCACTGAAGAGAAGAACGTTGTAGCCACCGATGCTGATGCGCAAGGCCATTGAGACGTGTGGATCATTTTGAAACGCAAGGGTAACCCTGTCCCGACCCTTTCTCACCTCAACCATTGAAAATGCTAGGACATAGTTCGGCGGACAGAGCAAGTCCGGGAATCTACATACCGGTTCCAATATCCATCCGGCCCTAAGAAGCTCATCAATTCTCCTTGTCACGGTCCTTCTGTGTATCCGGAGTTCCCTACTCAACAGATTCTCATTTATCTTGAATACGCCGCCAGAAACTAGAAGCTTAAGAATCTTGAAACAAAGTTCGTCTATGACTAGTCCATTGACCTCAATCTTTCCCTTCTGATTCAGCTCAGCCTCCAACAGGCCAATCGAGGC
>CAZGRO010000058.1:0-9446 GCA_964528315.1 uncultured Candidatus Bathyarchaeia archaeon
ACTCGCCCCACCATATCATGAGGATTGAATAACGTTCTTGTCCTAGAGAAGACTCGCACGCGATCTTGCTCAAGATATGGTCCCTCATACTATTATTGTGGATGGGCCCTAGTTTCTGTGGATTCCATATGTCCTCTCAGGGTAGATGGAAGCTTTTTGGAGCAGCAATCATAGCTGTTGCGATGCTGGGCGGGGTTGTCGGTTGGCAGCACTTCGTCCCTAGACCTGTTCCGCCCACGGTCATCACGGTGACTCCGACTGCAACCACAGTCACGGGATCTCAAACAATTGTTGCTCCGCAGCGTCAAACAGAGTGGATCAGGAGTAGCGAAGTCAAGCCGCTAGCGCGCGCGCACTGGCTGCTCTACAGCTAGGTCAGCATATGGTGTCTAGAATGAGATCTGTATTCATCTCAGCAATTCTGATCTCATTCCTTGTCTTTGCGGCAGGATCTGCGGCAGCTGAAGAATTTCCAGTCACTGGGATTCCGGTTCCAAGGATGCAAAGCTTTGATCGCATCATAACTGAGTTGATGATGAGATATGAGGTTCCCGGAGGGGCAGTTGCAGTCGTCAAGGATGGCAGGCTTATTCTGGCTCATGGATATGGCTGGGCAGACATGGATCTCAAACAACCTGTACAGCCAGATTCCCTGTTCCGGATTTGCAGCATTTCGAAGCCGGTCACCGCTGTGACTATCCTGAAGCTTGTAGAGGACGGGCGTCTGGATCTCGATGCAAAGGCCTTCCGCATAATCGAACACCTGAAACCACCAGCATGGGCCTCAGTGGATCCTAGAATCCACAACGTAACGGTCCGTGATCTTCTGCAGCACTCTGGAGGATGGAGCCGAGCCCGGAGTTTTGATCCGATGTTCGTTTCTGAGCGAGTGGCCAACGCCATGGGCGTAGATCCGCCTCCAGAGCCTGAAGCGATTATTCGTTACATGTTGGGGCAGCGGCTTGACTTTGACCCTGGGACGGCATATGAGTACTCGAACTTTGGATATTGTGTTCTAGGTCGTATAATCGAGAAGATAACCGGCCAGAAATATGAAAAGCATGCGAGAGATGAGATACTTGCACCGATGGGAATAGCCAGCATGCAGATTGGACACACATTCCTGAAAGATCAAGCTGAGAAAGAAGTCCACTACTACGACCACCCTGGAGCCATCCTGGTTCGCAGCGTCTTTCTGAATACTCCAGACCTGGTTCCAAGTCCTTATGGCGGCTGGTATCAAGAGGCATTGGATTCTCACGGTGGTTGGATCGCCTCCGCGATTGATCTCGTTCGATTTGCTGCGTCCGTAGACGGCCTGAGGCCACCGGCTTTGTTGAATCCGCAGACTGTCCGTCTGATGTTGTCGAGGCCCTCCCCACCGCTCTGGGTGGGTTCCTCATACTACTATGGTTTGGGATGGGAGGTTCGGTCAACAAGGGCTGGTGACCTGAATTGGGGGCATACAGGTAGCCTCCCAGGAAGTAGCACAATACTCGTGCGAACCTACCATGGCATGGCTTGGACAGCACTCTTCAACACTAGGCCTAAAGAGGAGATCAGATTCATCAACGAGGTTGATCGAGGATTATGGCAAGCTGCTTCTGAGGTAACCTCTTGGCCGACACACGATCTATTTCTGACCACATCTTCAACAGCGACACAAACAAGTCTGAGAACCGTTTCGTCTCCTCCACCCGTTGCTACGTCCCTAACCACAGTGTTGAGCTCACCACAAACTACATCATCTTCATACCAGCAATTCACCGCTGCATACACAAACCTGATTCCTTTGCTAGCCGCAGGATGCATATTGGCCTCCGTTGTGGGCGTTGCCATTGTACGCAGGAAACGAGCACGTCCGGTAGAACGACAATGACTCACGATTGTGTGTAAAGGCCTTCACAAAACGAGTAAGAAGGTACAGATTGGTTTTGACGCGTGCATTATCGAGGGACGAGATCTCACTCACCCCACCACTTACGATCATACGTCGGGTTCAAGTTTGTGCGCCGCGTCACTTTCACAGGTGTCAATGCCGATTCCAGTCCCTACAGGAAGTGAAATCACAAAGCGCGCGCGCCAGTGTATTTGGCGAGCTACTCAGAGATCCGATTCAGTAATGATAGCTCGCTCTTTTGGACACACGATTTGATTGGTGCACATGAGTTTGATTCTACGTGCGCTCAGCAGGCTTTCACTCTTACATTTCGTATTCTAGAAGAGGTATGGATATCTGGTTCACTCATGACTTGATGGTTTAAACAAAGCCATCTTGATGACCAACAAGTGCGCCCACGCAATTGAAAGGGAAAAGAGATTAATCGCTCTAGAACCAACATCGCTCTAGGTGAAAGCTGAGATGAACAAAAATGAGCGCTATGGAGTGTGCGGGGTCTACTGCGGCCAATGTCCGAATGGAAACGGGAGAGTCAAGATGATTGCTGGAGAACTGAAGAGGCTGGTTGACACAGTTGGCTATGACTGGGTTGAATCCGCCGTCAAATCCTTCAGCTTCTCAGAGTTCAGAAAAGGCTTAGAATGGTTCTCCAAAGCGCAATGCCCGATGTGCCTGAATCATGGTGGAGCTCTCTGCGAAAACAAGAAATGTGCTGCCAAGAAGAAGCTTGATAGCTGCCTGCTTTGCGGCGACTACCTAACCTGTACACATACGACCTATCAGAGATCCCGGTACCCATTTGTTGTTGAGAACTACGAACGTGTCAAACAAGTCGGTTTCCAGAAGCATCTCGAAGAGGAGGAGCAACGAGCAAGGGCAGGAGTCAGTCTAATGGGCCACTTGGAACGAAGATGCTGCAAAGTAGTCAAACTGGAAGATCAATAGCGAGACGAAAACTGGCATGAGGCGTACTCTGTAACCACACAAGTTCTTCAAGAAGGGCAAGGTGCTGAGGCGCGCGCAAAACGAGAAGGAAACTGGGCCACAGACTCACCCGTAACACGCCAATGCTTAGAATTTGGAAGTGTGCGTCGCGATATAGTGTTCTATCGGACTACGAGAACCGGGCAAGGCGCATGGTGGACTATTCCGTCGGATACGCTTCCAATCAACAGATCCCTGAGCATGCTGTGGCCTTTTGCGCCGACGATGACGAGATCGAACTTCCCTTTTTCAATAACCTTGAGAATCGCCTGCGTTGGGCTTCCCACAGCCTCACTCATCTTGGTGCGGGCTTCCACTCCCCCAGCCTTAGCCAACCTCTTCGCCTTTTCCAGAATCCTCTTGCCTGCTCGCTCAAGCGGCTTCGGGTCAATGATTGTCTCAGCCTCTGTCAGGATTGGAAGAGCCACTACATGGAGCAAGGTCAGTTTCGCCTTGTTGGATTTCACGACACTGCACGCATATGCGATGCTTTTCTCCATGAATCTGGATCCGTCAGTTGGCAGTAGAATATTCTTAGCTAGACTCATCTGGGCACCCTCGGCTGATAGAGCTGTGATTTCTCCATAATAATCCTTCCATTGCCTTGTGGAGCAGAGTCGCATGTCGTGGCACACAAGATCTCACAAGCTGAAGTCCTCGATGAATCGGACTATGGGATTGTGTGTCTTAAAGCAGTTCCCAAGGAATCTTGCGGCTGAATAGAACAGTGAGCACTCCGCTGTCACAGAGTTGATGCATAGATTGCACTCCTTCACCATTTCCATGAATTTTCTGTAGCGATCAGAACGTAGTATACTTCCAAGACTCTGCTCGCGCAAATCCCCAAAAGGTTGACTGTTCTTCCTGCACCAAAATGGCGCAATTATCCCGTTCTCTGAAACCACTACGAAGACTCTGGGTTGAGCACATGAATAGGCCTGAGGGGAGATGACGTGCTGAATGTAGTCATGCGAATTGAGGATGGGGTAACGGTCGTTCTTGAATTTGAGAATTTCAGAGAATATAGTAGTCCGTTCAATACGAGACAGGGCATACTCCTCGTTGATTCCGGGAAACACTTCCATAGTATCGAAAGCTACCTTGACTCTAAGAGCCCTGGCGAGTTCACACATTCCTTTTACAGAATCCGTGTTGAGCTTGCTCATGACACAGTTTAGTGCTACTCTTCCGCCTGCCTTTTTCAGCTCGACTATACCTTCCTTTGCCCTTTCAAAGACACCGTCCAGCCCTCTCATCTCGCTATGGTAATGCGAGAAGTGATCCAAGGAAACCAACGTGAGATCAACCGCTTTTGCGACATCCTTTGCTTTTTCGGTAAGGAAGGTTCCATTTGTAACGAGGCTTGTGTAGAGACCCAGCTTTCGCGCATGTCTCAGTATGTTCATGAGATCAGGTCTCATGAATGGTTCTCCTCCCCACACAAGATAGGCGGCGAAATTCAGTCTCGCGGCCTCTTCTAACATTCTAAGGATTCTGTCTGTACTCATTTCCTCCCCGTTGTTCGTTTTCCTCCAGACATCGCATATCTTGCATCTGCAGTTGCACTTTGATGTGATTGAATGAGTGAGAATGATTGGTTTGTGCGTCCAGAATCGAGAGTAGTTGTATCTGTGTGCGTGCCTTAGGGCTCTGGATAGTGGTAGGTGCAAGCTAGGTCCGTTCCCACTTGGCCATGGCCTGTTCGAGGTACACTGTGCATGTAGACGTAATTGATTTGGGGATCGTCATTTTCAGACGCACTCACTGGATTTCCTAAGCTTCAGAGCAGTCCAAAGATCCTTCAATGATCATTCGATTCTATTTTGATCGAGCGCTAGGGGAAGAGATTCACGTCTCTTGTTGCTCTCTATGGCTTCTCTGATGCTTGCGATGACTTTCTTGGATATGGTGGTTTCTTGAATATTCAGATCGGAGGAATGGCCACGCTCCAGACCTTTCAGTACTAGGTCTAGTTGTCTGTAGGTTATGCCGATGAAGGATTCGTTGGGTAGGCCTGCAAGTAGATCTGCTGATGAAGGCTTGTCGATAATGGCTCTGGGTATGCCCAAGTATTGCGCAAGTTGTCTAATCTGAGTCTTGTACAGATGTCTGAGAGGCGCAATGTCACAGACCGCATCACCATAGTTGTCGTAGAAACCGATCGTCGATTCACTCCTATCGATCGTGCCTATCACCGCGTAATTGTTGAGCAATGCGTAATGGTGGAGATAGAGCATTCTTAGCCTAACCTTTGCTTCTATGAACGCAGCAGTTTTACCTAGATAACGCGATAGAAATCTGGAGAGCAAACCTCTCTTGGTTCCGTACATTGCAGAGAAGCTTGAGGAAAAAAGGGAGGGGGTTCCCATCGCTCCACAGATATCTCTAATGAGAGGGCCCAGCCTTTCCTTTGAGGCTGTTTCTTTAGGTAGCAGCTGATAGACGCCCATTTGCTCCAAGATTGCTGTAAGATCGATTTTCTTGGTTTTCAAATCCAGTTCTTGTGCGACTCTTGTAGCGTGTTCGATATTGACCGGATTACTGTCTCTTTCCGGAAGGATCAAGGCCAGAATCCTTTCCTTACCCACGGCATTTTCGAGCAAATAGGCGCAGGTTGAGGAATCCAATCCGCCGCTTAGACCTATGACCGCGCCGCCTCGATTCACCTGCTTAAGACTTCTTCTCAGAAAGTCTCTGATTCTTTGCTCCTCCTGAAGGGGATCTATGGTCAATTGACTCGCCAATTCAGTTGTCGAGTTGATTTGGGGCCTATTCTCACCGATGCTTGCTATCGGAGTACGCAACAGCTCTACAACTCCTATGACGAAATCTCATCTCGGTTGACTTTCTGGAAGTCATTGACAAACCAGCGTCTGAGTATGGATGAATTCTCGGCGACTCGTTTCTGGTAATGACCGTAAGCATCTGCAATTCTGCTGCGGTATTCTTTCTCATTTTCCAGCACTCTTTCTGTGGCACATATCAAGTCATTACAGAGCGTTTTTGTGGACAAATCTACGCAGCAATCAATGATTCCCATCTCCCTGAAGAGGCTCTTCAGTCGGGCATCGGAAGAGACTCCGATCAATGGAATCGCAGAAGGGATCGACAGTACGCATGCATGGTAACGTGTGGCCACAAGAAATCTCAGTGATGATAATAGAGCAGAGATGCCAGATATGCCGTATTCACTGTTCGAGATCACTCTCACGTGGTCCGGATGTTTGGAGAGCGAGTGGATCTCTTTAGATATCGGGACATCCATTTCGTCCATCGCGATTAGCAGCACATTTACATCAAGCTTCTCGATCAGGTAGTCCACATATTGTGACATGTCTTTCTTGAATTCTCTGCTCCTATTGCATTTTTCCTCTGTCCAAGTGAAATAGAATGGGTAATGATACAGATTCTGTTTAGGGCCCCATGGTTCCGGCCTGATTGGGAACCAGTAGAACTCCTTTGGAGCGACTGCGACAATTGGCTTCTGTGGATCCACATGTTGTTCCTTCAGCAATCTGAGTGCTAGGTCTCGGTCTGGCGGCCGATATTGGAAAACCATATCTGCAGTTACGTGTATCGGCTTCTTGATGCCGAATCGAATCATACGCCTCTTGGAATCTTCAGTACGTGTGATGATGAGGTCGATTTTGTTGCCAATGTAACGGAGAAGCCTGCGATTGAAGGGCTTCAGTTCTCCACACTCTACGACATATGCGACAACCTTCTTCCCCGACGCCTTGGCCAGAAATGTAGCAAGAAGGAACGCATAGAAGAAGAATGAGGAGAAATGATCCGTAAAGGTGGCTCCCTCGGTCAGAAAGAGAATGTCGTTTGGTTCGAACATGATTCTAAGTATTCCAGGTAGCAAGGCGAAGATGCTCCCTATTTCCTGCATGTCTACAGTTTGATCAGAAATGTACCTACGTGTGTTCGTCGCGTTGAGAGTCAGGGCCGTGATCTGGACGTGATTGACCTCTTCTCCGATTGACCTTCTCACGTCCTGAATGGTCATGACCGCCCGTGCCTCACTGCCGATGTTGTTCCTGCCCAGATAGCCTGCAAGAACGATTCTAATCATGTCTCTCCTAGTCTTCCTGTTCGTATATGCCACCCTGCACCAGCGTGCCGTGTTGTCGTAGTCATATGAGTGGACTATAGCTTTTGGAGCTTTGCGAAGGCCAACTACTCCAAATGGATGAGAACTGGAGAAGAATAACTTGGAAACGCGCACTTTCAGTCAACTCGATAGCAGAACCGTAGGGAGAGCATGACGAGAGGTGACGCACTAACCGGTTGAGCTTTTTCTCTCTGATTTCTGCTCTTCAAACTCCAAGGGCTTTTCAGACCACAGGGCGCCGCAGTCATCGTTGTAGCATTTCCAGACTATTCTGTATACGCCTGCACTGTCAGGCACAGCCTTGACGGGCAGTATTGGAGACTTGCCGCAAACCTTGCATTTCGGCCAATCAACGACACGACTCATTTCAAGGACACTCCAGTCAAACCCTGTTAGTTGTTAGCGAACGCCGACGTGGGCTTTAGATCGCCTGCCAAAACTTAAATGCCTAACGGTCCTCGTAGCTCCCTAACGGTGGCCAGTATGAAGCATTCAAGACTGCTTGGAATAGGGTTCCTGATCGGAGCTATAGTGCTGGGCTTTACGCAACAACTCCAACTTGAGAAGATATCTGGAGCCATCACAAGCTACTCAACAATGACAAGCCTTTCCACCCTGACCTCAACATCCTACTCCTACGTGTATCCCACAACCTCAACCATACTAACCACGGCAACCTCGACGACAGATCGTCTAACACAGACGAGCCCAGATGGACCATATCTCTCAGTTACTGGAAAATGGAACATATTCATTGAGGGCCAAATAGAATTCGACATAATCGTCAAGAACCTTATCAACGTGAATATCCAGTCGGGTGTCGCTCAATTCGGTGTTCAAGGTCTGATAGTTCGTCGAGACGACATTGAGGTGAACTTCGGAGCAATCAGGCCGGGAGAGTCGATTAATGTCAAACAGGTGATTGGTCTTCCAGGAGTCAAAGTAGGTGAAAAGGTGACGCCGCTGTCCGCTAGAGCGATTCTCACACAAAAGGAAAGCATCGTGATAGTGACTCCTCTTGAGACGGTAACACGCACCGGAACCTTGACCGAAACCTACCGAAAAACCATCGTAAGCACATACACAGTGACAAGCGCCTACACGATCGAGGAACCGCCAGCTTCAGGCAATATGCAGCTGATGCTCGTGCTGGGCCTAGTTGCAGTCGCCGCGATAGTAGGTGTAGCCTTCATGAAAACTAGGAAGGGCCCCGCTGCACCGAAGCCACAAGAGGCCAAGCCACAGCCCCAGGTTGAAACTGCGCCGAAGCCCGTAAGCCCGCCCACTCCAGAGGTGAAGGCAGTACAGAGAACTGTTCCACCAGCCCGACCGGTAGTGAAAGGCGTGAAGTATTGCATCCATTGCGGGGCTACGATACCTGACGTGGTCAGCTTCTGCACAAAGTGCGGAAAGAAGCAACAGAACTGATGATAGGACAGAAAGTCACACATCACGAGAGTCTTATCTGGACTGGAAACAGGCGCTAGGGCGGAGATAAGCAATTGAAGGCTTCCGTAACAGGAATTCTCGCTGTGTCTCTTGTATTGGTCATATTGATGCCGGTCAAGGAAGCTTACGCCGCATCGTATCAAGGATCGGGATACATCTCCCTTGTTGGAGATGAGGCAAAGACTCACTGGGCAGACATACGAGTTGAATATATGTTTCCAGACAAGGTCAATGTTAATGAGAAATTCGATGTCGAAATCGTACTGACTTACGTCAAGAATGATTATGCGAAGATCGCATCCTTGGAGTTCTTCGATGTCAGAGCGTACTCCAGAAAGTTGGATCTGAAGGATCCTGTTACTACCAGCAAGCTTGATACGATAAGGCGAAGAGCGGCGCCTGGAGAGCGTTACACTAACAGACTTTCACTTGATGCACCGTCCGAACCCGGAGACTACCTGATCGGCCTTATGTGGGCAACCTACAACCCACAAACGGAAGCCTATGGAAAGACGATGAAAGAGGGAACTTTGACTTGGGATACAGGAGACTGGCCCAAGATTGAGAATGCGCGACTAGCGGTTCAGAAGCCAACAGCGATACTTGAACTTGTAAGCAAGAGTTTCACTCCAAAAGAAGGTGAATCAATCTATCCGGGAGACATTGTTACCGCGAGATACGAGCTACGGAACACGGGCACCGCATCAGCCAAAGCCGTGAAGATCATCGCTGAAACTCAGAGAGATGTCGCAGTTACGGAAACCACACCAGCGAAGGATATCGCGCCAGGTAGCACTGAACTGTTCATATTGAAGCTCAGATTCGACAAAGAAGGAAGCTACAATGTGAAAGTCCAGCTCTTTTCCGGCGATACACTGGTTCAAGAGGCGCCTCTAACAGTACAGGTCTCGCCCAAACCATTATCCAACTATTTGATCATGGGCGGCGTCACGGCTGCAATAGTCGTGCTGGCTGCGGTAGCGTTCATTATGATGA
>CAZGRO010000059.1:0-9416 GCA_964528315.1 uncultured Candidatus Bathyarchaeia archaeon
CAAGCTGGGTCATCCCAGCTTCGAAGGATCCTCTTGTTCTGGTGGAGGTCTTCTGGAAGACCATGCCCAAGGTCTTCCCTTCCAATGCGTGGGCATACTTGCTCGGATTCTTCTTGACCTCCAGGGCCTCCTTTGTAAGCTGAATCAGTTCTTCGCCGGTCCAATTCCTGTAATGCAGCATGTGCCGCATCATCAATCTCTCCTACATCATCGGGCTGTGGAGCATGCTTCTAAAATCATCTGTGACGTCGAATCATCCGACTCTCGAAGAACATTGACAGCCTTCAATTTCTGAAGGCAATGGAGTTGAAGAAGCCGGGAATTCCATCCTGCTTGTCTGCAACACTCATATGTTCGGGACTCATTTGTCAAATACGCGAAACGGTTGGTGGTGTGCGTGATCAGGCCTAGGACCGTGGACGCTTCCGCTGCGAAGAAGGTGGCAATTGTCGGAGTACCTATGGATTTGGGGGCTAATCGACGCGGCGTGGACATGGGGCCCAGCGCTATCAGAATAACTCAGCTGACAGATGCAATTCGCGAGCTTGGAATCGATGTTGTCGATGTCGGGGATATTGATGTTCCTATTCCGGAGGAGGTCCCTTCAGGCGATTCCAGAATGAAGTACGTGCGGGAGATACATAAGGTCTGCAATCAATTGCACAATGCCATTAGCAAGGTGATGCTTGACGGTCGGACACCGGTAGCCTTGGGCGGTGATCATTCGATGGCGATCGGGTCGATTGAGGCTGTATCAGGCCAATGTGCAGCAAAGGGAGAGAGGCTCGGTTTGATCTGGGCAGATGCGCATGGAGATATGAATACGCCTTCAACAACGCTGACAGGCAATGTTCACGGAATGCCGCTTTCACATGTTCTGGGAATGTGGAGTGACGAAGATTTTCCATGCAAGACCGCCGGCAGAGTCCATAGCACGAATTCATGCCTTGTCGGAGTGAGGGACTTGGATGAGCGCGAGAAGAAGCTGATCAAAGATTCGGGGATTCACGTCTTCACCATGAAGGAAATCGATCGTTTCGGCATCGCCCAGATCATGCAGGATGTGATTAGCATCGCAACGACCGGGACTGCTGGGATACACTTGAGTTTCGATGCTGACGTACTGGACCCATCCATAGCGCCAGGGGTGGGCACACCGAAGAAAGGAGGATTAGACTATCGTGAGGCGCACTTCTTGATGGAGTCAATCGCGGACAGCGGG
Source organism: uncultured Candidatus Bathyarchaeia archaeon (assembly GCA_964528315.1). Lineage (GTDB taxonomy): Archaea > Thermoproteota > Bathyarchaeia > 40CM-2-53-6 > JALHTG01 > JALHTG01. Next base: position 1,223 of record CAZGRO010000059.1, read on the forward strand.
AAGCTGATCGGCTTGGACATAGTTGAGGTGAATCCGATCTTGGATGTTCGGAACGCGACAGCGGAACTAGCCAACGAACTCATACTATCTGCACTTGGTAAGAGCATTTTCTAGATGCATATTCCTTCAGTCGTGCAGTGCGGGGAAGCTCTCCAGAGCCATCATAGACTCTTGCTTATGCTGACGATGCCTCAGCTCTCGCCGATTGAGCGCGCATGGCGGCAGGCAGGCTCCCGCAACAGTTTAAGGACGCACCGGAGAAGTAGATGAGTGGGAGTCAGAAATGAGCAGTAAAGGCATGGAGCTGCTGAAGTCACTTGGGTTCTCTGAGAATCAATGCAAGATCTACTTCGCCCTGCTGGAGTCGTCTCAGGGAGAGAGCATTGACCGAGTCATGACGGAGCTTGGGGTTCCGCTGGCTGAGGCGGAGGAGGCTGTGAAACTGCTTCTGGACAGTGAGGCTGTCAAGGTTGTTAGCAACAGGTTAGAGGCGAACCCACCCAAACAGTTTCTCACGAAACTCATGGAGGAGAGAAGAGTAGAAAGCGAAAAGCAACTGAAGGATATTTCAGAGACCAGTATCTCGCTCCAGAAGATATTGGAGCCAACGTATTGGGAGAAGAGGCGAGGGCTCAGGCCTGAGGACATTCTCGAACCTTTGGATGATTTGGCCTCGATGGAGATCAGGACCGTCAAAGTGATCGCGAACGCTGAGAATAGTATTCGGATTTTCGCTCAGACATTTGGCTGGTACAATAAGATCCGTGAGGAATTGTATCGTGCTATTGAACGAAAGGTGAAGATGCGCGTAATAATGACCGATGCAGACAAGAGCTCAGACAGGGTCTGCAAGGAGCTCAGGGATATGGGCGCTGAAGTCAGACTTTCTGGACAAGACTGGTACCCCATCAGGGGCACTCTTGTCGACGACTTGGAACTTGTCTTTCTGATATGGGCGACTGACAAGAAGCAGATCCCGAAACCTGTGTACTATAGACCTCACTACACAAGGAACCCTGGGCTTATCCGAGTTTTCGCTGACGCATTCGCTAGACGATGGGACCAGTCAAAGCCAATCTAGCATCCCACAGCTTGGGCTTCAGGCCCAATCTGCGGTAAACCGCCATCAGAGCATGTACAGTTCGCACATCGTTGCTTGACTGAACATACATGAGGTGGCTTTCGCAGTTGCAGTCTGATGATCCGAAGCCGCGTACCGGGAAGATGCCCCCAACCTGATTTCGGATGATTCTATTCACCGCACACTCAAGATCTCTGTCGCTCTCAGAATACACGCACGCGATGATTGAGCAGTCATCAAGGCCTAGAAGGTAGTCTATGTGCCAGAACCTACGTTTCTGCCTGCTCCAATGTCTCTGGATCCTTCTTTCGAGCGAGGTCGACGCTTCTCCACGGGCTGAACCTGTGTAGACATACAGCCCTTTCCTGAAGCAGTTGTTCCCCAAGGCTCCCACTCTGCACCTTGCGTCTCTCTTCAACCGCACTGCCAATGTGTAGATTCCTTTCACACGTCATTCCCTCGCCGATGCCTCGAACTGTTCCGATCTTCCAGCCCCATACTGCAAAGTGGGCCTATTGCTCCTGACCTGCGGATCTTTTGGGTTGATGTCTGAGCCTAGGCAGGACAAGTGGCCCCCTCGGTGCTCCACCATTAATAGGCTAAGCTTACATAAGGGCGATGCGCGGAACTTACATCCTGCCTTACGAACCTTTGCGGAAGACCTCGGGAATGAGCAACACTCGTCTCTTTGGAACTAATGGCGTGCGAGGAGTCGTGAATACAGAGCTCACCGCAGGCTTAGTGCTTGAACTCAGCCAATCGATTGGGACTTTTTTCAAAGGCGGTCGGGTTCTCGTTGGCCGCGACGGTCGAGTGAGCGGCCGCATGCTTACAGAAGCTGCGATAGCAGGGTTAACGAGCGTAGGCTGCGAGGTCCATGATATTGGACTTGCTCCAACTCCATGCATCCAGTACCTTACAAGAAACTGGGGGATGGATGGTGGCTTGGCGATTACGGCAAGTCACAATCCACCCGAGTACAACGGGGTGAAGGTCTTGGCTAGGGATGGGGTGGAGGTGACTCGCTCCGAGGAGGCTTTGATCGAGGGGATCTATGGAAGAAGAGAATGGTCTGTGGCTGACTGGAGAAAGATCGGGCAGATATATCGAAGAAGTAATGGAGTAGATGCCTATCTTCGCGATCTTGGGAGACACTTTGACCGTGACGCCATAGCCAAGGCGAGCCTGACCGTTCTGGTTGATCCGGGAAACGGAGTTGGAGCATTGACCACCCCATATTTCCTCCGGGAGCTGGGATGCGGCGTCCGCACGATCAACTCGAATGTGGACGGCAATTTCCCAAATAGGCCTTCGGAGCCAACTCCGGACAGCCTAAGATATCTCACTGAGATCGTTAGAGATCAAAACATCGATTTTGCCGTGGCGCTTGACGGGGACGCTGACAGAGCGATATTTCTTGACGAAAAGGGCCAGATCCACTGGGGCGACAAGAGCTTTGCCTTGATCGAGAAGTTCTTCCTCATGGACAATACAGGGGAAAGGATTGTGACTCCTGTGAGCTCCTCGCAGCTGATAGAGGATGTTGCGAAAATGTACGGTGGCACGGTTGTTTGGACTAGGGTGGGAAGTGTGGACGTTTCACGAAAGATGATTGAAACCGGCGCCAAGCTTGGCGGGGAGGAAAACGGAGGAATTCTGTATTCGCCTCACATACCGGTCAGAGATGGAACAATTGCAGCGGCCTTCATAGCAGGCATACTAGCGAGAACAAGCGAAAAGCTCTCCAACCTAATCTCTCAACTACCCACCTATCACAACACCAAAGAGAAAGTGTTCTGCCCAAACGAAAAGAAGGACAGGGTTCTAGAGGGAATCAGAGAAAGAGCAAGCGGCACGAAGCTCGAGACTATCGACGGCGTCAAGGTTTGGCATGAGGACCAAAGCTGGATTCTGATAAGGCCTAGTGGCACAGAACCAGCATTCAGACTATTCGCCGAAGCAAAGAGAAGGGACAGAGTGGATCAGCTTGTTTCGCATTATAAGCAGATTGTGGAAGACCTCGTCAAGCGATGAAGAATAATGGAGCCTTCCTTGCCAACTGATTTCGTATCGCTCGTGATGCTGCTGGGACTAGGATTTCTAGTGACGTTTCTGGCTACAGGTCTCCTCGCCAAACTAAACACGAGGCTTGGAATAGTTGGAATTGATGTTCATAAGAGGGAAAGGCCGAAGCTGCCTGAGATGTGTGGGCTGGCGATCACGATAGGCCTAGTGTCCTCAGCTGCTTTGGCTGCTTTCCTCTTTCCGGCAGAACAGCGGAAACTCTTGGCATTTACTTTGTGCGTCAGCATCGCCACACTCATAGGTATAATCGACGACCTGAAACCTCTCAGCCCAAAGCTTAAGCCCATGTTGACGGCATTTGCTGCAGCCCCAATAGTTCTGTTAGGGACGTATGCTCCGTATGTGGCGATACCTTTTCTTGGGACCGCCAGACTCACAATCGTTTATCCTTTGCTGATATTAATTGCGATACCAGTTCTTGCAAACGCAATCAACATGATGAACCCCTTCAACGGAGCCATGAGCGGAACATGCAGCGTGCTGTCCTTGTCAATGATCGTCTACCTCTTGGTCCTTGGGCGTGGCAATGAGACTATTTTGCCAGCAGCCCTTCTGGGATCATTGCTGGCCTTTCACAGGTACAACAGGTATCCTGCGCGCGTTTTCTCAGGAGATACAGGCGACCTCTCAGTCGGCGCAGCCATTGGCGCATTGACGATAATGGGCAGGTTGGAGGTCCCGATGATGATTGCCATGATTCCCCACATTACGAACGCCTTCTACCTGCTCTCAAGCCTGGGGGGATTGCGTGAGAGACGTCAGATAGTCAATCGGCCGACTCGGCTTCTTGAGAATGAAATGCTTGAGGCGGCGGATGATGGGAAGGCGCCGGTAACGTTGTCCAGAATTATTTTGGCCGGAGGACCTCTTCGCGAGAGACAGATAGTGAGCATAATGATCGCTTTGACAGCGGCTAGTTCGCTGCTTGGCTTTGTGACGCTTTTTCTGATGCCAAGGTGAGTCTGATGCTGAAGAGACTGGCCTCGCTTGTCGGACTGATCGTTGCTGCTTGGCTCACAATCCTGTTTGGCCTCTTTGCGATCTTCAGGCTGGTCTTCGAATTCACCATGCCATCACAAAGCGGATTCGCACCAGTGCTAATTGCAGTTCTAAGAGCATTTATCGGAGTCGGAGTTGGCGTTGCATGGCTTCTGATCTGGCAGAAACTTGCCAGCATCTATCTCTGGAGAAATTTGAAGGCATCAGCGAAAGCGCACTAGATGCTTTTCGATGATCGCTATGGGATCATCCATTCCAGCTAGGAGTCTCATCGCTCTAGCCTTTAGCGCTTCTCGGTAGCGATCATCACGATACATGCGAACCGCGTACTTCACAATTCCCTTTATGTCTCTGATTCTTTCGATGACCCCGAGCTTGATGAGATATTCGTCCACATATGTTGGGGGAGCGGGATAGAATGAAACCGTTGGGACCCCCAGTAGCGCTGACTCAGCAGTCATAGTTCCTCCTCCGCCAAGGAAGAGACTGGAATAGCTGAGCAGGCTTGTGGCGTCGATTACGCGATCAGCAACGATGGCCGATTCGCCCATAAGTTTCTTTGTGGATCTGATCGCGTCATATCTAGGCAACAAGACTATCTGACAGCGAGGCAGTTTCTGTCTTAGAGCTCGAATCAGGGCCACCAATTGAATCGCATGTGTACCGTTGTCAAGAAGATAAGAGGCTTCGGTTTCCTCAGGCCTAACAGTGATCATTGGGAGAGACTGATCCAAGCCCAAGTCGTCTAGGACTCTTGGATTAGGTTTGAATTCTTTAAGCCAGGCAGCTGGATCCAGCGCGTCATACTGCACAATTTGATCTTCTCCTATGCCATATCTGCTCCAAGCGCTCTTGGGAACAACCTTCGGAGTGAACAGCATCTTAGATAATGGAATTGTGAGTCGAGAAACGGCTTCGGCATGAGGTGAATCGCTGACACAGTAGTGTGGAACCGATAGGCCATATGCGACTCTTGCTGCTTCTGGAGATGAGAAGGATAAGGCAAGGTCGCATCTTCTTTTAGACAGCAGAAGCGCTAGCCGTCTTGTGCGTTCGGCACTTGATACAAGTTTGTTCTTGAGGATTCGCCCTCCATGTCTACCAATCTTGATGGCCGAGATTTTTCTGATTTCAAGGAGCTGATTCACTTCCCGGTATTTTCGCGTTGTCGCAAGAATCTCTGCTCCGTGTCCTGAAAGACGCTTGATGAGTGGGGTGAAGAAGTTGGCTTGTTTCGGTGTGAGTATGTCGATCCATGCTCTCAATTTCTGTCCGGCTCCGGGCAGTCAGGGCATGCTAGTTACGTATCGTTCAGTTATCAATCTTCTTCAGAGATCATTGCCGCAAAGATATGAGAATGCGATTTGGCTGTGCTCAATAAAGCAATAAATGGGAGAGAACATGCCTCTCTCCTAGGAGGCTTGCTGTTTGGTCAATATGTTGGATGATTCACCAGAAGACCTGAAAAAGCAGCTAACGAAAGGCAACATCACCGTATCTGTTATCGGATTGGGATGGATGGGGCTGCCAACAGCATGTCTCCTGGCGGAAGCTGGCGCCAAGGTTATCGGGGTCGACATAAACCCCAGTGTCGTAGAAAGACTCAATCAAGGAAACTCTCACTTGGACGAGCCAGGCCTTGAACGACTCGTGAAGAGGCATATGCGTACAGGAAAGCTGAACGCAACAACCAAGATAGAGGAAGCATGCTCCGAAAGCGACGCAATAATCATAGTCGTCCCAACATTGATCGATCAGTCGAAGAGGCCCGACTATTCAGCGGTTGAGAATGTGTGCAAGGAAATCGGCAAGGGAATTCGCAAAGGATCCTTGGTCATATTCACTGGGACATGTGGACCCGGCGTTACCGAAAGGATCGCAAGTAATGTTTTGGAGAAGCACTCAGGGCTCAGGGCAGGAGAGGATTTCGGTGTTGGATACAGCCCAATAAGAGCTATGGGCGGAAGAGCCCTGATAGATCTTGAGAGCTACAACAGAGTGGTGGCAGGCATTGATAAGAGAAGCCTCGAGTCAACCTGCACGATCATTTCCTCAATAACCAAAGGTGAATTGATCAAAGTTCGAAATATCAAGACGGCCGAAGCAACCAAGCTTTTCGAAACGATCTACAGAGATGTGAACATTGGGCTCGCCAACGAGTTCGCAACCTTCTGCGAAGACTCCGGGATAGACTACATGGAGGCGATGGCCGCGGCTAACTCCCAGCCATATTCCCACCTTCACATTCCAGGCGTAGGAGTCGGCGGCCACTGTCTACCAGTGTATCCGTACATGTTGCTGGAAGAGGCAAGATCCCAAGGAGTTAAGCTCAGGATTGTGAAGACATCCCGGCTGACGAATGAGGATATGCCTAGGCATGTTGCGGGTTTAGCGGCCAACGGGTTAAGATCTGTTGGAAAGACCTTGAGAAGGGCAAAGATAACCGTTCTCGGGATCTCGTACAGGCCAAATGTGAAAGAGACTCGATACTCGCCTTCTTTGGAGTTGATCTCGCTTCTCAAGAGAAGAGGTGCTAGGGTCACAGTTTACGATCCCAAGTTCTCCTGTGAGGAGATAGGTAACTTGGGATACCATGCGGAGCCGACATCGAAGAAGGCGGTGGAGAAGGCTGACTGTGTGATAGTTGCGGTGGCTCATGACGAGTTCAAGCGGCTGGACGCTCGAGAGTTGACTGCTTTGATGGGGCGATCCCCGGTCATTGTGGATTGTGCTCATCTGATGGATTCAGCGCAGGTTGAGAGGAGCAGAGCGGTCTATCGGGGCGTTGGTAGAGGCGTGTGGACTAGGTAGGGCTATGGAAAGAAGTATATGGCTTCACGCAACTGTATGAGCTAGGTGTGGGATGTTGAAGAGATGGCTGATGGACATTCTTGCATGCCCAATTGACAAGCATCATCCCCTTGAGCTTCACGTATTCGAGGAGAAGGAGGAGATAGTTGAAGGGCTTCTGGTATGCCCGAAATGTGACAGATTCTATCCGATAATCGAAGAGATCCCGCACATGTTACCTGACGAGTTGAGAGAGAAATCTGAAGATGTGGAGTTCCTGAAGAAGTACAGGGAGAGGATTCCTGAGAAGATTCTTAATGAAGGAAAACCGTTCAATCTGAAGACAGCGTAGCGCGAATCCTAGCGCATGACGACTGTGTTTTGAAGTAGCTTCTCTCGCACCTAGCGTTCTATCGTGGACCCAGCCAGAGTCACCATAGCCCGAAAGGCCTTGTAGATCTTGATGAAATCGTCCGAGGCGTACGTTACCACTCGTGGAGCTACCCGTTTTACGTCGGGAACCAGCTCAGCTGCGTCAGCCATGCCGGCATTCATGAGTTCGAGCCTTAGCTCAAATGGGGGCTTCAATTTGAACGGACGCATCTCGCTTCGCCTCTTAAGAGCTGAAATCGCTCCCTGCCTTATCATCTGCCTCGCCTTGTTTGGATGAACGCATTTGGCTGACCATCGACTCACCGCCTCCTTGACGGTCACCGTCTCCACATTGCCCAGAAGAGCCTTCGCCTCACTTGTTACAGCCGAATCCCCTGTGACGAGCACTATTGGGATGTTGAAGATGCCTGCGATGGCGGCGTTCATACCTGTCTCACCTAGTTCCTGGCCGTTGACCACGAAGCTGCTCACCGTCGCCCCAGAGTATGTGTGGTCAAGAATCCCATGCAAAGTGCCTCTCCTCGCGTGATATCCGACAAGAAAGGCTGCATCAAAGCCTTGGTCTATCCCCTGCATCATGCTCAGAGGCTTTGTTGAACCCGTTATCAGTCTAGCCTCTTCATGAAGCTCCTCCGGAATAAGGTTCCGCATAGTACCATGCGAATCGTTAACCACAACCTCCGAGGCACCTGCCTCGAATGCTCCCGAGACAGCCGCGTTGGCCTCACCAGTCATCAACCTCCTTGCCCGGTCATGCTCCTTTCCGTCACGTCTAGTATGTTCCTCGTGGACCACGCCAGAGATTCCTTCCAAATCAACGGAAATGAATACCTTCAACCATCCATC
>CAZGRO010000060.1:0-3277 GCA_964528315.1 uncultured Candidatus Bathyarchaeia archaeon
ATTCAAGGCCAATGCTGCACGCTGGACTTTCAACTACATGCCATGTATTGGCCAACGAATCATTCATTCTCTAGCTGTTATGGCTCTGGATATGCTTCGTAGATATTCAGGCGTGAGGTGGTGGATGCGTCGACTGGTAGAATTTTGTTCATCGAATTGTGTCGGGATGCCACTTTTTCTGAATTCGCAAGGCCTCGGCTTCGCCTTTCTCTTCCAGCCTCTTCAGAACGTCCTCAACAGGCGTGTGTTCAGCGATTGGCTTCTCCTCGTTTGCGATCCGCAGAAGGAACTGGGCCAGAAGCATGGAGGCCTCTTTCAGGCCTCTGGGGTCAACCTTGTCCACTGTGTCGGCTGATGTGTGTCCGAACCCTCTGCCCATGGCTGCTGCAACCGCTCCGCTCAGGGGATCGGCGGCTCCCGCAGCGAAACCTATAGCGGGAATTCCGGCCATGAAGAAGGGCCAGTGATCGGAGGCTGCGCCTAGAGGGGTGGGGATGTTCATGGGATAGTTGATCTCCTTTGCAATGTTGTCAACGTAGGACACAAGCCCCAAGGGGCCGTAGACTGCGAATCGGTGTCGGGCAGCTCTTCCAGCTCCATCGCAGTTGATCATCAATGTCATCTTCGGGATCTCTGCCTTATGCTGGTCAAGGTAGGAGGTTGAGCCTGTTACGCCGAGCTCCTCCGCTCCGAAAAGGAGGAATCGGATCGTTCTCTTGGCCAAGTGCTTGAAGGGCATCATGGCTCGCGCCACATCCATCACGACCACTGCCCCTGAAGCGTCATCTGCTGCTCCTTGAGCTATGTCGTGGCCGTCAAAGTGGGCGCCGACGAGTATCAGTTCCTCAGGATATTTCGAACCTGAAATCTCGCCGACAACATTGTAAGCGGTCCAGTTTTGCTTGATTTCATTCTGAATATTCAAACGCATTGTGACGGGGCCCTGTTTCAGTTGCCTAAGAATGAATGATCCGGTTTCAAGCGAGACTCCTACTCCGGGAATTTCGCCGATCATTCGGTATCCGGGCCTCAGGGAGCCCGTTTGAGGTAGTTGGCCGGGAAGGTGCTGCATGAACACGAAGGCGGAGGCTCCGTTGAGGACCGCAAAACCATACCTTGTTCTGCGATGGCCCCAGTTTCCTTCCCCATCAAAAGGCTCTGTTGAGCAGACGACAATCTTTCCGCGAATTCTATCCTTGACCTTCTCATAGTCTTGTCTCTTCCCTGGGCCGACGCTTATTGCCTCAGCCTCGAGTCCTTCGGGAGTGGAGGGGGAGAGGGCGAGGGATATGCATGGTAACTCCTGTCGAAACGGTTTCACCATCTCCATCTCGGCTGTTCTTCGGAACCATCCCGTGTAACGGAATGGTTCTACCGCGACCTTCGTCAGGCCGTAGGCCTTCAGCCTACCTGCCGTAAATTCGACGGCTTTCTTTTCGCCTTCTGTCCCGGCGAATCTGCTTCCGAACTCGTCGCACATCTTCACTAGGTTCTGGAATTGTTCGTTTGAAGCCCAGATGTCTCCAACGATAATCTTCTCAGCGCTCTTCAGTTCCTCATTCAAGCGATCTTCCTCCATCGACGCTTGGAATTCTCTCTCATAGATTCCTTTCCGACTGTATTTAAGACGAATCATATGCGAGCGGTCTTGGGGGTGAGGCGAGGTGCTGCGGAAAGCATTCAACGAAATCTCGGCGCTTGCTTGAGCATTGGTGGGAGATTGCGCAAGGTGATCAAGAGATCTTTCTGCCTACTTTGGCAACGAGAAAAATGGCGCAGGTGGCCAAGATGATGACTGTCAGTGCTGTGAATGATCCTGAGTACCCGAGACGACTAGAAAGAATGAAGCCGGTAATGATTGGTCCCAGTGTCTGGCCAACATCCATTATTGTGCCCAGAAAACCCATACCTGTTCCTACAAGAGTCTCTGCGGTGAGTTCGCTGACCAAGGCTGGAGTTGAACCGGTCACCATGGAAAAGCCAAAGCCGTACAGCACCGATATCAGTAGGAGAAGGGGGAAGTGAATGGTGAAGGGGATCAAGGCGAGGCTGGCTGCGCTGATCAGTGAGCCGAGCAGTATCGGTGTTCTTCTTCCGATCTTGTCTGAAAGTTTGCCCATGAATGGTTTCAGGATGGGTACTATAGCCAGCTGGAATCCTAGAACTATGCCTATGGAGAAGGAGTCCAATCGTGCAATTTCCTTCAGATATCCTACGAGAAAGAACTCTGTGGCGCCGAAGGCATAGTACTGCGCTGCCTCAACAAGACTAACCGTCAGTATGCGTGGGTTTGAGGCAACGACCACCCATCCCTCAAAGAGCCTCGAGCTTCTCTCACCGACCCGTTTCTGCACATTTCCATCCGTGCGAGACCTTTCTTTCAACAGCAGTAGAGCTGTGACCAGGGCTACGGTCCCTGACAGTCCCACTGCCAAGTAGAGTTGGTGGAATCCGTAGTTGGTGGCAAAGAGAATGTAGCCTCCTAGGAATGGGGCGAGCGTTCTTCCGATTGTGGTTATGGAGGAGAAGAGGGAGATGCGTTCAGCTCTTCTGGATGGAAAGAGCTCTGCGACATAGGCATTGGCAACCGGGACAAACGTGGCCGTGGCGAAGCCGTGATAGAATCTGACCAGTGCCAGATGCCACCAGGAATCAACGAGGAGATAGAAGAAAGGAGCTGATGCGAACACGGCACCGGAGGCGAAGAGAACGCGTCTTCTCCCGAACCTGTCTGAAAGTGAGCCGGCAGGCAGGCTGATCAAAATTCCTGGGACTGTGGAGGCGGCGGCAACAAAGCCGATCATGGAGTCTGGAGTATTCAGACTGCGAGCAAAGGGATTGAGCACGGGGTTCTTGGACATAGTTGAGCTGAGTATTGCGAAGAATCCCACAATGCATAGCGCCCAAAACAAGTGACTTGTGGCGCTGGAAGAAGCCTGAGGAGGTGTCTTGTTCTCAGGGCTTTCGCCACTGTTTCCGATGAGGTCACTCAAATCTCTCGCCTGAGTCGAATCGCAGATGTGTGATCGCATCTCAATGCCATCATTCATGAAGAGGGAGACGATTCAATCAGTTCAATTAAAAGATAAGATTTGCCATCGCGTCGGTAGTATGACTTGAGGAACGCGGGAGTGATCTTAAAGGCGAGAGAGCTAAACGAATGAGATGAGAATCTGTGGTGATGGCTGTTTGGATTTGAGAGCTAAGAGGGAGGATTCCATCCTGCTGGTCATTGATGTGCAAGAGAAACTGATAGACACAGTGCTGACGAAGCAGC
>CAZGRO010000060.1:3377-9243 GCA_964528315.1 uncultured Candidatus Bathyarchaeia archaeon
TGCTGACGAAGCAGCGGCTCATAGAGAATGTTAAGGCGTTGGGCAAGGTTGCAGCTGTAATGCATCTACCTAACTTGGTGACTGAGCAGGAGAAGCTAGGCGCGACCGTGCCGGAACTCAGGGAGATCTTGTCCGGGTCGCCCACAGTCAGGAAGCTGGAGTTTAGCTGTTGCCAAAACAGCGAGTTCATGAGTAAACTGAGAGAGGCGGGCAGGAGAACGGTTTTTGTATGTGGAATTGAGGCACACATCTGCGTGCTTCAGACGGTTCTTGACCTGCTCTCAGCCGGTTACAATGTTCACCTTGTGAAAGACGCTCTGTCCTCAAATGCCAGCGTTGACTTGGAGGCAGCGGTTGAAAGGATGAGAGATGCAGGCGCTGTGATAACGACGAGTGAAGCTGCGATATACGAGCTCACAGAGCGGGCGGGAACGGATGAATTCAGGCGAATATTGGATATAGTGAAGGAGAGAAGACTTGCCATCTCCGGGTAGGTTACAGAGCAAGCGCACGCATCCGCGCGCCCACCCTATTCTCTATGCGTTCTGTAGTCTTTCTCAAGCCTTTCGACGTACTTATCCCAGATCTCGTTGATGTGCTTGAGGAATTTTGATTTGCTTGGCGCCTTGGCTGATTTCCGTTTGATTCTGAAGACTATGTCAAGCCTAGTCCGTTTACCGCCAAGCTTTCTCAGGTGATAGTCGCCGACTATGTCACGATCATCGCCTATTGAGTTGACATGCCAGGCATTTGAAGGATGAAGTGTGACTATGCTGGCAGAGCTCACAGGCTTTCCCTTCTCCTTGGTTATGTAGATCACTCTCCGCCTCGTCCTCTCCAGAAACCTCCTCCGCGATTTGGATCTGGTAATCCTGTAGTCGTCCTCCCGATAATCAGTACACCACTCATAAACGAAACCAATTGGTGCATGGATAATTCTTGAGATGCGAACAAGATCGGTCATAGCAATAGGGCCTCCCAAATCAACCTCCGCTGCTGACTAGAGTGTATCCGCTAGGGGAAAAGTGTATCGACTACTGCCGCGCTCTGCTGTCTTCCTCAACCTTGGCGGATCATCAATAGATAAATACTGGAAGAACGAGGACAGGGGAAGGCGATAGCTGTGAGACGGCTCATTAAGAGGCGTACAGGAGAAGGAGAGCTACTGAGTTTTGTGTTGCTGGCAATGGTATCCGTTGCGGTTCTTGCCGGTGTTGTTAAGGTTGTCAGGGCAGATGTGCCGACTGTTCTTCAAGTAGACAACCTCTCACAAGGTTCCGCTGGCAAGATCAAGGTTCAGATCAGGCACCTTAACCCAAGCGGCGGCCACTATGTGGATGTTGTTGAGGTTGACGTAGCCGGCCAGGTTAAGAGCTTCAACCTGCAGGCGCAGAACAGCAACCCGTTCACCGTGGAGCTGGAGCTGGGACAGATACAGGGAAGCCCTAACGTTAAGGTTCGAGCCCACTGCAATCTCCACGGCTGGAGCGACTGGTCCAGCGAGGTGCAGGTGCCAGAGTTCTCTGAGATCGGCGCGACCGCTCTTGCCGCGTCGGCTGCGGCCCTTCTCATAACTAGAAGAAAGAGAAGCAGATAGGGCATCGTTTTCAAAAACCTGCGCCATGGTGTGCATAGTACTTTATCGTGGCAAGGCTCTAGGTAGGCTACGTGCTATTCGCGCGTCGATGGGAGACGGATCTGGTGATGAAAGAGTTTTCCATATATGATCTGAATCTGCTCTTGCAGCTCGCGATCTTCGCGCTCCTCATCCTGGGGATCTATCACATGAAGGCAGGAAGGAAGAGCCTTGGCAAGCATCGCCTGTTTATGGGTTTGGCGGTTGTGCTGAACGCCATCTCCATTCTCCTGATCATGGGAAGATCGTTCATGACCAGTCTTGGCTTCTTGGCGTCAAGGCCCAGGGAATTCGGCCCTTTCATGACGTGGATCCATGTGATTGTTGGAAGCTACGCAGAGATCTCTGGTGTGTGGTTCTTTCGAAAGCACCCACGCAACGTGCGATTGAGCATGAGAGTGACCACGATTTTCTGGGCTGTTGCATTGCTTCTCGGCGTAGCGTACTACGTGTACTACTACATGCTCTAGGACCTGGCTGGCCTTCTCCGGCACTGGCGATCTGGTACAGGGCTTATCAGGCGCCGCCGCCAAATTCCTGTGTATCGGCTTATGAAATTGATTCGCTTTCGATGCGTCGGCGTTTGAGGTAGGACCTGCCGACAACCAAGACGACAAAGGCCATTATCACGAACGCCAAGTATACCCCGGGATCAACAGCATCTGCCGCACACGCCTGCTGCACTGGACTGATTGTGGCTTTGTCCGGGTAGCCTCTGCTCTCCCAGACGCCCAGAAAATCATAGTCCACAGCCTCAATCTTGGCGACGCCCGAAACCCACTTGTACCCCCACTGGCCTGGCACAACAAGTCTATTGCCGGGAGAAAGCTTTGATCCTTGCATTTGTTGGCCGTTGAGTTCGTAAGCGATGATTACATCCTTTTTCAGCGCGTCTTCCACAGTCAGGTCTGAACTGAAGCCGTCTCCAGCGTGAAAAGCAATCTTCACCACGCCATTGTTAAGAACCGCTCTCTCCAGAACCGCGCTCAAGGCCACACCCTTCCATTTTCCCTGCAGAATGGGTTGGGCGGGGCCGTCTACGCAGTACAGCTCCGCCTCAACAACTGTTGTCGGCATTTTCAGCATCTCGCTGAGTGAGAGGTTGTAGGGGCGGTCAACTAGCCCGGTGATTATTATTGACCATTCCTGCTGCGCCTCACTTGGTGGGGTCGTGTTGAGGGTTAGGGTGAGTGAGATGAGTAGAACCCCTAGGAGCAGAAGTTCTTGCACGCGCATCCGCGTCGTGAACCGAACATTTCTCAACTAGCTTCGGCTCGCGGTTCTTCATCTCTCTAATAAGTCTTCAAACACTGCGAGAGGAAAGAGAACACTCTCTGCATTATCATAGGACAATGATGCCTGCAGCCCTCGCATGTGCTAGCCTTGAGGATGTCAGAGAGACCCACTCACCTCACCCACTCACGCACAACTAGCTACTGACGACGAGCCAAATTACGACGGCCACACCAACTGATGCACACATACTCGACTGTTCATGGACGATCTCTCGGTACTTGACGGTACGCGCTACTTTGAAATACTGTTCAATCAGTAGTGTATTGGGGATCGTACATGAAAGTCTTGGTTGCTTACATGTCTCGGACAGGGAATACGAAGAAAGTTGCTGAAGCCATTTATGGTGCGATTCCTCAACCAAAAGAAATTAGACGAGTTGATGACGTCACATCACTTGAAGGCTACGACCTCTCATTTCTAGGGTTTCCAATACACCCACAAGGTCCAGATAAGCAAGCCAAGACCTTCTTGGAAACACATGTCAAGAATAGATCAATAGCGTTGTTTATCACTCACGCGGCACCAGAGGACTTCCCGCCTTTGCAAGGATGGATTCAGAAATTCAGGGACGCCGCAGTGGGGGCTAATATTCTCGGCGTTTTTGACTGCCAAGGACAACTCTCTCGACTGGTTAAGGCCATCATGTGGATTAGCCCGAATCCGCAACTCCGTGAATGGGCGCGAGCTGACAACAGTCAAGGTCAACCCGATGCAGCAAGATTGGAGCGGGCAAAGGCGTTCGCGAACGAGATAATGAATAGGCTCAAACCTTAATGCTCTCAGATAGTCGGTGGGCTGGCTGTTGAAAAGGCTCCCTTGAACACTGAAGGAATTGAGTCAGGTAGTCGTAAAGTCGCGCGCTGAAAAGGAGAAGCGATAAAAAGCTCAAATTGCGACGGCCGCACTAAGGGATATGGGATATAGATAGGATGCGGGTTTTGGTTTCCTCGTGGAAGTTATGTAGGACCCAGATGTTTCCTAGATGCGAGGTTTGCAGCTGGTTCTAGTTTCTGCCTTTCTTAACGGCTACGGTTGCGGTTGCGACTAATCCGATCACTGCAAGGTAAGGTGTGAGTATCGCGTATGTATTTGTTGGTGGAATGACTCCTCCGACATACATGCGCGCTGACGATGACAAACCTTGTAGCCGACCGGACACGCGCTCCTCTCAAATATCGTCGTCATAGGAACAGTAATTGCGTGAGTCCACCTGCCTGCCCCGAGAAATGTGTTTAGATTACTGTGTCTGGGCCGAGGACAGGATCTTTGACAACCGAGGTAACCCGTCAATAAGGCGTTCAGGTGTGTACTCCTCAAGTGCCTGAGTCAGTCCCGGGTGTTGCAGTTCATCGATTTCGACTGGCAAGGATACGCCATCCACCGTTTCATAGCTGGACATGTGTAAAGATCCGAGCGGCGATCTTGCAAGTTTTCCTGAAGGGGTCTGTGATGGGTCTATGGTGATGATTCCCGGCTTCTTCTCGTGGCCCGCGATGACCTTGATCTGGGTTTTCTTCCTAACCGTTTGAAGCCATTTGGCGGTGAAACCCTTCTCCGGATCCTTCTCCGTGTACTGGAGCTGGTCGAGGTAGAAGCTGTGCTTCTGCCTCTTCTTTAGGAAGAGGTAGATGTGAAATGAGGATCCGGTCCATGCAACGAAAGGGCTGCCTGACACGAACTGCTGGAACCTGTCGTCAGCCATAACCTCTTGAAGGAACAGCTGAGTTACCTCTCGGGCTTTCTCGTGAGCCATGTCCTTTGGGCGGTCGATGTCGTAGAATATTCTGTCGATCTCCTTGCCTTGGCCCTCATGGTTGGTTGCGTAGAAGTAGTCGCACAGCTTCCTTGGCGGAAAATAGCTCCAGATCTTCTGCTCCGTGGAGTCTAGGCTGGGTCTCGCCTCCTCCAAACCCATCTTCGCCCTGACCTCAAGAAGCCCAGAGCTCACCTTTCCAGCCATCTCCTGTACGCTGAGGCGGGGAAGTTGTGAGCCGCGCTTCAGCAAGGTTCGCTCCTTCAGCCAAATCCTAGAAGCAATCTCACGGTCCCCGAGAAAGGCTCCCAGTTGAGAGGAAACTATTGCGTACAGCGGAAGAACATCCAGCTGACCATAAGGCCTCAGAATATCGCGGCCTTTCACAAGGTCCCTAAGGTCTGCCATACTCCCGCACCTTCAGGACTCATCCTCTGAATACTGCCATGTCTCGCGGTATCGTCTAATATGTTTGATGCCTCCTGCATTTCGCTAAACGGCCAACTGGCACTCACCGTGTCCAGGAAAGGATTGGAGGCTTGAAACGTCGCGCCATTATAGAAGCAAAGGTCAGGGAGCTTCTTCCGGGTGGATGGTTATGAAGAGCCTAGTGGAATCGTTTCGGCAAATGATGAGGTAGTTGGCAAATCGGGGGGAATTTGGCCGCACCTCCAAGCCATCGGTTTTTCCGCATTTCTCGCATTGAACCAGACGACTGCTCCCATCCTTCAACTCAACGATCAGCCGCCTGTCCTTCTGGGTGGGAAATTGGATAAAGCGCGCTAACTTGTTCTCGAGTTCAGCAACGCCTATCTTCTCGTGTTCCACGGCCCCGAAACACAACCCCAGCACGTTACTCTGCACCGAAAGGCAGTAATCAGCAATTAAGACAAAGAAGCGATCATATTCACCTTGCCTGACCGGTCATCTTCGCATCACCTGAACAAGTGAGCGGTTTGGCGCGAATTCGAGGCGAATGGTGTTTGCACTTCTCTGGCCGAAGGTTTCTTCTATTTCGTTTCCGCGCACTGTCAAATGATTCAATGGCGCCTTCATCGCTTCTTTCCTTGTCGGCGCGCACGTACTCGTTCGAAGGCCATCCGGTCCACATCCGCATAGATCGTATGAAATCTTGCTGCCATTACGCCCTCAAGGTAGCCTCTGACAAAAGCCTCGTTACT
>CAZGRO010000061.1:0-9214 GCA_964528315.1 uncultured Candidatus Bathyarchaeia archaeon
TATCTTAGCAGTCTTCCTGTTCAGATCTTTGGGGCTGCTCTACAGCGAAGGATCTGCCTAGAATCCAAGTAGCTGAATGAGCGCACACCATCTAAGGCGGCTACTGGGAATCGTCCTGCACAGACAGTTTGCATACTGCAGCACCAACCACAACAAACATGGCCCCTGCCCACAAGTTCCATCCCGTTTTCACTCCGAGATACACTGTTGCGATTATTGATGAAAGCAAAGGAGTGAAGTAGGAAAGAGAAGCAACAAGGATGATTCTACCCTTTCGCATAGCTTCATCCCAGAACAGATAGCCAAGTCCGGTTGGAAAGACCATCATGTAGATCATTTCCAGAACAGCTCGCAGCGTCCACCGCGTATCCTCAGGAAAGAAGACTTTCAGAGCCATAAGCACCAATCCCGAAAGGATAAGAAAAATGGGCACCGCACCGCTTTCGGCCTGACCGCCCCACAATCTGCTCAAATTCGAGTACAGGGCCCATGTGACTCCGGCTACAGAGGCCAATAGATATGGAAGCCAGTTCGCTTTCACATTATCTGCAAAGAGAAGCCAAGAAAAGCTCTCTGGTAACATGGAGAACAAGATGCCGGTGAATCCGATAAGGATGCCAACGAATAACCATGCCCGTGCTTTCTTCCTCAGGATGGGAACCGCGAAGACCAGTGTTAGAGCTGGCCAGAGATAGTTGATCAAAGCAACCTCAAGGACCTGTTGTCTGCCTGACGCAAGCCCAATCGCCACATAAAGACTGACCATGTAGACAATGAACAGGGTTCCGCATCCAACCAGATAGCGAAAAGGAAAACTGAGTGATCTCCGATGCCGCCTTCCAGTCAATATCATGTGAAGAGAAGCCATCGTACCACCTAGTAGGAACACACAGGAACTTGCCGTGAGAGTTCCAAGGGCCTCTGCGAGGCTTCTCGAGAAGGCTGCGGTCGAGCTCCAGAACAGAATCGCCAGAACCCCGAACACTGTGGCACGAGATTCGATGAACCCTCGCGTTTTCATGGAGAAACTGGCCTCATCAAATGCTGAAGGGTTTCTGTATCAAAGCGAGACATGCGCCCAAGGGCCTTGGCTTCTGTGCCATTCTCTACGGCGTGCACTGAACCTAGACCGAGCACCGTTTCTGTCTAGTGGACTGTTATTCGCCCCTCAGTCTTCTAGTCCACTTCACGAGTGCTACTACAAGTTCTTTGACCTTCTCTTTCCCGCGTTCATCGACCAAGTTTCCGTTTTTGTCGAATCTCTCCTCGCCCGGACCAATCATCACCTCAGGATGATTCACCGGATGCATATCCAAGAAGACGAAGGTTTGGCGAAGGTGATACTGTGCTCTCGCTGCACCGAATATGCCTATCGAAGCTCCCATGATGGCTACGGGTTTACCGCTGAAAGAGTTGTCTCCATACGGACGTGACGCCCAGTCAATAGCATTCTTCAGAACTCCGGGGATGGAGTAATTGTATTCTGGGGTTGCAATCAGAATCGCATCAGCTCCCTTGATCTTCTTTTTGAATATCTTCACCTTTTCAGGAGGGTTCTGCTCCAAATCTTGATTGAAGGGAGGAATTCCTTCCAAGTCGAAGACCTCTATCTCCGCATCCCCGGGAACAAGTTTCGTTGCCGCGTTGAGAAGCATCTTATTGTAGGAGCCCTTCCTAAGGCTTCCTGCAAAGCCCAAGATCCTAACTTTTCTGGTGCTCATGATTTCGCTGGTGATCAAGGCCGCAAATAGGTTTTCCTATTCTTGGCAGTGTGCCAGCGCACACGAAGAAACGCCAAACAAGACAACCCACTACATTACACGTTGCAGGCGATACAGATGAAGCGACCAGAAGAATGGCTGAGACAAGCGCGCGCCTCATGAGCCCCGTTCTCCAGACAGCGATTCACAGAGGCCAGATACGATGATGGAAAAAGAGTTGAGAGAATAACCGTGCCAGTTACTATTCTTTCTTCTTCTTAGGCTTCTTTACTTGCCTTGGTTTACCCAGTATCTCCACCTCCTTTTGAGCAAGCTCAGGCGCTCATCATCACCGTACGAATCACAAGATAAGAATTCTTTATTCAAAAAAGGCAAATTCCCAGTACGTGACTGCGAACAAACCGGAGGGCTACCTGACCTCAGAGGCTTCGATAACATGTGTTAAGTACGGTAGTTGGCCAGAAAAGAAAAAAGAGGAGCGATCATCCCGCGGGAAAGGGTCTGAGTGATCTTTACTTGGTCAGATCTTGAACCACTGCTTTCGGAGCGGCCTCTCTGACTGCAGCGATTCCATTCTCGCACCCAGCCTTGGATTCGTAGGCTTCACTGGCCGCTATTGGCTCTCCGTTGGCAGCCCTCAATCTCCATCGGAATTTCCCAGCGGTGTCTTTGTAGATCTCAAATTGTGGTTGAGGCATAGTTAGCACCTGAGAGATCAGGTATGCTTTCATCTGCTTAAGGACTCTTCCATCAACGCTCATCCCTGCTCGAACGTAAGACCGTAGACAAGAAAGGGCCTCATGAACCAGAACGATTCCGCAACCTATGAGCTAGATATTGTCAGTACTTTGCTGAGGTTTAGCGTGTAAGAGTGCCTACAAGACGCTATACTGGGCGCGGCTGGCCGGTACCTCCTTTCCAGAGCTGTTCTATTTCTTGAACAACACGTTCCAACACATCGGATCATATGCCTCCATCTGGTCTATAGCGACTGATGGAACATGACACGAAATAAGATGTTAACTGCGTTGGCAGTGGTGGTGATTGTACTGGTCAGCTCTTTCTACTTGGGTTCCTACGATATTCAGCGAAGCGGCCTTACAGAGTACGCAAAGCCATTGGTGACGGCGCAGACTGTCAGGGACATAATCACAAAAGGGACTGAACTCCCTCAAGACAGAATGGTCGTCTACAACGGATACGTATCACTGGAAACAAGTGACATGCAAGGCGCTCTTGTCAAGATCAGAGCCCTGTCCGAAGCCTACGGCGGCTATGTGGCAGGATCATCCCGCTCGACTCAAGGAACGCAAGCCGTGGCCGAAATAACGATTCGAGTTCCCCAAAACAAGTTCCACGCAGCACTCCGAGAGATTGAAGGATACGGCAGAATTCTAGATGAGAGATCAAACAGTGAAGATGTCACAGAGCGATACATTGACCTGAAAGCCAGGCTGGAGAACCTGGAGAGGCAGGAGAAGCGACTCCACGAGATATTGGGCATGGCTCGAACTGTCGACGAGGTTCTGAAGGTTGAGAAGGAACTGGAACGTGTACGAGGGCAAATTGAAAGCCTTCGGGGGCAGCTGAACTACCTTGAGCGAAACGTAGCCATGTCCTTGATTGCCGTCCGCATAATTGAGCCTCCTCCGCCGTTCACGCTCCCTGGAATGGATTGGAGTGAGATCGTCAAGACGGCGTTTAGAGGACTCTACACAGTGGTCCGTGGCTTGGTAATATTGCTGGTCTCAGCATTTCCACTCGAAGTAATCGGCGCTCTAGCGTACCTCATCTACAGAAGAAAGAAGAGAAAAGAGCAGAAGACAGTGCTGACTCAAGAGACAAAGCATTAGTCGCAGCTAGCTACAGATCTTGCTGAGCCATATTGGAACAAGTGCCTCCGTGCTAGGGAAGATGCATGCTACATCTTTGCAACCTCTGCGTACAACTCTGGGATTCGCTCCTTCAGGTGGGCTAACAGCGCGCTGCTGTTAGCTCTCTCGTTTCTTCAGAACGGGAATCCAGAGGATAAAGCCGATGAGAGTGATGATTATGGCTACCAGAAACGTTTCTTTGGATGATACGATCAGTGCCCGTCTTTCCTGCAAACCTTCTGCTATGCGTATGTTCTTGAGATAGTCGGCAAGGTATCCTCCCAACAGGAATGGAGGCAAACCAAAACCAAACAGGAATCTCACGGCGTTGAAATATCCCAGAAACTTGCCTCTGTTGGTCGCTGGAGCAAAATCGCCAGCCATGGGAAATGCGGTGGTTTCTGCAAGTGGCCACGACATGCCCACCAAGGCCGAAACCAGGACGAAGTGAAAAGGAGTCTCTGAAAGGAAAAGTACGGCAGGAGTTACAGTGTTCAGAGCCAATGCGACCAAGTACAACCTCCTTTTGTCCACTTTGTCTGAAAGATAGCCCACTGGGATTCCTAGAATCAGATTTGTGACATTCCCTATTGCAGAAACCGTGCCAATCAAGGTCCCTGAGAAGCCGAGACCACTGCCCATGAAGATCATCATCAATTGTCTCAGGCCGTTAATGCCAAACATGCTGAGAGAACTCGTTAGCACAAGCATTCTCAGCATCGGCACGTCTCCTTTCGTCTCCTCCGGCCTCGCGGCCGCTCTCTCGGCCGGCGTTGTTGTTCTCTTCTGGTCATCCACCCAAACCCAGACGACGGCAGCGCTCACAAACATCATCGCTGCTGAGAGCATGAAGTTGACGACGAAGCCCGCTGTATCGTACAAGACGCCTGCAGCAAAGACTCCGAAAGCCATGCCTGCTACGCCGATCGTGTTCAGATAACCCATGACACGCCCTCTTTCCGATGGCGATGCTACGTCGATAATCAGGGTAGACCAGGCAACATTGCTCATTGACCAGAATCCCTCTAGGATTGTGAGCCCCAGTATCAGAAGCCAGACCTCGTTGAGCCCCATCATTAGAAGATAGGCGATTCCAGCAATTGTTTCTCCAATGATAATGAATGACTTCCTTTTTCCTGTCCTGTCTGATAGCCTTCCCCAGTACGGTTGAGTAATCGAGCTGGCAAACATTGGAAGTGCGCTGAGCAACCCGACCTGCATCAGGTTTGCGCCTAGGCGCTGGTAGGCGTACACGGCTAGGAACGGGTAGAATACTCCCCGCCTATTCATGGCGAGGAATTGAAATGTTCCCAGTCCTGCCAGCTCTCTCGCTCTCGTCGACGCTACGCTCCATTCTGGGGAAGGATGATCGGAGCTAAGAAAAGTCTTGCTCATGGTCTACGGCAGTTGTGGCGGAGAATATGGCATAGGCGAAATAGAGGGTCCTTACAATGGAACTTCTACGAAGAGGCGTTCAAGAAGCTCCTTGTACCGGTTTCTTATCGTTACCTCTGTGACGTTCGCCACTTCCGCTATCTCCCTTTGAGTTCTTCTCTCATTGGTCAGGACTGTGGCAACGTAGGTTGCCGCGGCGGCTATGCCCGTTGGCCCTCTGCCACTTGTCAATTTCATACCCTTCGCGATGTCAAGAATCTTCAGCGCGATTGCCTCGGCCTTCCCGCTTACTCCCAGCTTGTTGCTGAACCGTGCAGCATAATGCACTGAGGTTGAAGGAGGAACGAAGGTCTCTAACTCGCGAACCATGAACCTGTAGCTTCTGCCAATGTCCTTCTTGTTCAGATTAGATGAGGATGCGATCTCGTCAAGTGTTCGTGCTATTCCGCACTGTCTACATGACATGTATATCGCGGCTGCGGTTACGTTGTGGATCGATCTGCCTCGAATCAGCTTCTTCTTGATTGCTCGCCTGTAGATTACTGATGCTGTTTCGAGTATGTTCTTCGGGAGGTTCAAACCTGAGGACAGTTTGCTCAGCTCAGAGAGAGCCACTGCCAGATTTCTCTCTGTCGCGTCAGAAACACGTACCCTTCTTTGCCACTTTCTCAGCTTGTACAGGTCAAGCCGTTCGGCTGGGGTGAGCGCCTTTCCGCCAGCGCGTTTGTCTCGCCAGTCGATGATGGTTGAGAGACCTTTGTCATGGATTGTGAAAGTCAACGGAGCTCCGACACGTGTCCGCTTGGCTTTCTGTTCGTCATCGAACGCTCTCCATTCAGGACGTGAATCGACCAGTTTCTCAGCGATTACGCATCCACAGTTGACACAGACTATCTCAGCAGCATCGTAGTCTCTCATCAGTTTCGATCCACCGCACTCCGGACACACCCTGATTCTCGGCCGTATACTCGAGGTCTGCATGCTCGCCTCTGAGTCATCGGTCACACTATTTCACCATGACTGCTAATCCGCGATGTAGACAACTTTCCCTACAAGAGAACCGGAATCAGGGAGAGTGGGCTTTATTGTCACATATGGAGCAGCGACAGGACCAAAGATGTCCTGTATGACCCCTACTTCTCTCAATTTACTATCCAGAACCTTAGATCCAATCTTCATCGATGGTTCCGAGGTCAGTTTCACGACGAGGCTTCGGCTTTTTGAGAGATGAAGAATCTTGCCGAGCCTCCTCAAGCTCACTCGATCACTCCTAAGTTGAGTCGCAGAATTCGAAAGGACGCCTCTTAAACTTTGCTAGCTTCCATTGACCGTCTTAAAAGCAGCAACAGTTCTTGCTGAGTACTCTAGAAAAATCGAGCGAACCATTCGAACAGAACGTTCATGTTCCTCTGCCAAGGATATTGTGAATCATCGACATGACTGTTTATCTGCAAGCTCCATAGATCAACAACCTAACTAATCACGGATCTATTGTGTGAGTGATAATCAGAATGCTTTCCGACATAAATCGAAAAATGAAGGATCACAAGCTGGACGCGATCATCGTCATCGGAGATTCTACCTTCGGAAATCCTGAGCTGTACTATACTGTTGGCGCGGCAGTGACGAGAGGAGGCGTCTACCTCAAGACTAGAGCCAACGACCCAATACTTGTCGTCAGCAACATAGATGTGGGAAGCGCAAAGAAAGGCAGAATCAAACAGATTGAGACTTACTCAGAGTATGGCTACGAGAAGATCCTTCAACGCTACGGGAGGAGCAAGGCACAGGCAGTACTCTACGACAAAGTGCTTAGAAAACATAAGGCAAGAGGAAGAATAGGTTTCTACGGCAAAGTCGAAATCAGCAGCGCTCTCGATTTGATTGAGGCGCTTAGAAGAAAGGGACACAGGATAGTTGGAGAGAAGCGGCCAACTCTTCTCGACGCTCTTCGAGAAACTAAGGATCAGGTCGAAGTTGACAAAATACGAAGCGTCGGAACAAGAACAGAGAAAGTTGTGGAGAGGACTCTAGAGATTCTTAGGAACAGCTCGATTCAAGGAAAGGCCCTGTCCTATCAGGGAGAACCTCTGACAGTAGGCACGGTCAAGCGGTACATCAAGCGTTTCGTTGCCGAAGAAGGACTGGTTGACACAGAAGATACAATATTCGCTGCCGGAAGTGGATCCGCAGACCCCCACTACCGCGGAGAAGACAGCGACCCAATCCGGGAAGGAGAGCCAATTGTCTTCGACATCTTTCCACAGGAGCCCGGTGGCTATTGCTTTGACACGACAAGGACGTACGTAGTGGGAAGACCCTCCCTGGAGATCAAGGCAATGCACGAGGCCGTGCTTGAGGCTCAACTCGCGGCCTTGGATAATCTGCGTGAAGGCGCAAACGGGAAGGAGGTGACAGAACTGGTGTGCAACATATTCGAAAGGAAGGGCTACAAGACACAAAAAGACTTGCTGAAGGGCAATGAGGAAGCGCGCACTCACGGGTTCATACATTCCCTAGGCCATGGCGTAGGATTGACCATTGGAGAGAGACCTAATCTTTCGGTTCTCGTCGATGAGCCGCTGAGAGAAGGCCATGTGACGTCCGTAGAGCCGGGGCTATATAAACCTGGAGTGGGTGGAGCAAGAATCGAGGATATCGTGGTCATAAGAAAGAACGGGATTGAAAATCTCTCGAATCTAGACAAGACTCTTGAGCTGTGCTAGGTGGCATTTGCCTCCCCTTAGCCCTGCACTATCGTCAAGCACGAAGGCATCTGCAGAATTCACAAGCACAGCCCTTTCGCGCTACATGTCCGTATTCGCAGCTACAGGAGCAAACGCGTACTCGCATCTGACGCCTAACCCTCTGCAGAGCGATTCTATTTCATTGGCTTTCCTGTTCCAGTAGTCGGATTTCTCGCTGAGAAGCATAGGCAAATCGTTCAGGAGCTGAGGAACTTCCCTGACGAGGAACGGGGTCAACTTCTCCAACACCCATGGTCTCAGATTCAGCTTGTCGAAGAGCAGTCTGCTGTTCGTGGCCTTTGCTATGCGGATGATCTGCTCAAGATTCTCTCGATGGTCGTTTAGGTGCGGGATAATTGGACCTAGGAAGATCCAGCTCTCGACCTTTTTCTCGAAGTAGCTCTCAAGAACCTGCCTTCTAGCGTCAGGCGGGGCGGCTCGGGGTTCTATCTTGCGGGCCAGTTCCGGATCAGTGGTCGTGATCGTAACTCCAACCTCAAACCCCGGCCCTGAGATCAGGTCGATATCTCTGAGGACGAGGGATGATTTCGTCTGTATGGACACTTTGAAGTCGTGTTTCTTGAGTGTCTCCAGGCATGTCCGGGTTAGCTGAAGCCGGGATTCAATGGGTTGGTAAGGATCTGTCACAGTGCTTACGCCCACTGTCCCTTTTGCCTTGCCTGAGAGCTCCTTCTTCAAAACATCGGCTATGTTGCTCTTTGCCCTAACGAAACTTCCCCAGTTGCGCGCCACCTGCTCGTTCCGGAATACTGAGGGGGAGTAGCAGTATAGGCATCCATGTTCGCAGCCAAAGTACGGGTTGAGTGAGTATTTAAGGCCGGGAAGTCTGCTGTGTGACAGTGCAGTTCTGCATTTTGTCATTCCGTATTCCATTCACTGCACCTCACGGAGCGGAGTAGTCAGTTATCTTTCTCTGGTAGAGCGACTGCTTCAGAAGGGCGCTGGATGCTATCCATCTTCTCAGAGGAATAGTCAGATGCGACATTGCGAACTGCAGGGCTGGTTGGAAGCTGTCAAATCTTCGCGGAAGGGTTCTCAGAGCTGATCTGACACTTTCCCTCACGTTCCAGACGCCGACAGGAAGTATGTAGCCGGGGTGTATCTCTCTAAGGACGAGAGCGGAGGCCTGCCTTCGTTCGTTTCTCAAGACCTCGGAAACGGCAAGCCTGCAGGAATAGTAACAGCCGCCAACGGCCGCATATGTGCCTCTTCCCCAATAGTCCTCGTGATCGCCCATAAGAACCGCAGGACTCGAGGCCTCGCTTGGATTCCATGTTGTGCCTGGGAACCATGCCTCTATCCATTCAAACTTCCAGTGTTCAGGCATCAGTATGGCAACAAAGATGTTGTCTAGGTTACGGAAGGTGTAGACTCTGTACTCGTCAATAGTGTCGTATTGCTTGATCTCCTGAACAAATCTAAGGGACAGAGTGCTGTCTACTGCGGTTATGCTCCA
>CAZGRO010000062.1:0-7224 GCA_964528315.1 uncultured Candidatus Bathyarchaeia archaeon
CGATTCGACACGGCATCCTTCAGCGTCGTAAGCCTGAGCAAGCTTCACGAAGTCTGGCACACTGCCCAGTTCCACTGCTGAGTATCTGCGCTTGAAGAAGTATCTCTGCCATTGCGCCACCATTCCGAGCACGCGGTTGTTCAAGATGACAACAATGACCGGTATTCGTTCAGAGACGGATGTGGCGAGAGAATTTTCTGTCATTGCGAAGCTTCCGTCACCCGCGATATCGACGACTGGAACCTCTGGTCTTGCAACCTTGGCTCCGATAGCGGCCGGAAAACCGAATCCCATTGTACCCAATCCGCCTGAGGTGATAAACGTCCTGGGGCTTAAGGCAGCGAAGTGAAGGGCGGCCCACATCTGGTTTTGGCCCACCTCTGTTGTGACAATTGCATCGGAGGGCAGAATTTTCCTCATTTTCTTCAGGATCGAAGGTGGCTTCAGCTCGTTCTGTTCATGGTTGTTCTTGGATTGAACCAGTTCTTTGAGCTGCTGAACTCTCGTGTGCCATTCACAATCTTCGTCTCTGCGAAGCTTATCCACCAATGCAGTTCTTATGCCAGAAATCACTTTGCCAGCGTCGCCTACTACTGAGACCTCAACCGGCCTATTCTTCTCTATTTCAGATGAATCTATGTCGGCGTGAATGATCTTGGTCTTTGGGCAGAATTCGTCGACTTTGCATATGGTTCTGTCCGAGAATCGCAATCCCACGGCCAGAAGCACATCTGCCTCCATGATCAACTTGTTTGCT
This sequence comes from uncultured Candidatus Bathyarchaeia archaeon, assembly GCA_964528315.1. Classification (GTDB taxonomy): domain Archaea; phylum Thermoproteota; class Bathyarchaeia; order 40CM-2-53-6; family JALHTG01; genus JALHTG01. The sequence continues at coordinate 758 of CAZGRO010000062.1, forward strand.
TCAGTTCTGCCGTGCATTCCAACAAGCCCGAGAGAAAGCGGATGATCTTCCGGGAAGCATCCCTTTCCCATGAGCGTCGTTCCAACTGGTGCCGACAGTAGTTCTGCCAGCTTGCGCAGCTCATCATACGCGTTGGAGATTCGTACTCCTCCGCCGGCCAGGATGAAAGGCCTCTCAGCGTCTGATAGCAGCTTCACAGCCTTTGCCAGGTCAGCAGAATTCGGATCACCATTCACCCGGTATCCTCTGATTCGAACAGGATCAGAAAATTCCACCTCATCCACCTCCATCTGGACATCCTTCGGGATGTCCACCAGAACAGGACCAGGTCGTCCTGTGGTGGCCACGTAGAACGCAGCCTTCACAGTTCCAGGTATCTCCTTGACGCTTCTTACTTGGAAACTGTATTTGGTGATCGGGGTTGTGATGCCAATTATGTCCGCCTCTTGAAACGCATCCGTCCCTATCTGAGGTCTTGAAACCTGGCCTGTGAATGCGATGACCGGGGAGGAATCCATGTGCGCGTTTGCTATTCCTGTAACGAGATTCGTGGCGCCTGGGCCAGATGTAGCCATGCAGACGCCCGGTCTTCCGCTTGCCCTCGCGTATCCATCGGCCATGTGAACCGCTGATTGCTCATGACGCACGAGTACATGCCTAATGCCAGAGTCGAGGAGAGCATCATAGATAGGCATGATTTGGCCGCCGGGTAAACCGAATATTGTTGAGACCTTCTGGTGCGACAACGCCTCCATCAAGCACTTGGCACCAGACAACACCATCAACAATATCCTCTGTTGTAGTTGGTGCCCCACATGCAAACAATCTTGATCGCACGTGGGGCCTACACAATAATGATGACGATGAGGAGAGAAAGGACTAGACCAAGAGCCGACAAGCAACGCGAAGAGCTCTTTGTCTCATCTAACAATGATCCTTTCTAGCTCCGAAGGTTACCCCGCTATAGCACAGGCATTTCCTAATAAGTCTTGTTCAGAAAAGCGTCAGATCGCCAGCCACCCTTTCCTCAAATAACAGACAGTATCTGGACGCGATTCTCACCACAATTTGACGCAGAGAACCATGGAAAACCTCGGCCGCCGATGCGAAAGGCTGAAGAGACACGATAAATACTGGTTCAGCTTCTTCAGGTGAGGTGGATCGCTTTGGCGTCCTCAAAAACCGAACTGATGCAGTCTCTTCTAAAACTAGGCGAGAACAACCCAGACTTCACAATATCGACCTCTAATGATTCCGATCTCTTGCTAGAGCGGAAGATCGTTGATGTCAAGTACTATGGTTTGGCAAGTGAAGAGAAGGTCGCGAAGACTTATCGTGCGAAGATCTGGCTCGATGAAGGAGCAAGAGAGGTCAAGTACCAGGAGATTCTCGCTGACCAGAGCAGAAACATCGGTATCTTGCCCTCCTCGAAACTCGAATTCAAAAAGAGCATATTCAAAGGAAAGGTTCTTTTTCAGAAGGAGAAGAGTGTGGCTTTTGGATTCAAGGAGCCCTTCGACCCCAAGTCGTTCGGAAAGGTCTATGACTACTCGTTTGACGTTGAGACTGTTAGAGATCCTGTCAGACGAACCGTTGAGAATGCGGGATGGAAGTTCAACCAAGTAATTCTTGGTCAGTATTGACTCTGAAAGGATACTTACCAGTAGTGTTGTTGAGGCACGGCTGCCGATCTTTCTGCGAACTGGTCGAATCAGCTATGTGGCATTGAGGCGCAGGTCTTCCAAATGGGATGACGGGCTACTTCGGCATGAGCCAGTACTCGTTACCATCTGGATCTTTGAACATCGCGTATCTGGTCTTCTCGTCCCACTCAGCCTTGCCAAGAGGTCTACTGAACTCGACTCCCTTCGCCTTCAACTCTGCGTAGGTTGCGTCAATGTTGTCAGCTAGGAAGAGTATGCCCTGATTGCCTGGGTCTAGTTCACCTGTCTTGCAGAGATGTAGGCCCGTTCCAGATCCTTTCGGTGCAACGACCACCCAATGATCCTGGTCCTCTTTGACCTCGAAACCAAGCTTGTCCCTAAACCACTCCTTTGATTTCCCTGCATCTGATACGAGAACAGCCACGGTAGCTAGATCTGTTATCAACTCGATCCCCGAAGAAGCTTGTTGCGGTAAGCATATATTACCATTACCTCCGCTTCACGGAGGCGCAGAAGAAGATCGGAGATGTCAAAGAAACTACTGCTCCCAATTTTGTGGGTGACTTGGCTCTGGAACTTCTCATACCGAATGATGTTCACAGCAATAATGCCTGCGCTGCAGAGCTCAATGCAGCTTTCCAATCAGGAAGTAGGCTTGCTCGTTGGCGCCCTGCCCATGGGATACGCTGCCCTATCATATCCAGCCTCACTTGCCTCAGGAAGGGTGAGCGAGCGACGCATAATCCTTGGAGGAATCATGTTAACCTCAATATCCGTCCTGCTTTTTTCAATCTCAAGATCTTTCATAGCAATGTTTGCGCTGAGCTTTCTCGCAGGAGCTGGATTCAGCACCTACCTTCCACAAGCATATTCTCTCCTGCCGAGGCAATACTCATCTCACCAGCTAGGGTCAGTACTAGGAGTGCATGAGACCGGCGCACCTGTCGGACAAACACTGGGTCCCCTCTTCGTCTGGTCCGCTGTAGGAGTCTTAGGTTGGTCCGGTTGCCTCCAGGCCTGGATCATCTTCTCGCTACTCGTATTCATACTCATACTTCTCCTCGTTCCCGAGGAGAAAGCGGTGACCCAATTCTCCCCTAAGCCAACTGCGCGAAAGCAATTGTCTCCAGGCCTGCTCATTGCCATGGTAGCCACCCAGGCCACAGTCTGGTCCTGTAACCTCGGCCTACTTTCCATGGTCCCCGTGTATCTTACCAAAACGTTTCTGCTAGACGTTTCATATGTCGCTTTCATACTGGGTCTCTCCAGGATGACCGGTGCCTTCGGACAGCTTGCAGGAGGATATCTCTCGGATAAACTCGGGAGAACACTGGTGTTGTTCTCCTCAACCGTCATGGTTTTTCTGGCCACGTTATGGATCACACTGGTTCCGTTCAACGGCTTCTATGTGGTTGGGCTCTTCTTCCAAGGAATTGTCAGCGCCACCTTCTTTCCCGTATTCTACGCGACCATGTCCGACATAACAGATTACTCGAATAGAGCCAAGATGGTGGGTCTTACGAATTCAGTGGCAGGATTTTTCGGGGGGGCAGTGGCACCCGCGACAATAGGGTATCTGTCCGATCGATTCACATTTCATACAGCCTTCTTGTTTCCAATGGCTACAGGCATTGTGGCTTGCGCCACAGCCTTCTATGTGTGGAAGACGACCGGTTCTCGGCATGAGAGCTGAAGTTTTCTCTGCCGTTAACTGTCTGTTAGGGCAAAGAGGAATTGTGGTCAACTTTCAGGAGAACTCAAACGGATATGTGCTAGATTTGACTCTGCTGAGTCAATGCCGAAATCCACATAACCTTGTTCCTGAATCATATCGCTGGTAGGAGAACTGTCGTTGTCGGAACAGCTGATTTGTGAGGGATGCGGCAGGTTCATAGACGAATGTTCTTGCCGATGTCCATACTGCGGAGAGACAGCTCTCTGTGAGTGCTGCTGCGGAAGAAACTCTGTCACCGGTGGATGAGTCTTTCGCAGCTGAATTTTGTCTGAGCAAGAGAAGGAATGTGATTCAGATTGGGTAGAGAGGATTTTGCGTGGATGGCTGGAGGCCCGCAGGGAAGTGGAGTCGACTCGGCCGCTAACATATTTGCGAGAGCTTGTTGCTACGGTGGCCTGCATGTATATGGGAAGAGGGAATACCATTCTAACATCAAAGGGATGCACAGCTATTTCCACATCAGAGTCTCCAAGGCTGAGGTGGCTGCGGATACAGACCGTGTGGACCTGCTCTGCACCTTTGACGCGGAGAGCGTGGTTCGACATATTTGGGAAGTAGCTGCGGAGGGAGCAGTAATATGCGATGCCGACGCTCTAGACGCAAGGATATCTGGGATTCAGCCTCTGCCGGCCGCCTTCTGGACAGAGTATGAGCGAATACTCGACGAGAAGAAGATCAAACCAGAGAGGGTTCAGGATCTTCTGAATGAAGCTGGAAAGAACGGCGTTCATGTTTTTGCGGTTCCTTACATGGAGCTCTTGAAGGATGTGGGACGTCAGATCGGTGAGGAGAAACTCAGCAGCCTGACCCGAATGATAAACGTGCTGGCTCTAGGAGCAAGCTTTGGAGTTCTCGGCTACGATCGATCCCTCGTGGAACGAGCGATTCAAGACACATTTCGCGGCAGGCAAAGAATAATCGATATGAATCTTCTGGCTCTCAAAACATCATATGACTACGCAAAGGACAGGTTTCGGGGCTTCAACCGGGAGCTGAAGCCAAATCAAACCAGTGAGAGAAGGGTCTTCCTCCAAGGAACCCAGGCGGTTGCCCTTGGCAAACTGGTTGGCGGATGTAGGCTGCAAACCTACTACCCGATAACTCCTGCTGCAGATGAAAGCGAGTATCTTGAAGAGAATGAATTGCTGGAGCTGGTAGGAGGAAAAGGCGAAGGCTCAATACTCGTAATGCAGACGGAGGATGAGATCTCAGCCATCAATATGGCTTCAGGCGCAGCACTCACCGGCGTGAGAGCGGCGACCAGCACATCCGGCCCCGGCTTCTCACTAATGGTTGAAGGTTTGGGATGGGCTGGGAACAACGAGGTTCCAGTCGTGATCAACTATTATCAGCGCGGCGCCCCTTCAACTGGTCTGCCCACCAGACACGGGCAAGACGACCTCAGATTTGCCATTCATGCCTCTCACGGAGAGTTCCCGAGAATTGTTCTTTGCTCCGGTGACATTGAGGAATGCTTCTATGACGCGGCTCTCGCCTTCAACTACGCTGAACGATATCAGCTTCCAGTTATACACCTGATCGACAAAGCATTGGCGAATAGCAGCAAAAGCTGCAAAATGCCTGACCTGGACCGGATGAGAATTGAGCGTGGCCAGCTTCTGAGCAAACCAGAGCTCGAAGGCGAAGAGTACAAGCGCTTCCAGTTGACAGACTCCGGCATATCGCCTAGGCTGCGGTTGGGCACACCTGGAGTTGTCTTCTGGTACACCGGCGATGAGCATGATGAATTGGGGCACATCTGTGAAGAACCGGCTAATAGAACGCGGATGGTCGACAAGCGGATGAGAAAACTGGAAACTGCTGACAAAGAGATTCCTGTCAAGGAGCGCATTAACTTGTTTGGAGATGCGGAAGCAGCGGCCACGGTCGTGAGCTGGGGTTCACCGAAAGGCGCCGTAATAGAAGCTGTGGAAAAGCTTCGCCGAGAGAACTACAAGATGAACTTTCTCCAAGTGCGCATGCCCCATCCGCTGCCCCAGAACTATGTCGCTGAGATCTTAGGCAGAGCAAGAAAGAAGATCGCTGTAGAAGGGAACTACTCGTCTCAACTGGCTGGGTTGATCAAGGAACGGACGGGCATATCCATGGATCATTTTGTGCTCAAATGGAACGGGAGGCCCGTTTCGGCTGATGAAACCTACAATGCACTGAAGCTGATTATGCAGGGCAAGGCGCCTAAGAGGCAGGTGTTGACAGGTGGCTCTTAAGCTGGCCGATTACAGGACATCGGTCTTCGTGGACTGGTGTTCGGGGTGCGGAGATTTCGGGATACTCACGGCCTTGCAGATGGCTTTCGTTGATCTTCAGTTGCCTCCGTCCTCGGCTGCAATATTCTCCGGTATCGGTTGCCACGCCAAACTGCCCCACTTCATGAATGCCTATGGTGTTCACACGTTGCATGGTAGAACTCTTCCTTTTGCTGTGGGAGCTAAACTGGCGAATCCGAATTTGGAAGTGATCGCGGTGATGGGAGATGGGGATGGTCTCGGAATCGGTGCTGGACACTTCGTGAACACAGGGAGAAGGAATTTGGACATGACTGTTCTTATCCATGACAATGGAGTTTACGGGTTGACCAAGGGCCAAGCTTCTCCCACGCTGAAGCTTGGATTGAGGACCAAGTCTCTTCCTGAACCGAACATAAACGAGGGCATAAACCCGATAGCCTTGGCTTTAGCGGCAGGATACACCTTCATTGCGAGAAGCTATGCGTATGATGTCCGCCACCTGAAAGAGACAATCAGCAGAGCCATTCGGCATCGAGGACTGGCTGTGGTGATCATCCAGCAGCCATGCCCAACCTACAATGACATCAATACCAAGGAATGGTACGGAGGGGAGGATCGAAAGGATCCGAAGACAGGGAAACCTGTTCCAAGACTCTACAGGATGGAGGAGGAAGGATATGATGGGATCGTGCGCAACCAGAATGAGGAACCTGTCAAGCGAGCAGCGGCCTTGGCGAAGGCTCAGGAATGGGGCGATCGTATTCCGATCGGTGTCTTCTACCAGAATGAACTGGTGCCCACATATCAGGATAGGATTTC
>CAZGRO010000062.1:7324-9145 GCA_964528315.1 uncultured Candidatus Bathyarchaeia archaeon
AACGTTGAGCCTTCCTTCATAACATATGCGACACGTTTTGTTGCCTGCATATCCTCGAGAGGGTTTCCTTCTATCGCTATGATGTCCGCAATCTTTCCTTCTGCAAGAATGCCCACCGTGTCCTCGATGCCTATGCATTCAGCGCCGTTCCTAGTTGCTGCCACGAGCACATCCATGGGCTTCATGCCGTACTTGGCCATAGCAATCAATTCATCGGCGTTGTCTCCATGCGCTCTGAGAGGGGCACCAAAATAGTCCGGGCCCGTGGCAATCTTCACTCCAGCCTTGTATGCTTTCATCAGGCTTTTCGGCATCTCCTCCATGCACATTTTCTGTTTGCGAAGCCTCCAAGGAGGCATATCATACGGTTTCTCAAGCGCCTTCTTGTAGACTTCCACGAGAGCAAAGGTTGGAACATAGTACCTATTGTACTTGAGCATCATTTCTACGCACTCGTCATCAAGCAGATAGCCATGCTCTATCGTATCGACCCCACCAATGATAGCGTTCTTAATGCCTGAGGCTCCTTGTGCATGTGAAGCCACTCGTTTTCCAACATTGTGCGCCTCATAAGTGATTGCTTTGATCTCTTCGACTGTAAACTGCGCTTCCCAAGGATTGTCCTTTTCTGAGCCCACTCCTCCGGTAGTTGAGACCTTGATGAGGTCAGCTCCATCCCTCAACGCTTCGCGCGCAGCTCTACGGCAGTCGTCTGGGCCGTCGCATAGGAGAGTGCCGTGTTTGATGACCTCATCTCTTGGAAGGTAGTGTATGTCGCCGTGGCCTGCGGTTTGGGAAAGCGGTCGGCCAGCCGAGAACAGCCTAGGCCCAGGTATGGAGCCTTCGTTGATTGCTCGTTTGAGCGACAGTGCAATGCTGCTGCCGCAATCTCTGACTGTTGTGAAGCCCGCCTTGAGCAGCTTGAAGCAGTCCTCTGCTCCCCTCAGGACCAACAGATCGTTAGGCAGGGTCAATTCTCCTGCACCGTAGCTACGCGTGCCCATTATGTGGGCGTGAGAGTCGATCATGCCCGGCATCAGTGTCTTGGCGCCCAGGTCTATTTTGTGTGCCTCTGAAGGAATACGGATCGTATCTCTGGAACCTACTTGAACGATCTTTTCATCATCAACTATGACGACACCATTCTTAACCGGTTCAGCCCCAGTTCCATCAATGAGCAATGATGCCGTCAAAGCTTTGATTTTCGCGTCTTTCTCAGTTCTCTTTTCCAGGTAGTAACCAGACTTCATATCTTCATCCCTGCCGACTATTGATGAAGAGAATTGTTAATAGGCTATCTGTTTCTGTGAGGACAACGCGCCCATTCAACTCCGTTGCCCTTTCTGAGCAACGATGTGAATCAGTTCCAATGCCTTGCCAGTGCTGTGCGATTCGCTACTATTTCACCATGAGAAAGGCGTAGCGGTTCATGCTCTGCGAATAATCCGAAAGAACCTCAATAGGATAGCCTACCTGCTTCACCGTTGAGAAAACGTCAACCGCCAACGCCTCTGGCGTTGGACGAGCATATTGCTTGTTGAAACAGTTCTCCCTAGTTCCTGAACATTTCCTGCATAGGTAGCAGGTGTCCATAAAAAGAAGGAAGGCCTTGGGGTAACCTGATACGAACACATCGCGCTCAAGCTTCAAGAGCTTCGTATTGATTTTCTTTGTCCACTCGTAACGATCCTCAGGCCTATCTACCTTTTTTTGAAAACGAAGGATGGCCGCTTCCTCATACTCGTGAAAGAATCGCTCGCATTCTGCGACAGTTGGTACATTTGGTGGGCAGCAGGCCTTCACGCCATACTCCTTGCATCC
>CAZGRO010000063.1:0-8814 GCA_964528315.1 uncultured Candidatus Bathyarchaeia archaeon
CCTGTCCGTGTGCGCCGCGTAACAGCCTCATATATCTGAATCATCGGGTTTCCGTCGCTTACAGGATAGTCACTATTGCCTGCCGCGATTATGCCCATTTCCAGCATCGTCTTGTGTGGGTGAAGCCAACGAGCCCTATCCGGGCCGAAGTTCTCCAAGTAGTCGTCGCCTACACCCCACATGTAACCAATGCTTGACGATGGAGTAACACTCAGCTTCTTGATTCTGTGCAGCTGCTTCGGAGTGCAAAGACTGTTATGCTCAATCCTGTGACGCATGTCAGGCCTGGGGCTGAAACGCTCCGCTTCCTCAATGGCGTCCAAGGCCGCGTCAATTCCCCTGTCGCCTATGCTATGGATGCTGACCCGTATCCCCGACTGATGCGCTTTCACGGTGAGCCTTCTGATCTCCTCAGGACTGGTCGCCATGATGCCCAGTCCCTTTGTCCCGCGATGCTGAGGCGTGTAGACTGCTGCTGAGCCACCAGCTCCTGATCCATCTCCCATGATCTTCAGCGACATCACCTTCAGCCATTCGTCTCCGAAACCCGATTCAATGCCCAAGGCCACCATCTCCTCAAGAGCATCGACCCCCTTCATGTGCTCAGGATGAACGCTGACCATCAGCAGGGTTCTCACCTGGCGCGCCCCCTCCCTAAGCAGTTCTTGATAGGCCTTAACCGAATCAGCATATGCGCTCGCATCGTGAGTTGTTGTCACTCCCCAACTTGAGAACTGGTTCCAGACACTTCTCATCCCCTCCTTGATCTCTTGGACCGTGTAGCGGGGGATGAGTGAGGACACGAGCGTAACGGCCATTTCATATAGGAGCCCGGTTGGCTCGCCTTTCTCGTCCCGGTCTATCTGGCCGCCCGGGGGATCCTTTGTCTCCCGGGTGATCCCGGCCAGTTCCAGCGCCTTGCTGTTCACAACGTACAAATGCCCAGTCTCCTTGCTGATGAAGACCGGATTCTTAGGCGCGACCTCATCGAGCTCCCAGCGAGTAATGTGACGCCGTTCAACGAGTTTGATGTCGTTGTAGTTCGTTCCCCTAACCCATTTGCCGGGGCCAAGCTCCGTAGCCTTCTCCGCTACCATGCCCAGAATTTCCTTGATGCTCTTCACAGGTGGAGAGCGACAGTTGATCTCATAGATTCTGGTCGCGGCGTGACTTGGATGAGTGTGGGTGTCGATGAAGCCGGGTAGTGCGGTCTTACCATCCAGATCTACGATCTCGGTTCTGGCGCCAATCATTTCCTTGATATGGGAGTTGGAGTCTATCGCCAGAATCCTGTCGCCCTTGATAGCTACAGCCTCAACGATGGAATTCTCCGCATCGACCGTCAGGATTTTCCCGTTCACTATCACCATATCAGCTGCGGTTGGTTCACTCAACCGTATCAATCACTCATCCTTTGATCTGGTCTAGAACCGGAAAGGAAAGTGCGGACTATCTATTTCTTTTTCCACATATCTAGTGGCGGCTTCATCTCGGGTGGCAGTGGTGACTTGTACGTTCTTTCGCCAAGTTTCTGCTCAAATTCCTCTCGTATCTTCTTGAGTAGGTCAGGCTTGGTTAGCAGATCGATGGCGCAGGCCGACATCGTTTTCGCTGAAAAGATCAGAGACTTGTGGCCAATTCCCATCCCTGACTGCGCTGTGTTCTGCCAAGAATGGCCGGGACTTCCTAGCACGAATGTTGATGTTGTGAGCTCCATGGCAGGGGCCTTCCAGCTCACATCCGAGACATCAGTCGACCCTGCTCCCCACCTCTCCCATGTGTCAGGAACTGTTCGATCCAACTCAACATCCACAAGCTTCTCCCAATCCGGCCTCTTCGACTTCCTCAACCAATCTCTCTTGGTCTCCGCCGTTATCGTCTTCGAGATCTCCTTCGCGAACTTGACCTCATCCTCAGCATACTGCGGCGGACCGATCTCACGCATGTTGCTGATTATGAGATCGTTCAGAGCCTTGTTCAGGATCTTATTGTACAGGCCACCGACAAACTCCACCTTAAGCGTCGTCCCGGTCATCATAGCGGCGCCTTTAGCGACCTCAATGACCCTATTGTATATCTGCTCGACCTGATCTCTTTCCGGAGCTCGTATGTAGTACCATGAGCATGCGTACGCGGGGACCACGTTCGGTTGGTCTCCGCCAGAAGTCACCACGTAATGCATTCGAGCCTCCTGAATGACATGCTCACGTAGATAGTTCACACCGATATTCATCAGCTCAACTGCATCTATCGCGCTTCTCCCCTGTTCAGGAGAACCTGCCGCGTGTGAGGAGACCCCGTAGAAATGGAACTTTGCATCATTCACCGCATTATTCCCCGAGTAACCTCCAGTGTTCATTGAGCCAGGGTGATGGCTCAGGACCGCATCCAGACCGTCAAAGAGTCCGTCTCTGACCATGTAGACCTTGCCGCCAGCCGTCTCCTCTGCCGGAGTCCCGAAGAACTGCACAGTGCCCTTCACCCCGAACGCCTCCATCGCCATCTTTGTGGCAACCGCGGCAGCCATTCCCGATGTGCCGTGGATGTTGTGGCCGCAGCCGTGGCCCGGAGCACCCTCGACGACCGGCTCCTTCCAAGGAACAGTCTTCTGAGATACTCCGCCCAATGCGTCATACTCGCCCATTATTCCAATGGTGGGCTTGCCCGAGCCGTAGGTCGCCACAAAGGCGGTAGGCATCCCTGCGACCCCCATCTCAACCTTGAACCCTGCCTTCCTCAACTCGTCAGCCAGCAACGCTGAAGATTTGAACTCCTGAAGCCCAAGCTCGGCGAACTCCCAGATCTTGTCGCTAACCTCAATTATATGCGATTCATTCTCCGCGATCCAGCTCAAAGCCTTCTGCTTCTCTCTTTCAGGCATACAAACCACAATCCAATCTACGGGAGCTTTTTTTATAAAACTTGAAGTAAACTCGGGATTTGAGAGACGTTCGGAGAAACTGCTTGCTCAATCCACACAAATCTATATCAGTACATGACTATACTTCAAGTTCTAGGTGTCTGATTTGTTGAACAAGAAGACGATCGTATATTTTTCCGAGCGAGGCGAAGTCAATACAGATGAGACTTTCAAAGCTGCAAAAGAGCGTGCAACCGAGCTGGGTATCAGGGATATTGTTGTCGCAAGCACAGGAGGACCGACTGGAGTCAAGGCCGTTGAGACCTTCAAAGACTATAATGTTGTCGTTGTGACCCATGTGACCGGCATGAAGGAACCTGGGCTGCAGGAGCTGAGCGACGAAATGGCCAAGAAGATCAAGGCCGGAGGAGGAGAAGTCTTGACAACCGCACACGCATTCTCTGGAGTCAACAGAGCCATCCAGAAGAAATTCAACACGATGTATCCTATTGGCATTATAGCTGAGACATTGAGGCTTTTCGGTCAAGGGATGAAGGTATGTGTCGAGATCACGGCGATGGCTGCGGATGCTGGGTTGATCCCAGTGGACAAGGACGTGATAGCGATAGCGGGTTCAGGGAGAGGAGCCGACACAGCAATCGTGGCAAAGCCCGCGAACTCTCACAGCCTCTTCGAGATGGTTGTAAAGGAGATCATAGCCAAACCAAGCAAGATCTAGCCTCCTGTCAAAGAAGAAGGCTGACTCACAGACACAGAAGAAACGCGCGTCGGCAAAGACCAGATCTACGACCGTGACGCCTGGCAATTAGCGCATCAGGCAGATGATTACAATGGCGGATTCCTTAATCGAAATAGCGGGATGGGTAGGCGCGATCCTGGTCCTTCTAGCCTATTTCCTGATCACAACAAGAAAGCTTGATGCAAAGACGAAGACCTATCACGTAATGAACTTAGCTGGAGGGATTGGACTCGCAGTCAATGCGATTGCAAACAATGCCTATCCTTCAGCGGCAGTGAACTGGGTCTGGATTGCTGTCGCATGTTACGGGATACTGAAGGGAATAGTGCGTTAGCCGCAGCAATTGTCAGAGCGGATTGCGATGATGAAATACTGCCATGAAAACTACCGGGCACCAATCTCAGTGTCAATGGCTATCATTCTCATTGCCGCACTATTCTTTCTAGTCGAGGTTGATGTGAACCATCCAATACGCACCACAGCTCCTCCCATCGAACTGAAGGCCCTCATGCAAAACGCAGAGAACCAAATCACGACAACATCAACAAGCACCACCACAACCACATCGACAACAACATCCTCTACCACAACAACCACAACGACCATCACCACCACAAGATGGACAAGAACAACAACTACGACAGAATCCTATCTAACCACAACAACGAGAACCACCGGAATGACCTACACCTCCACCAGCCTCTCTCCAACCTTTACAGGCTCAACCACGCTCACCGTGATTTGGATATACTCAACGACAACCACAACCACCACAACCATCACGCAGATTGGGACAACACGGCTCATTGCGACAACCTCAGTCGGGACTACGGTAACAATAACGACTGCGATCACTTCTGGAACAAGACAATGTATCATTGCATCAGTCGCATATGGTTCATCGATTGCGCCTGAACTCCAGTTCTTGAGAGAACTCCGCGATGAGGCAATACTGAGAAGCTTCGTTGGAAAACAGTTCATGAAGGCGTTTGATGAGTTCTACTACTCATTCAGTCCAAGATTTGCAGAGATTCTAGAGAAGGCCCCCCTTCTCCGATCTCTGACGCGAATACTAGTCTCTCCACTGATTGCTTCCCTTCGAACGGCAGCGATAGCTGTCACACCTCATCCATGCAACTTGGAGTTCACCAACGTTCTCTTCGGCCTAGTCGCCAGCGCATTAACTGGAACGGCATATTTCTTGCCAGTTCTGATTCTTTCCAAGACTGCTCCTAAATTCAGAAGCAGATTAGCCTCCACTGAACTGAAAAGAGAGGACTAGGATTAAGGAGATCTGCTTGCCGAGCCTCGAGCTGAACCAACTGACGAAGAAATTCGGCACCATCACGGCAGTGGACCACCTCAGCCTTGCAGTTGAGGAAGGAGAAATCTTCGGCCTCCTAGGACCGAACGGCGCCGGCAAGACAACAACACTCCGCATCCTAGCATGCCTCATCTCGCCTTCAGAAGGCTCCGCTAAGGTCGGCGGATACGAGATAGCTCAGGAACCTCAGAAGGTCAGAGAGATTGTGGGAATACTGACCGAGAACCCAAGCCTGTACGAGAGACTAACGGCATATGAGAACCTGGACTTCTTCGCAGAGGCCTACGGCCTCTCAGACAACCACAAAAGGCGAGACGCCATCAGAGAGCTGCTTGAATCATTTGGGTTGTGGGAACGGAGAGACAGCAAGGTAGTCACATTCTCGAAAGGAATGAAACAGAGACTCGCAATCGCCCGAACACTAGTGCATAACCCGCCAATCCTGTTCCTTGACGAGCCCACCACAGGCCTCGACCCTGAATCTGCGAAAGAAATCAGAGAGCTAGTTGCCCGTCTAGGCCATCGGGAAAGACACACGATTCTGCTGTGCACGCATCGCTTAGAAGATGCGGCGAAGCTGTGCAGCAGAGTGACGATCATAAACCAAGGCAGAGCGATCGCAATCGGAACGCCGGAGGAACTTCAAGGCAAGATAGCGGGCGAACCGACGCTTCAAGTCTCACTTAGGGAAATCAACTCATCCATAGTGCAAGCGGTGAAAGAGATCAAAGAAGTTAGAGAGGTCATGCCGAATCACGGCGAAGGAACCTTGACCATAACCGTTGACGATCTTAACGGTTCCACCCCTGAAGTAGTCAGAAGAATCGTTGAGGCTGGGGGAATGGTGCTCTCGGTCAATGCGATCAAGCCTTCGCTGGAAGAGGCTTACCTGAAGCTGGTAAGGGAGAAGACGCCATGAGAATTAGCATGGTGATGCTTATTTTCAGGAAGGATTGGCGTGAGATTAGAAGGAATTGGCAGATCCTCTTGCCGATGGTGGCAATACCGTTCCTCATCTCCGTTGTTCTTCCAACACTCATCATAGTAATTCCCGGCCTATCCAGCACGTCAACGTATCCGGTGGAGGACGCAACTGCAATGATCAGAAATCTTCCAAGCAATGTGAGACAGGAATTGGCAGGTATGACGCCTTGGCAGGTTCTGATCTACGTCATGGCTCTCTATTTTTTTGCACCATTCTTCCTGATAATTCCGATAATGGCATCAAGCGTAATAGCCTCAGACAGCTTCGCAGGAGAGAAGGAGAGAAAGACGATCGAAGCTCTTCTGGCAACTCCAATATCGGATAGTGAGCTTCTACTCGGAAAGGCCTTGGTATCCTTCGTCCTGGCGATGACAGTAACCGTAGCATCCTTTGCGATCTATGCAATCGTAATCGACTTCTTCTCGTTTCCCGTGTTCCAAGGCAAATTGCTGTTCCCCAACCTATCCTGGACCATTCTAATCCTCGGGGTTGCGCCGACAGTGGCCCTGACAGGCATAGGTCTGACGATCATGATTTCAGCGAGGGCCAAAGGATTCAGGGAAGCCCAGCAGATCAGTGGCATTCTGCTTCTGCCTGTGCTAATGATGATATTTGGGCAGATCTCAGGAGTGATAGTGTTCGGACCAATCGTGCTACTTGCACTAGTAGCGATTTTCGCACTGGTCGATCTCTTCGTGTTCTACCTTGGGGTCAAGTTGTTCCGTAGAGAAAGAATACTGTCGAGGTTACCATAACACGCGACATGAATTAGCTCGAAACCAACAGATTTCACTGAAATTCAGGAAAAGCTGAGAAAGTCAGTAAGACGGAACGGGATGGAGACCAGGCGCATACTCATCGTCTTCCCGCGCCTCCCCCACCGAAACCTCCACCGGAACCAAAACCGCCTCCACCACCACCGAACCCACCCACACCTCCTGCACGACCGCTGGGCACACCAGTTGACATAACCGGCATGAACAGCAGAGGCATCCTAGGCGCAATGTTCACCTCGGGCAACTGAATCTTGAGATCCCGCATAGCCTTCACAACATTATCTCCAACACCCAATGCCGTACCATAGACCAACCATTCTCCCCACATCGACAGATCTTGCGGCGCATACTTTCTTATGAGAGCCAGATCTGACAGAAATCCTCTGAAAGAAACCCATTCAAGTTTCTCCTTGTACGCAAGACCCAGCCATTTGCCGAACAGTGTCGAAGGAAAGGCGACAGCTATCACTGATTGCACGACCGGTATAATTGATGCAACAACAGCCATGCTTACAACAGAGAGCACGCTGGGCAACGTGAACAAGGCCAGAAATGATGCTGCCAGGAAAAAGGCTGAGAGGAGAGCCAGTGGCAGAAGTCTCCTTCTGCCGCTAATCGCGAACCGGGAAGCTATGCCCGGCTCAGCCTGACTGGTGAGATAGTTCAGTTCCCCTTTCAACTGCAGCAACTCCAGCATGGATCCACTCTCGGCCAGGTTTTCAGCAGACTTCTTCACTGAATCAGAGTCCAAAACCCCGTCCTTCGACAAGCTTCGTAGAAAACGCATCGCACGTGTCTCATAGACATCTCCTCCTGCCTCGTCAAGAACCCGTATCAGAAGCCCTCCATTCTTCTCGTCAATACGGATCTTGCGTTTCATGTGCAAATCTAGAAGAGTAGCGTAGAAGCCGTTCTCATCAAAATCGAATGCATCACCTTTGAAGACAAGATTCACAATCCAAGGCTTCCGTTCCTTGTTCGGGACAGTGCTTAGGTATTTTGGAACAATGAAGCGTTTCTCTCTGCCAACAACCACATAGAATACACCTAACAGCGGTGCAATGAGTATGGCTAGAGCTTTCGCTCCGTCCTGCAGAATCTGAGCTATGCGGTATTGGGTGAGGTAGAGGCTGTTGGCGCTGGCCGTTAGGCCCTTTACATTGTCAACTCTCTTCGAAAATCCGTTCAGAACAGTCAGAATATCTTTCTTGAATACTAGTTCCACTTCAAGGAGCTCGTCCTTCGCAGCGCTCCCGAGGAATACGATCTGATTCCCCTCCCTCGTCTCTCTCATTGGTGGCGGACGAAGGTAAACGGCTTCAGAGTATCCTGAATCGTTGATGACCACCTTGACATTTCGATACTTCAGATGGCTGCTTGCAAGCTGCAGGTTCAGGTGGCACCAAGAGTCATCATACTCTAATGGAGGATGTAGAAGGAAGACATATCTGATCTTGTATGTTCCGGCTCCGAACCGGTTAGGGTTGAAGATGCCAACCTCGTTCAGGTCCGCTAGCGATCGGACCGAAGCAAGTATCTGCGGATCGTTCTTGAATCGATCCTCCACCCACACTGAGCCCTGGAAATCCTTGACATAGGTTATTTGGCCTTGGGAAAAGGCGCGCAGGAACTGTATGTATGGCTTGTTCAGCTCGCCAATCGACAGAGGCGCATCCCAAACGCGATACAGCATCCTGTATCGGCCAGATGCCTTCACCAAATACGTGTAGTCTTCGACAAGCGTACCATTTGCGTAGAAGGTGGCAACATACTCATCGACAACCGTATCTTCTTCGGTTAAGGAGGGAATGTAGCTGATCAGGGTTAGGCCTGAAATCCCTACCAGAAATGTGAGAAGGATTAGGGCTGCTATCTGCCTGGTCTCAGCCAAGGTTTCTCGCCTTTAGAGCTGAACGCTGGGACGCTTCTCCAATCCTTCCTCGAACTGGAGATACTCCAACTTCCTAAGGTTCATACCGCTCGCGATGAATCTTGACGGGAAAGTGTCCTGCATAATGTTGAATTCTTGAACAATATTGTTGTAGGTGTATCTCTGTCGAGCGATCTCGTCCTCAACGCTTTTGATCGCCTCCATAAGATTCAGAACCG
>CAZGRO010000064.1:0-8421 GCA_964528315.1 uncultured Candidatus Bathyarchaeia archaeon
TTGCTGGGGAAGAATGCCCACATTTTCCCGTACCCCCGAAATTCGCATTTCACACGGGGGCCTGATAGTGGATCCCGCCCGGTCCACCAACTTCTGGTCCCTAGCCAAGACTAGGTCACATTTTCCCGCATACTAGAAATTCGCTTCGTACGCAGGGGCAAGAGTCCGAGTCCCCGCGGGCCCGGCAACTATCAATGCATCAGTTTTGAAAGATCTGGTTTGCCGTTCAACGTGGGTCATCCAAGCATAGCAACCGAAAGAGAGGAGTTCTCTTGTTTGGTCTAGCGTCGTTTTCCTTGAATCAGTGCATCGAGTTGCAGAACATCCTTGGCTTGAGTGTAGTTTGCGATGTCTATCATTGTCCCATCCAGGGATATGGCTCCCAGACCTCTTGCTGATGCTTCTTCAAAGGCTTTGACGATCCTTGAGGATCGCTCGATCTCATTCTCGGAAGGAGAGAAGATCTGATTGACAGGGGCTATTTGTCTGGGGTGTATCAGGAGTTTTCCTTTGAAGCCGAGTTGGCGTCCGGTCTGACACTCTTTAACCAATCCGTCGCTGTCTTGGAGGTCTATCCAAGGGGAGTCGATTGCTTGTATGCCCATTGCTCTTGCGCAGATTGCTATGTGGGACCTCGCGTACAGCAGCTCTGTCCCCTCTTTGGATAGGTTGCTGCCCATATCACGGGTGAAGTCTACGGCTCCAAAGCTTATGGCGATGATGCGTTTGCTGCCTCCAGCTACCTCTGGGGCGTTGATGACTCCTTTCGCTGTCTCAAGTATTGGGAGCAGTTTGATCTTGCCTTGCCCGATTTCCGCCTGTCTTTCTAGGCTTGCTAGGATGGAGTCCATTTGACTGATGTCGTTCTTGGATTCGGTCTTTGGCAAAACTACTCCATCGATGTTCTCTGAGATTATGCTTTCCAAGTCTTCAGGTGCTAGGCCACTTGCCAGCGAGTTCACCCTGACGAGCGTGGTGACGCCATTTGACTTCAATGATTTAACCGAATCCCGGACGAAAAGTCTGGCGGTCTCTTTATCCATCATAGGAACAGCGTCCTCCAGATCAAGTATGACCGCGTCTGCTGGTAGGGTCGTGGCCTTGACGATCATCCTCAAGTTGTTTCCAGGCACGAAGAGAAGAGATCTAAGTAACATGGCGGTCTGAGATTCCATTCAGTTCACTTCTAGTATTCTTGCGGCCTCAGTGGCCAGTTCTTGAGGTTTGCCAACCACCGTGGCACCGACGCTCTCTAGGGCGGTGATCTTGCTCTGTGCGGATCCTCTTCCCCTCTCAATTATCGCGCTTGCGTGTGAGAAGCGCATTCCCTCTCTCGCAGTCGCGCCCGCAATATAGATGACCAGTGGCTTCGTATATCTTCCTTCTTTGATGACTTCCGCGGCTTCTTCCTCGGCCACGGTACCTATCTCGCCGAACATCACGACGGCCTTAGTCTGCTCGTCTTTCTCAAAGAGAGGTAAGACTTCTGCGGGAGCTGTACCAACGATTGGTTCTGCCCCCACATGGATTGCGGTTGAGACACCAAGCTTCGACTGCTTCAGGCTCCAGCAGAGGGTCGTTGTCTGACCGCCGCTGCGGGATATGACTCCGACAGGTCCTGACATGAAGATCTCTCGCGTCATCTCCTCGGTTCCACCGATCCATCCTGCTATAGCCTTTTCAGGACTGACAACACCTAGTGAGCCGGGACCAATTACTTGAACGCTCTTCCTTCTTGCATGAGCGAGCATTTCCAAAGTGTCATGTAAAGGTACTCGCTCAACCGGCATCACGATTAGCTTCACTCCGGCACTAATTGCCTCAAGCACAGCACTCTTGACTTGCAGTCCCGGCACGAAGACCACGCTCGCATCAATTGGGCCGTGTTCTCTCTGAGCTTCTTGAATCGTGTTGTATACCGGAATTCCATAGACATCGGTTCCACCTCGGCCAGGAGTCACGCCCGCCATGACTTTGGTTCCATAATCGAGCATGAATCTTGCTCTAGCGCTTCCTTCCCTCCCGGTGATGCCTTGAACTAGTACAGTCGTCTTCTCATCAAGAAGAATTGCCATCTTTGCGTCTCCTACTCATCCAGGCCCGCGATTGGCACCTGTATCTTCAGCGCACCTAGTCCTCTCAGTCTGCACTCATGTTCGCAGGCGAGGCACTCTGTGCCCATCTGCTTCGCATCCTCAAGATTTGTCAGGATCATGGGAATGCCGTTCTGCAGTCTGAGAATGCCTCTGTCATACAAGCTACATCCCTTCACGCAGGCCTTGGTCCGACAATTGGGGCATTTCGCATGATCTATTATTACCTTGATTGTTCTCTCATCGAATTGGTACTTGACATCGTTCATTTCTTCACAAGCCCTCTGCTCTTCCTATATTGCTCAACAAGACTGATCATTCTGTCTGCCAAGAAATCCACATCGTAGACATGCTCTCTTCCATAGATTTCAAGTCGCAAGTTGAGGTCTTTCAGTCCCTCCTTCAATATACCGAGGGCCTCCTGCTCCTTGTTGCCAGCCAACAGAAGTACGACCGGAAATCCGGGCTTGTCAATTAGCATTTCTCGCAGTGCCTTGACCAGACCGTGCCCATGGTGCCACTGTTCTTGGCTAGCGATACATGCCCCTGAGAGGAAGTACCCCTCAATGCCTGCCTGTGATAACACAAGTTTGGCAACGCGATAGATCTTTGCGGCAGTTGGGTTACCACTTGTATCGGCATAGTCAGCAATCGTCAATCCACGTTGTTGAAGTGCGTCGGCGCCAAGCATTGCTCCGCCGCCTCCGATTCCGTGGAAGCCCACGTAACCCTTCTCATGAATAGTTGGCGTCATCTGCATGAAGAACCCGACTCCGCGGTAGTCACCCTCTTCTATCTTCCAGCCAAGACGGTCCAGCTTGGTCGGCGTCTCAGTGGTTTCTCGAGGAATCTCTATGCCCAGTTCCGGATGAAGCGGGACAGACGAGTCATCAATCATTACTCTGCAGTCTGCTGCAATCAAGCCTGTGGGAGCGACAACAAGAGGGTTAATCTCCCAAGCTCTTGCTCCGTATTTCCTGAAAAGTTCGTATAGATGCAGCAAAATCGACGTTACTTCGCCAAGGAAATCGCGAGGAACATCCATCTTGCTGACCAGACTCTCAAGGTCTTTCTGTTTCACCCCTTCCAGAATGTCGATATTCATGCTAGCTATTTTCCCCGGGGACTCGGAGGCGACGGCTTCGATTTCAACTCCGCCTTCTGTGCTGAACATTAGGACTGGAGCTTTCACTTTGTATGAGTCGTTGACGACTATTCCTGCGTAGTATTCCTTCTTGATGTCGATTTTGCGTTCAACGAGCACTTTTTCGACTTTGAATTTCCTGATTTCGCTTCCTAGGAGACTGTGGGCCAGCTTCTCCGCTTCTGATGGCGTGTCTGCGAATTTGATTCCGCCTGCTTTTCCTCTGCCCCCGGCCAATATCTGAGATTTGATTGCTACTGGTGCCTTGATTCGCTCAGCGATTTTTCTTGCTTCCTCAGGCATCGTGGCGACATCACCGTCAGGCACTGGGATTCCTGCTGATTTGAGCAACTGTTTGCCTTGATACTCGTATAGTCTGACCAAATGGGATGCGTCTCCAGCCTATTCTCTTCGTATGTACACGTAACTGTCCATTATTCTTCTGGCGGTTCTGGCCAATGCGGTTGGCGTTAGCCTAGCTTGATTTCCTTTCTCTTCCACGCTGGCTTCCACAGGCATTGTCATGCGCGCGACGTCGGCAAGTGATAACGAATCCAAAATGACGTGGGCGTTAGCCTATGGTCAGGTTAGGAGCGATTTGTTTTATCAGAGGCGTAATGCGTTCCATGGATTTTCTGAATGCATCGATGAAAGTGCCAATTTCCGTGTTCGACATTGGTGTTGACAGTGCCGTCATTATTCTTGGGGCCGCAGATATTCCGTTGTTCAATAGAGATATGTATAGGGGAGCATTCAGAGAGCTTTTGGCTCTAGCCGAGCTGCGGAAGTCCTTGACATCCTCGTCTGTGAAGTGCATTTGCATATATGAGCCGATGCCCGTTAGCTGTGCGGCGATATTGAACTCCTCGAGCGTCTTTTCCATGCCCTTTCTCTGAACGTCGCCTAGGGCGTTGATTCTGTTGATTGCCTCAGATGTCAGCATTTCTGTGGCCACTATGCCTGCCGCCATAGTTACAGGGTTGGCGTTGAAGGTTCCTCCATGATCAATGCTTCTTTCTCTTGTTGGGTTGCTGAATTCCATAACATCTTCTCTCCCGCCGAATGCGCCGAATGGCAGGCCTCCGCCAAACACCTTACCGAAGGCTGTCAGATCCGGCGCAACGCCATATCGTTCTTGCGCTCCGCCGACGCTGACTCTTGCGCATATCACCTCGTCGAATACTAGGAGAATGTCGTGTTCACTGGTTACTTCGCGCAGGAAATCCAGAAACCCATCTCTAGGCGGCATCGTCCTCATTACCGGCTCCACTATTACCGCGGCAAGCTCTTCCTTGTGCTCCCTGAGGATTCTTTCAGTGATCTCCTGATTGTTGAAGGGATAGATGATAACATCCTTAGCTATGCTTGAGGGAGTTCCCGATTCTGCAACACTGTTCGGATTGTCATCGGGCCCTATGTTGCGGGGGTCGGGATGGTGGCTCACCTCGGCCCACAGATGGGTTCCATGGTACGCCCCTTCAGCCTTCATAATCTTGTCCTTCCCTGTGTAAGCTCTGGCTACACGTAAGGCGTTCATCGTGGCTTCCGTGCCCGAGTTGCTGAACCTGATCCTCTTTACAGAATGGAATCTGTTGCACATCAGCTCTGCCAATCTGACTTCATTTTCCGTTGGCAGATGCACGGCTGTTCCGCGCTCCATCGAATCTCGAATTGCTTCCAGAATCTTTGGATGCGCATGCCCATGAATCAACGATGTATAGTTCCCTAGAAAATCGAGATAGGTATTCCCGTCCAAGTCGTAGATGTTGAATCCTTTGCCATGAGAGAAGTAGATCGGATGAGGATTCCAGAATATTGTTGTTCGAGTGTTTCCTCCTGGAAGGAATCTCCTAGCGCGTTCATACAGTTCCTGAGACTTCCTCGTTCTCCTATCATATTCTTCGTAGATCTTTTTTGTGTGGCTGCTGATGACATCTCTTTCTGGCATCTACGTCACTTTGGGACAGTCTGGATCTCGTATGCTTAAGAAGATTGCTGGAACAACACATGGTCGTCATGCCCCCAACGTTTCTTCTCTCCTTTGCATTCCCACTCCAGAAAAATACACATTGATGGTTTAGGCCGGTCGTCCCAATGCCTTCCAGAGCGTGTGCGCTTGAGGATCTACGCCGATACGGGATCCTTGGCACATGAAAGCACAGATCATCGGTGTGTCTTAAATATGATCAAGTCTTCAGTCTAGTCATGAATCTGGTGGGACGATGAGCAAAACAGTTGACAACCTAAAGAATGCCTTTGCTGGCGAATCGCAAGCCAATCGTCGCTATCTGGCCTTTGCACGAAAAGCGGAGGAAGAGGGATTGACGCAGGTGGCAAAGCTTTTCAGAGCAGCAGCGGAGGCCGAGACCGTTCACGCTCTCAACCACATGCGGATCTTGGGCGAACTGAAGTCCACGATCGATAATCTGGGAGCTGCGATTTCCGGCGAGACTTTTGAGTTCAAGACCATGTATCCTGAGTATTTGGCTGAGGCGAGAAAGGAAGGAAAACAGGAGGCGACCTGGAGCTTTGATGTCGCGAACAAGGTTGAGCAAATTCACGCCGGATTGTTCTCAAAGGCCATTGAGGCGGTGAAGGCGAAGAAGCAGCTTCCCAAGATTGACTACTTCGTCTGCGGCGTGTGTGGAAACACGGTTGAGGGTCAAGCCCCAGACAAATGCCCAATCTGCGGAGCGCCAAAGGCCAAGTTCCTGAAAGTAACCTAGCAGTCAGTCAACGGGCAGTAGGCCCCTGCACAAGCTCGGCTACGGCATGTGCACGGCAACCCCGGGAAAAGAGGAAATGAACAAATAGTTCGGATTCGGTCCCTTGTCGGTTTATTGTGCGCTAATCACAGATTTGGCCCGGCATATCTCAGAGCATAGTCGGGTGAAAGAATGAAGGCGGTAATTATCGGAGCAGGTATTGGGGGGTTATACTGCGGAGCGAAGCTTGCAAGAGCGGGCAATCGTGTGCTGATTCTTGAGAAGAATCCTCATGTCGGAGGAACCAGCTACATCTTCAAGCGAGGTGAATACTTCTTCCCTATGGGGCCTCTGGCTTTCAGTTTTCCCAGTAAGGTCAAATCCCTTATCAAAGAGGCCGGGGTTCAAGCCGAGATCAAATTCACTCGTAATGACTTCCAGCTCCTTACTTCAGTCATGAATCTGGTCTACTCGCAGCCGCTGAGACAGCTCAGAGAGGAATTGGAGCGGATGTTTCCTCAGGAATCAGCTGGAATCAAGGCCTTCACAGCGGAGATGCAAAGAATCATCTCCCTCACTAACGACATTGTTGATTGGCATCCCAGTTTCCTTCTTGGAAGAAAAAGAGATTTGGCCCTTAGAGACATTGATCCCTCTTTGGAGGAACGACTGAAAGCCGTTGAGAAGTACTCTGACGCCAAGAGTGCTGAGTTCATTGATTCACATATCGGCAATCAGCATTTGAGGAATCTGCTTGGATCTCAGGGTACTTTTGCGCCTGAGCTTAGCATGCTTAACCTTGCCTTCATGTGGAATGTAATGTCCGAGGAGGGGATCTGGTCTCCTTCATGCGGGATTCACGGACTTTCTGACATGCTCAAGGATGTGTTCCTAGCAAGCGGAGGTGAAATCAGGTCGGACTCGCCGGTCAAGAGAATTCTTGTTGAGAAAGGTGTGGCTGTTGGTGTTGTAACGGAGAATGATGAGGTTTTTAGAGCTGACTGGGTGGTCTCAAACGCTGATCAGAAGAAAACCTTCCTTGAACTACTGAATCCCGAGGATGTTCCACCGGAGCATCTTGATCTCATAAAGGCGGTTCCTTACACCGACTCAGAGCTCTGCGTCTATCTTGGCGTTGACCCTAAGAAAGTGAATCTTGACAAAATGAGGGCCGATCATCTCTTCTTCAGAAAGGAGATGGATCTCGACAAGCCATACGATCCAGAGGATTTTGATAACAAAGAGATCGAGATCTGCCTCTGGACAAGAAACAATCCTGACTCAGCGCCACAGGGCGGAGTATGTCTAATCTTGCGCGTGGATTTCCCCCACGAGTATTTTGCTCACTGGCGAACTGGAGAGAAACGAAGGAGAGAGGGATACAAGGCCTGCAAGGAGAAGCTTGCGTGGAAACTGATTGAGACCGTGGAAACGGTTCTTCCGGGACTTGCTTCATCGATCGAGGTGATGGAAACTGCGACCCCTCTGACCTATCAGGACTGGGGTAACAGATTTCTGGGATCAATCGCTGGGTGGACATGGTCCGCTGAGTTGGCCAGGCGGCTGCCGGGTAAGCTTCTTATCGAGACACCAATCAGCCATCTCCTCATGGTTGGCATTTACGCGGCTTCTGAGCTGTACATGGGAGGAGTTCCAACATCCATGCACACGTCGAAATCTGCTGCTGATCTGATGCTTGAACGGTAGCTGTTTTCGGTGGAGCTCTGGGGCGCCGATGTAGGTGCTAGAAGATGGTTATGAGAGTCTGACTGGTTTCGACTCCAGGAACAGAGCGAAGCTTGTCTGTAATGACGCTTGTGAGATCTTCAAGATCTTTCGCCCGAACTCTCGCCACCATGTCATATCCTCCGAAGACACCCCACACCTCGACGACACCTGGCGTGTTTGCAATCTCTTTCTTGACTGTCTTTGCCCAGCCAAGGCCTTCTGCAGTTCCGCCAACGATCTTCATGAGAACTATGGCCTCAATCATTGGACTATCACATCAAATAGACAACTGTAGCGTTCAGCTATAACGCTTCTTGTCCCAAGCGCATATCGACTTTGGCATTGGTCCACGGAACGCTAAGTTGAGTAGCGAGGGGTGTGGGTACGATTTGCGGTTAGAAAAAGGAATTGTCTGATTGGTCAGTTGGCCAAGGTCAATTCCGAGCTACGATACGGGGGTATGCTTGGAGAACACTTGGCGGACGTTTCTCCACACTTCGGGAGGAATGTCGTCCTCGTTCCCCGGGTTGATCTTCTCCACTTCGTCGATAGGTTCCATCGGCGGGAATTTCCTTACATAGTTCTCTAGCGGTTTGCTGCGTGCCGAGCTTCGTTGGAGCTTCGACATACAGTGTACAAAGACCTTGTCGATGTCCCCGTATCTGGTTTTCAGGTTGCCATTGGCGCGATCAGTGGCGTATTCGCCTTTGAAGACCTTGCTCTCGTCTATGATCTTTGTGTAGTCGATTCC
>CAZGRO010000065.1:0-8037 GCA_964528315.1 uncultured Candidatus Bathyarchaeia archaeon
TCGTTTTATTATGTGGTATCCGAACTGTGTCTTGACTATGGGGGAGATTTGCCCTTTCTGAAGTGAGAAGGCGGCATTCTCGAACTCTTTTACCATCTTCCCTCTGCTGAAGGTTCCAAGATCTCCGCCCCGCTTTCCTGAAGGGCATCGAGATACTTCTCTTGCTATGTTCGAGAACTTCTCGCCACTGTCGAGTCGCTGCAGCACAATCTTTGCCTCTTGTTCAGTCTTGACAAGTATGTGGGCGCAGTGAAGAGCGTTGGGCATGGGTCGAGATGCCATCTCTTGCCTTATAACGTTTCATTGCCTGTGTCGATCGGTTGTCAGTTCCGAAGAGGTTGAGCTTGAGATATCGAGAGCGGGTTCCGCCAGAATAAGAAAAGGAGCTGCAGCTTATGACTCCGCGCACACATAGAGGTCAATGAACACCGTCAAAAAAACAGTTGCGCAAGAAGCGCTTATGTTGACGTAGATTCCACATTGAAGATGTCGGTTCTATGCCAGAAGGGCCCGACAGTACGGACATACCCTGGCATCGCCGGGCAAAAAGGACAGATCCTCCCCACATCTCGGACACAGCCCAGGGAAGCTACGCATCTCCTCCGCTTCTCCTGACGATCTGCTTCGAAGCCCCCAGACTAGCAAGGATAATCCGTAGACTGCTCCGAAGAAACCAGATGTGACCATGAATCCCACAGGTGAACTAATCATCACTTCAATGAACAGCCCTATGATGGACACGGTCAGTGTTATGAGGCCAATCCCTGATCGAAAGAAGGGATAACGAACGGCAAGCCAGAGAGGGATGACTATGATGAATGGGAAAATGAAGAAATAATAAACGAGCAAGAGATCGCTCACTATCAGGGTTACGCCAAGACCCATTGAAAGCACCAGCACACTACGAGAACCAGTCCATTAGGGCATATGAACTTTCTTGTTAACACACCTAGCAATCTACTTGATCTCCAGATCCTTCAACGGGTGCATCGAGGACCCAGACCCTTCAATTCTGCGCTCAAGCCTATCACCGTCGGCCGGAGAAGCGCGCGCTCTGCCTGGGAGTGCGAACGCCAGCCACGATGCTTCATGAGATTCTCTCAAACACTCTTTCTCTTGGCATCTACGATCTGAAGGCGCCATCCGTCCGGGTCTCTAAAACTGGCGATTGTCCTCCCAGTTTCAGGCACAAGATGCGGTCCTTTTTCGAACTCAAGGCCTTTTCTCTTCAAGTCCTCATAGCTCCGTTGGACATCGTCTACGGTGAATGCGATGTGATTCATGCCGATGTTCTCTTCTCCCGTAACCTTGTGAATCTCGAAGATTGGCTGGTTTTGCCCGGGTAGCCTCAGCTCTGCTGAACCCCCGTGATGCGTCGTTCGGGTGAGAAGCTCAAACCCCATCTTCCGGAACATTTCCACGAACTCATCCACATCCTGCACGATCAGCTCTATGTGGTCAATTCCTTTGATCATGACAGATCGAGTAAACGTGCCATTGCCTGCATATATAAAAGAGACTCGGGTAGGCATCGAGGCTGTTTGCACTCATGAAGTCAATGTTTGCCAGCAGGCTGGTCAAAGTCCATGCCAGTGGGGGTTATAATAGTCGACGAACGCCGTTCTTTTGCAAAAGGCAACAAACTTAAGCCGGAAACTCATTTGTCTTGATTGGGTGTTCCTCCATTGGGAATACTGCAAGCTGTGAAGTTGCGTCTCCTAGCATTTGACGCAAGAGACGTTTCACTTGTATCAGTTTTCAGTGCTCTCATGGCCGTAACCACCCTCTACGCAGTCCCGCTTCCATTTGGAGGACTGACTCACTTCGGAAATACCGTCATGTGGACAGCATCTATTCTCTTTGGGGGGCTAGTGGGAGGCCTAGCCGGAGGAATTGGCGGAATGATTGCAGATTTGGTGCTGGGCGCGTACATATGGGCTCCTTTCACCCCCTTCTGCAAGCTTGCCAGCGGATTGGTCTGCGGGCTCGTATCAGGCGAAATCAAAAGCATCAACACAAAGACGACCGTCAAGATCATCCTCGCAGTCATTAGTGGTGCTGTCGCGAATCTCTTAGCCTATGCTCCGGTCTACTATTTCATAATCGGGCCTGGAGCAATGTTACTGTGGCTTGGAAGATTCTTTCTCCCAGGTCCGGCGCTCGTCACATATGTCGCCACACCGATCATAACCATTGCAGTGATGAGGGTCTACCCTAGGGCCATGACATACAGAAGTTCACTGAAAGATAGGGCCAGACTGAAATCAGAGCAAGAGAGGAGCCGGACAGAGTGAGCTGGACCAAGAGATATGAGATAGTGGATGCGCACGCTCATCTTCATCGCATGTCACCTGACTTCCGCGTCAGCCTCACAGCCAAGGGCCTGAGGAAGCTGATGCGAGAATACCACTACAGCAAGGCCATCATCATGGATAGAGACAATGCAATGATAGCCAAGGCGGTTCATGGAACCAAGGATCTCTTTGCCAATGTGTGGGTCAACCCCAAGGAGAAGTCTTGCGAGAAGGATGTGAAGGAGTATCTGAAGAAGAGCAACTTCATAGGAATAAAGCTGCACCCTCTCTTCGACGGCTACACCCCAGATCTTCCAATAGTCCACCCGGTAGCCAGAATCGCCGAGGAGGCCGGTGTCCCTATTCAGTTCCACTGCGGACATCCTCCTTTCAGCCTACCGTGGAGCTTCGAGCCTTTGGCAAGAGAATTCCCGAAAGTGAAGATGGTTCTGATCCACATGGGCCACGGGCACATCGTCTACATCAACGGTTCCATCGATGTTGCGCAACGCAACAAGAATCTCTATCTTGAGACGAGCGGCATGCCAATGCACACAAAGGTAAAGGAAGCGATGGAACGTGTTGGAAAAGACAGAGTCATGTATGGCGATGATGCGCCATGCGGGCATCCGGCCTGGGAACTCGAGAAGATCAGGGTGGCGAACTTAAGCGAAGCAGACCTTCGACGAGTACTGGGAGAAAACGCAAACAAATTCTACGGATTCAAATAGCGTCTTTTGCAGTGTCTGAAATAGGTCGTCTCTCGGTGTGCGCCCTCGCACGCCAGATCTGCTCCAGAGTCACCTTCAAGCTCTTAGTCTGGAGCAGAATCACATGTCAGCTGGCGTGAATTGAAGTTTGAATTCATGGATATTCTGAATCGGCGTGAGCCATGCCTACGAACGCATGCCCTTGGACTACACTGCTTCCATTGTGGAAGGGGGCTTCTTCGTTATGTTGTATGTGACGCTTACTACGCCTGGCACTTCTTCGGTTATCCTCCGCGCTAACCTATTCAGGGTCTCGTAAGGAAGTCTTGTTGGTGATGCCGTCTTGGCGTCTGTGCTATCCCAGCATCTTACCTCAATCTGTCGGCCATAGTCTCGTCTTCCCTCTCTCGCTCCTGTGACCATATCTTCATGGAGAATCGCAAGAAACTGGAAGGCAGCTACGCCGCCTAACTCTTCTTCAACTATCTCGGTTGCCTTCCTCACAATTCCCACTTTAACCGGGGTGACCTCTCCGATTATTCTGGCTGCCAAAGCAGGGCCTGGGAACGGCGGCCTATCGTATATCTGCTCTGGCAACCCCAAAGTCTTCGCGATTCTTCTCACTGCTGGTTTTCTTAGCTCGACCAGAGGCTCAATGACCCTGTATCCGTATCTCTCCTTTGTGTCGATTCCAAGTTGTTCAAGAACATTGTGCTGTCTCTTTATGCCAGCAACCGTCTCCTCTATATCAGTGTAGTTCGTTCCCTGTAGCAAGTATTGTATGCCGCTCTCTCTCACTATCCTGCCGAAAACGTCCCTGTAGAATGCCTGAGTAATGGCCTCCCTCTTTTCCTCTGGATCTGTTATGGCTTTCAGAACGGAAAAGAAGTGTTCTCTAGCCTGCACCAGCGCCACTCTGACTCCGAGGCTTCTGAACAATGCAACTACGCGCTCAGGCTCCTTTTCCCTCATCAGGCCATTGTCGATGAAGTAGGTCTTCAACCGGTCACCGAGTGCTCTGTGGCCAAGAATTGTGACTGCGGAGGAATCTACGCCACCGGACAAGGCGTTTAGAGCTGAGGCCTTTCCAACAATAGACGAGATTTCTTCCACTTTCTGCTCTATGAATTGCTCAGGCTTAAGGTCTTCTAGCTTTAGCTCTCTGATTTTCATGTCGCCAAACCATCGAAGAAAGGTAGGTCGGATTCTCATAAAGTGTTCTGGGTGCGTCATTCATGATAATCAATGCTTGCATGTTCTGAAATGCTTGGGTGGGCAGTACTCAATTTCTGTTAGTCTCTGTTCATTTTCACGAATTCTGAGAACCTGTCTTTCCCCACCATATGGTAGCTTAGAAGACGGCCGCGATGAACCACATTGAAGACGCCGTAGGGAGAAGGAGACATCTTCCCCACTTCAGCACAGTTCTTAAGCTCAGTCACTCGACTTTTGATTCTCCTCTCCTTGGCTGCATCCAGGAGAATATGCGTAGCATTCTCGATATACGGGCACTGATCTGAACGCAGAATGGTCAGTCCTTCACTGAACCGTCCGAGCCTCGCCTGCCAATCCATGGGAAAAGATGGAGGCGGCGCATCACTGAATCTCCTCACCATCAATGTGAAGCAGGGAGGTGCTTTGTCTACCGGGACAAAGCCATGGTGGAGGAGCAGCTCATTGCCGGCCAGCCAGTTGCCTTCGCTAGTCACCATGGCAACGCCGCGCATTCCAGCTTTCTTTGCGTCCTTGATACATCTTTCAACGAGGAACCCGCCGTATCCTTTGCCTTTACTTCTGCCGGCTACCCAAATGCAGTGTATGAGCATGTAGCCTTGGGCGTCGTTGACTGCACGCCAAGCGTATTCCCCTGGAATATACTCAATGAACCCTCTCTCCGGCAACTTCAGAAGCTTGATTCTCAGGCCTTCATCGAATCGCGCCTTCAGCCAATCCAATTTCCTACGATATCCTTCAGATTTCCTCTTGCTCATATAGCAGAAGAATCCGGTTTCAGACACATTCTCACGGTTAACGTCAATGATCTCAACTTCTTTGTCTGTCGTCACGGCTGCGGAGACTTTGCGTTTCAAACCTGCCCGCTCCTACCAAGGCCTTGACAAAGAGCTAGAATGCGTGGTCGGAATCCAAATGCGACATAGCAAACCCGTGCTGAGACAGACGGTCAAACGGTTCCCCATGTGTGTTCGCAATTACAGTAGCTCTTGCCCAAGTCATCCATACCCACTCTGCGAGTGCTAGTCTTGAATTCGAAGTTTACTACTCTTGCAGGATACTCGTTGTAGAATATTCCGTGCCAAAGCGGTCCTATCAGCGGTTGCCATATATGCCAGCAGCACCTCGCGTAGGTCGCCATCTCTATGTTAAGCTCGGCCTCATCAGAGAATGCGTTCACATTGAATATCGGAAGATCGTTCTCGAAACGTTTCACGACCTTGATTCTCTTCATGAGATATTCCCTTTCCTCCTCAGGATCATAGAAGCTGAGCATCTTTGAGACAGGTTTCTCTCCCCAATCCATGAGGCTCTCGTGGGATATTGAGCGTCTAAGCATTGGAGGCCCGATATGTGGCAAGAAGTAGTGTAGGTGAGCGGTATTGTCCCACTGCACCAGCGCCCAGTACCAAGAGGGAGTTATTGATGATATGCGCACCTTCTGGAAATACGATCTGCCGTTTACGAGGATCTCGGTGTCACCTACTCGCATCTTTCCGCGAGATGAGAGTGCTCGGTACTTCAGCATGGAGTAGCTCATGTTTCCGATGAGGTTTCTTCCTGTTGGCAGTAGTTCCGACATGATGTCGTTCCACGGCTGCATCGATAGCTCGATTCCGACTTTCTCACTATCAACCTTCAGCCAAAAATCGGCGGGGCTTCCACCGAAGGAGTATTCAGCCTGATCGTTTTCCATCTTGATTCTGCCAGAGCGATCGCTCCACTCTGTTTCAGTCTTCCCCTTGTCGAGAAGGAAAGGGTCATGCATCTTCTTTCCGTCATAGTACCAAGACGCGACCATTGACTCGAAGGTGGAGTGATTCTCGCTGGTCTTTATCGGGATTTTCGGTTCCCAATAGAAGTCGTCTACGCGTACCTTTCTGCAGTTCCGGGTACCCCAGAGGATCATGAGTTGTTTGGGAAATTCAGGGTTGTCTGGGTTTTCGAAGAAGTGAAGCCACCACCACCAGTGCCAGGTGCGGTTCCTAAACATGTTTTCTGGATAGATCTTCCATATGTCGCTGAAGACTTTGTGCATGTGGGACCGATAAAGGATTCATCCAGAAAAAGCTGTTGGGTGATCTTTAAGATTGATACCTCGCGCGATTGAGGATTTTGCCTTTGATATGCAAGTATGATCCACGGATTCCTAGAACTTGACCTCATCTTTGTCTCCAAGTCTTAAGTATGGCAAGGGTTTGTTCAGATCACAAGAGACAGGTGCATGACTCCAAACATGAGAGAGATGAGCATAACTCGTTTCCGTGCCTTCCTGGCTCTGGTGTCGATCATACCCCTACTTGTGATGCCCCTAAATGCAGATGCGTCAGGTCTTCTGGCAGGGCGAGTCGTCGGATACGATATGAATGGCAATCTCGTTCCTCTGCCACGAGCCAGAATTACGGTATACGCCAACGGGGTCCCGATCCAATCGCTGTTTCCAGCATTTGATGGATCCTATTCTGTGTCTTTGCCGTCTGGGATCTATGTTGTGACAGCCGAGCAGCCCGGTTTCAATGCCCAGAGCAGAATTGTTTCAGTCTCTGATTGGCATTGGACCGCGCTGGATTTCTACATGCTGCCTGCTCCTGCTATTGCGGGCAATGTTTTTGATTTCAGTTTGTCAAGCCTCGGCCCAATCACAATCCTTCCAGGCCAACTAGGTTGGACCACAATCCAAGTCACTGTTCGCTCTGGATTAACTCAGATGGTGAATTTGTCTGTGTCAGGCCTTCCTGCCGGTGCAGTGGCGTCGCTCAGCCCAGTCGCTGGGAGCCCATCATTCGCCAGTATCTGCATCATCACAGCTTCGCTTGTTGCCCAGACTGGTTCATACAATGTGACCGTGGTTGGCGTCGGCGGTGGACTGAAACGCAGCACATCATTCACCTTGACTATTAGTACGCGTTTCAACACACCTGATAGACTATTGCCTCAGTAAGATGCAATAGCGAGTTGGACAGCGCCTCTTCCAAAGGTAGAACCGTAAAGGAATCTGCTGGAATTCTTTCCAAGTGACATTTGCGCACGAACAGATGCACACTTGGCAAAGCGAGCAACGACGTATTTCAACGCGCGCAATCATCCCCAGACCCTTTTTCTTTCTGATGTTCGAACTCGAAACGGATCAGTGGGACGACTGCACTCACGCGCAGAACAGGGCGAAATGGCATTGTTGTGAGATATGGGAAAAAGCTTCATACCCGACGCCTCAATCCCTGAGTGAGGAGGAGGACATCACGGATAGGCGGATTTACGAGGACAAGTATTTCGTCGTATCAAGCCCTGAGCATCCCCTGAATTGTAGGGAAGATGGTGGGCATCTGGTCCTAGTGAAGAAGGAAAAGGTGACTGACAGGTCTGGCATGACGTACCAAGAGGCCATTGACTTCATGCGCATATCTATGATGGTCGGAAAAGCCATGTATCAAGTGCTGCGTGTGGAGAGAGTGAACTACGAGGACCTAGGGAACTGGGGCCTGGACGACCCTGGCGGCGCCAAAATGCATCTCCACATTTTCGGCCGTGCGAAAGAACAGACTCATCAAATTCGCGGACACCACATGTTTCTCTATCCAAAAGGACACAAGATATTCCGAGGCCACCTCAAACCCTTCACTAAGGATCAAATCAAGAAACTGGCGGTGAAGGTTGAAGAGATATCTCACGATGAGAAGTACGTGAGAATGGCCGAACTAGCAGGCTTGTCCATGCTCCACTAATCAATTTCCTCTGTGTGTGCACAGCACAATTGATGAGCACGCAGAAAAGTGATTCTCATGACAATGCATGCGCTAGTC
>CAZGRO010000066.1:0-7940 GCA_964528315.1 uncultured Candidatus Bathyarchaeia archaeon
TTTGCCGCGGAAACCTGTGGTTGTGCGGACTGCAGAATAGCAAACCGTACCCCTGCCGAATGTGGCCATTCAAGATTTCGAACCAGCCCCTGTATGGGCGAAGGGATTGGGCGAGATACGAGGGGTCAAGCTGGACTGGGTATGTCTATGTTGATTCAAGGTGTCCAGGAATCGTCTATGGCAGGCCGAGTCTGACTTACACGACAAAAGTAGTGGAGGAATTCGTTCACATGGCGATAGGAGGAAGACGCCACCAGTACTATTCCACTTCGCGCGAAGCCTTGTCTCAAACATGGAACAGGATTCAACTTGTTGACACGGGGAACTCGAGGTCAGGTCTCTTCAGGCATCAAGGAATGATCTGACAGCACAGTCGGAACCTTCCTTTCATATGTAGCTACTCTTATAATGCAACTGAAGATAAGTACACTGTACGTGATCAAGATGGTTGAACGACAGAAGGTAAGGATAACTGTACTGAAGCGGTTCCATCCATCCGAGGTCTTTGAGGATAATCCTGCGACTCCCGTTGAACCGCTTGGAGCATGCGAGCTTTACAGAGACGGCCAAGAGTTTCTGGTTGGTGAGGACGGGAAGATGCCTGAAGGTTTCTGCACCTCCGCTTGGCACACAATCTTCGGAAACGTAAGGACACTGGCCTTTGGCGGAAACTTCCCTTGGTTTAAGGAGAAAGGCGTTTCCATAAGCTGCTGCTCTGACGGACTAAGACCAGTAGTCTTCAAGCTTGAACGCATCTAGGCCACTGAGACATTGGTCATTGGTCTGACAGGAACAGGTTCGTGGAGCTTAGCGCAGCTTCCGTCATCCGTGAATCTCACAGCCTGCAACACCTTGCATTGATCTTGTGTTGGGAGGGCGCTGACATCTCGTGAACTCTACTTTTTTAAACATGCCAGCGCCTAATACACAAGGTGACCCCTCTGTCAAAACCACTCGAAAAGATAGGGTCCAGGGTCTTCGACGCAGCCTCCTCTCCTATCAGAATGGGTATGCTTCACCTTTTGACCTCTAAAGGGCCTCTTCCGTACACAGAGATAATGTTCTCCCTCAAGCTGGACCCGGTTCGAGACGCGGGGAAATTCGTTTACCATCTAAGGAACCTGCAAGACGCAGGGCTCATCACATATGACAAGGAGACGAAGAAATACTCGCTCACAGAGCTCGGAGGCATAGTCGTAGACTTCGCTAGAGACGTCGAGGAATATGTTGTTGTCAAGAAGGGTAAGCTGTTTGTAAGGACATCAAAACTTTCCATTGAAGAATTCGATCGGAGGAAGATAACCAAATCCCTTATGGTTGAAGCCGGGGTTCCATATGAACTGGCTGAAGAGATAGCAACAGAAGCAGAGGAAAGGCTAATTCATCTGAAAACAACCTATCTCACAGCGCCGCTAATCCGAGAGTTTGTCAACTCAATTCTCATTGAGCGAAAGCTGGAAGAGTATCGTCACAAGCTTACGAGACTTGGAATGCCCGTCCACGATGTGACTCAATCATTGAAGGCCGGGCGCGAGCAAATGCTTGATGTCGAGTCTATCAGGAAAGCAGCTGGGTCTTCCGTGATGGAGGAATACGTTCTACTGAACTGTCTTCCTCGGGAAATCTCGGACGCACACATGTCAGGGCAACTGCACATAGACAATCTGGGAGAATGGATACTGAAGCCCTCGGAGTTTCAACATGACCTGCGACACTTCCTCAGGAGTGGTCTTCCGAGCACAGGTCCTCCGAAGAACCTTTCTTCCGCCCTGGCCTTGGTTCGAGATGTCTATCAACGCGTATCGTCCGAAGTTTCCTCTGAACAATCGTTCGACATGTTCAACATTTTCTTGGCCCCATATGTGAAGAATGAACCTGATGGGAGGATAGTTGAAGCTCTGGAACTGTTCATGAACTCCATTCGAATGGGAACTGGATGGACCGGATGTCCCGGATTGTCTTTGGGGTATG
This sequence comes from uncultured Candidatus Bathyarchaeia archaeon, assembly GCA_964528315.1. Lineage (GTDB taxonomy): Archaea > Thermoproteota > Bathyarchaeia > 40CM-2-53-6 > JALHTG01 > JALHTG01. Next base: position 1,972 of record CAZGRO010000066.1, read on the forward strand.
AACTAAATGTTCCAGTGTTTCTTCGAGAGACCGAAGCTATAGGACCCGAAGGAAGAAATGTCGGGAACTATGGGAATTTCGAGAATGAGGCCAGGCTTCTTCTCATTCACACAATAGATGTGGTCAACAGACTCTCAGCTGTCGCTCCGATCACAAATCCGAGGCTCATATTCAAGCTGAGAGACGAGGCTCTTCGATCCGGGCAACTTGGAAAGGAGTTGCTCTCCGCTCACAGCCTCGCGTCAACCTATCTCCTTCCCTATTTTGCCCTTCTCAACGATGATGGAAAGGTAAGTTACACAGCCACTGGTCTCAAACTGGACGATGCTTGGACAGGATTCTGGGAGACAGATTGCCAGAGAACTGGGTGTATGGATACAGTTTTCGTTAATCTTCCGCGCATTGCCTACGGTTCGCGCAAGAATGATAATCGATTCTTGGAGCTTCTTGGGCGAGAAGTAGATCTGGCGGTTAAGGCCTTCAGGATCAAGAAGCAATACATCAATGATAGGATCCAGGAATCTTTGCTTCCGATTCTCTCAGGATATGGCAAGGGTGATTCATACATCCACAGTGAAAACTCGCTTTACGCGATCAGTCCAATAGGACTTAACGAAGCGGTCACGGCTCACGTCGGATCGAATCTGGCCAGCAAGGACACGAACTCAAGAAACTTCGCGCTGAGGATTATGCAAGAGATGTCAAGATGCTCAGAGGAAGCGGCAGAAGAGTTGGACATGAGGTTTGCCTTAGCCAATCGCCCGGGTGACGAGGCATCAGTTCGCTTGGCACAACTTGATGTTGAAGAATACGGAATAGGATCGGTTGCCTATCAAGGGTTAAAGAAGCATCCTTACTACACAGACCTAGTCACCATACCTGTAGGTGAAGGAATATCACTTGAAGATAGACTAATGATCGAAGGCAAGTTCCAGCCGCTCGCGGACGGCGGGCATCTTCTTCCAATCAATCTCGCTACGAACAACCTTGATCCCGATACTCTTGTGGAACTCACGAAGAGAATCCACAGCGATCAGATACAGTTCTTCACATATTCTGGTATCTATTCTATCTGCAATAACTGCCAGAAGTGGTCCATCGGCATTAGGCCCACCTGCTCATTCTGTGGCTCGAATAATATTCGACAGATGGGTCGCTCCTCTGCCATAGTGAAGCCCCTCTCTGTCTGGCCGGATGGAAAGGTTCGAACGCTTGATAGAGCCCCGCAATATCCCCCATCCTAGAATTTCCCTGAATCAACGGAGTGCTTGAGAAGAATCTCACACGCAACTTCCACACATGAATGCTTGTGACGTTCACTTCTTGGAATGAACTCAAAACGCATGACGGTAGACTATTATGTTACGAGATTGAGAGAATTCACGAAGACCGCCAAGCGCGCGCGCCGCTCACATGCAACTCTAGTAAGGAGTCGGCGACAAGAGGTTTGAGGAAGAGAAGCAATGAGTGAATTGCCTGAAGCAATGAAGGACAAGAAGCAAACTTTGAGATCCCTGATAGAGAAGCTGCACAGCGGTGCCAATCCTGAGGAATTGAAGAAGCACTTCAAAGAGATATTGGGACAGGTCACAGCGGCTGACATAGCTCAGCTAGAGGAAGAACTCATCAAAGAAGGCATGCCAAGAGAAGAGGTTCAGAGGCTCTGCGATGTCCATCTTGCCGTTTTCAAGGAATCGCTTGAGAAAGATCAGCCACTGGCGCCTCCGGGTCATCCAATCAACATTCTGATGGAAGAGCACAGGTTGCTTCTGGAATTTGCAGGGCAACTGAAATTGATCGCAGACAGGGTCAAGAGCGCCAGTGATGTGATGTCGGTAGGGGAAGAGTTGAATAATCTGACGAAGATCATGAGGTATTTGAAGGAATCAGAGAGCCACTATGTTCGAGAAGAGAACGTTCTGTTTCCCTATCTTGAGAAGCATGGAGTGACTCAGCCTCCAGCAATAATGTGGACTGAGCACAACACGATCAGAGAAACAAAGAAGCAACTGTACAAGACCGTGGACAACCTTGAAAGCCTAGCCTTCCGAGTCTTCAGCAATAAACTAAACGAAGCCGCCACTTCCCTAGCTAGCATGCTTGGAGACCACTTCTTCAAGGAAAACAAGATCCTATTTCCAACCGCCCTGAAGGTCATGGAGACAAGTGAATGGCCTGAGATAAGGAGGCAGTTTGACGAAATTGGATACTGTTCATTCACTCCAAGACCGACGGAACTTGCAGCACAACAGGCGAGGCCTGAACACGAATGGAAGGACACCGGTGTGATTCCATTCGAAACAGGATCACTATCAAGAGAGGAGATCGAGTCCATGCTGGACTCTTTACCCGTGGACATCACGTTTGTGGACAAAGAGGATACGGTTCGATACTTCAGCCAGTCAAAGGATCGGATCTTTCCCAGAACGAAGGCTGTGATCGGTCGAAAGGTCCAACAGTGTCACCCTCAAGCAAGCGTACACAGAGTTGTTCAGATACTGGAAGATTTCAGAAACAACCGGAGAGACAGAGCGGATTTCTGGATCAATCTGAAAGGAAGACTGATCTTCATCAGATACTTTGCTGTGAGAAAGGACGGAAGCTATCTAGGCTGTCTGGAGGTTACACAAGACATAACAGATGTTCAGAAGATAACTGGTGAGAAGAGACTATTGGACTGAGCCCCCTCTTTCTCTGCAAATCTCTCCTTGAAAGTGTTAAGGATTGACATGAGACGCTTTTCCACCTTAGCGTTTGTCTTTCTTGCAATTGGCTTTACGCTGAGTTCTGTAGCCCAGGTAGCCTGCGACACAGATTACTCCGCGTCTCTAAATCACCTTGAAAGCGATAGAGCTTGGAACACTGTAAATAGCCTGACGGCGAATCGCTTCGAAGGTAGGTTGTCTGGCACTCGATCGGCTGAGCTGGCCTCAGAATTCATTGCAGATCATTTCAGCTCCTTTGGATTGAAACCTGCGGGTGAGAACGGGAGTTACAGGTCGAGGTTCTCAGTGCCGCTGTGGCGGCTTGCTGCTATGCCCGAGCTGGCGTTGATAGATGAAAACGGCAGAATGCAGTCATTCGGGTATCGAAGAGACTACGCTGTGCGGCCAGGGAGCGGTTCAGGGAATCTCTCAGCTGGGGTCATGTTTGTGGGATATGGGATAACTGCGAAGGAGTTTGACTATGACGACTATGGTGGCGTCGTCTGTGAAGGCAAAGTTGTGCTGGCCATTATTGGGACGCCTCCCGCTTCGAAATTTAGGCAGAGCAGCCATGGATCTTGGAGTCTGAAGGCTGATAATGCGGTTAGACATGGTGCTGCTGCGCTGGTCTTGATCGACAGCCCGTCCGAGCCGACCCCTCACTTTGTCGAGAGATGGGCCGGTGGCTCAACTATCTATCCGAAGCTTGTTATCTTATGGGGAACTGTCAGGCTGGCTGACAGATTGTTGGCCGAGCGTGGTCTTTCTCTATCTTCACTTCAAAAGCTGATAGATCAAGAATCTAGACCACAATCGCTGGCTCTCAACAGTCGGCTGCGAGTATCCGTGCAGGTTGCTTTTACTGGAGATGCGAATGGCTACAATGTTCTGGGTTATGTGGCTGGGTCCCGTGCGGCTACCGACAGGGTGGTAATCATAGGCGCTCACTACGACCATTTGGGAAAAGATGTTGACGGCAGCATTTTCCGAGGGGCAAATGATGACGCTTCCGGCGTGGCCGTGATGATTGAGATCGCTCGAGTCTTGTCGACTGTGGCAAGGCCAAGGTCATGCGTTCTGTTCGCTGCTTGGAGTGGTGAGGAAGAAGGGCTTCGCGGTTCCTCTGCCTACGTGACCCGTCCCTTTTTTCCTCTTGCAGACACGGTTGCCTACCTAAACCTTGACATGGTCGGATGCGGGAGACAGTTGGTCTGCCAGATCTCCGAAACTCACAAAATGCTCAGAGCAGCTCTTAACGAAAGTGTGGAGCAACTTGGCGTCCCTATCACCGTCGAGAAGTATTCTGGTGGCAGCGATCACGCTTCATTCGAGAGAAACAAGGTGGCAAACCTCATGTTCATCCGCTGGCCTGACGAGTTCTATCACACTCCTCAGGATACAGTTGATCGGATACAGAGAAGAGACCTGCTTGAAGTGGCCAGACCCACTCTTCTGATGGCTTTGAAACTGAGTGAAGCCGCAGAGGCAGTAGCAACACAGACCACTACGCTACAGACTGATGTCATAACGAAATCCACAGTCACTGAACTCACACTTTCCGTCAGCTCGCATTCTACAAGAACCTCGCCAGGCGTGACATCGATATCCCCCTTATCCTCCGAGCACAGTCTCAATCTGACAATGATTGGCATTGCTGTGGCTGTAGCTTTCTTGGTGATTGGAATATTCCGATTTAGAAGACGAACGGCCTTTCGCGCGGCCTAGAAGCATGCAACATTATACCGCTCATCATTGTCAGATTGGGTTCCTGATCTAGCTCTTCAGGAACTTCTCCAACTCAGCGAGGCAACTTGAAAATGGTATCTTCTCGTATGATCTACTCCCTAGCTGCATGTCAACGCCATCCCTGTGGATATCGATATACACTGAGCCTTTTCCCTTAATCCCGTAGCTAATGGACAGCTTTGGTCCTATCCTTCCGCTACTGCCAACGCCTTCGAATTTCTGCACTTGGTCCAGAATTCGCTCGTAGAGTTCGAATCCTTCTTCTCCGACTGCCGCTACCGCCTTCTCCTTGTCAATCATGCAGTTCAGCGCGCACCCGATTGCCCTTTTGTAGAGTCTTATGTCTCAACTCTTCCTGATATTACTTCATGCCAAGGCGAAGGAAACGGAGATTCAAGCTTCAGACTGGACTGAAGCGTGGAGTGAAAAGAGGAGTCAGAAGAACCAGACGGAGAGTCGACAAAAGTCTCACCAGGATAGGGATGAGACTTTCCGGCTAGAAGCGTGGCAGCCAACCGAAACTGGTGAGTCGATATTGATTCTTATTCATTCTGCTACCTTGTGATAAGGGATAGGCCGAAGGTTGACCCGCCCTTTCTGTTAAGTCGTAGTTCGTTTCTCTCGAAATCCAAGCGTAACCAGAAGACCCATTACAGTAATCGAGGCCAGGGCCAAGAATGCAGTTGGGAAACCCCTTGAATCAACCATGCTGCCCATAATGGCCGGGCTAAGACCTGTTATCAAGTGTCGGACGGTGTTGACCCTTCCCACGATCACAGCTCGCTTGGACGAAGGAATCATCGTCATCAGGAGAGCGAACATTGGCGGAATAGATGTATGCAAACCAAATCCCAGCAAGATCAGGGCTAACAACAACCAATGCTCTCCTTGAAGCAGAACGAGGAGAACTATTCCTGACGCCAGTGATGTTGTCGAAGCTAGCACCACATTCTTTCGCCCAACTCTGTCAGAAAGATGTCCTCCCAGCGGCCTGCCGAAAATCCCCAGTGTGTGTGGAACCGATACATAGTATGCTAGATAGGCCAACTGGATCCCCTTATCAGCTGAAAGATATAGGGGAAGAAAGGAGGACGCTGCATGAAACACGAACGAATGAAACGTGAATATTAGAAACAACATTAGAAGACCTCTGTCGAAGACTCCTTGCGGCTGCTCCGATTCACGTGTCTCTTCTGGTTGAAATCCTTCCCCGCCGGGCAAAAACATCCAGACTGCTACTGAGACCGCCACGGCAAGCGCTGCGCAGACAACGTAGGTGAGTCTCCAGCTTAGTGAAAGTGCCAACGGTAGTATTGTGAGAGAGGAGAGTAGACTTCCCAGCGAAACAGCGGATTCATGTGTACCTATGGCCTTGCCTATTTCCCGTTCTTCAAAGATATTCGAGATGTAGGCCGTAGCAACAGTGAGGTGGCAGCCTGAGCCAATTGCTCCCACAGCGCAGAAAATGAAGAATTGAATGTAGCTGGTAGATGTTGCCAAGAGAACAGAGAATAGTGC
>CAZGRO010000067.1:0-3570 GCA_964528315.1 uncultured Candidatus Bathyarchaeia archaeon
CCGATTGGCGCCCAGAAGAGAGTGGTTGTTGTCAGTGTGACGGAAGGCCCATACATGGTTGTGAAGCACCCTCTGATCTTTCAGATGGCACATATTGCCGTGATAAACAAGGTCGATCTGGCCAACGCCATGGGGGTCGATCCTGATGCGTTGGTAGCTGATGCTTTGAGGGTTAATCCGAGGCTCAAGGTTGTGAAGACAAATGCTAGAGCTGGCCAAGGGATAGATGAGTTTGTCAAAGCGCTGGAATTGGAATAGTTTCCGCTACTTGGCCGCGGCGCGAACCCTGATGCTTCTGACCGTACACTCGTTTCCCTCGGTCACTGTTGCCTCGTTTGAGCCGCATTTTGGACAGGTCAGAATAGGAATCGGAACCAGAGAGTGAATCTCTTCGCCAAGATGTTTCACATTCCCAGTGTAACCGCACTTTGAGCAAAGGATCTTTGCGCGTCTTCTGGAAATGACGACTTTCGCATTCTCAGAGATAGTTCCTTTGGAGAGAACTTCTATGCCGAATCTTAGTTGGTCGTGGCCTAGAAACGTTAGTTCTCCTACATCGAGGCTGATCTGCACAACTTTTGATGCCTTCCGTGACTTTGCCACATCCAGAACAGTCTTGACGATTCTTTCGGCCATGGAGAGTTCGTGCAAAGCCTGATCCTCAGCGATCTTGCTGCCTCATATATCCAGAAGATCGGGCAATTCCTTCACGCTTGGGATGACAACCGATCCGAGCTGCTCGGTTTGCTCTTTTCTCCACGAACCTGTAAGGACGCCGACGAATCTTATTCCAGCGTTTCTTGCACAAAGCGCGTCCACTGGATGATCTCCGACCATCACGACTTCATCGGCGTTCACCTTCATTCGCGTCATAAGCCAGTAGACCTGTGCAGGGTCAGGTTTCGGCGTCAGGGAATCATCTCTCGCCGCCACTGCATCAACAAGCTCCGACAAATCATTGATCTTCAACACCTCTTCAGTGTACTCACGACATCCCCGGGTCAAGATTCCCACCTTGAGGCCTGCTTTCTTGAGCTTCGCTAGGGTCTCCTTTGCGCCTTCGATCAAGGTGGCTTTCGACGCATACTTCATCTCAACCTTATTCATTATGCCATTGATCTCCATCAGGATTTCCGGAACCGCCTTGGAGAGGCCTTGCTCCTGCATCTTTGCAACAGCTCTTTCAGTTATCTCGTAGGTCGGTTTGCTCTTGTCGAACTTGCCAAATGATGGAAATCTCTTCTCAAGATGCTCAATTACTCCTGTCCTCATCTCCATGAAATCCACTGCTGATCTCACGAGCGTATGATCCAGATCGAAAACCACGGCCTTCACGGATTCAAGTTTCATCAGGCGTTTCCCAGCTCCACTTGAAGAGGGGCGAAGAGCGATGTTCTATTATCCTAAGAGGAGGCTATTCTTCTCAGCTGGTTGACTTGGTCTTCGTGTATGTTTTTCGGAGGACTTTTCCTGGAAGAGCGCTAGTATGTTTCCCTTTCTCGATGACGATCTTGCCGTTGACTATCACATAGGGTATGCCGTCTGGATACTTGTGCGGCTCGGTAAAGGTTGCTCTGTCCGCGACTGTTTCGGGGTCGAACACTACGATGTCTGCGTACATGCCTTCCTTGAGGAGCCCCCGATCTTGAAGCCCCAGTTTCTGTGCTGGCTGAGATGTCATTTTCCGAATCGCATTCTCGATCGTCAGTAGCTTGTCTTCTCTAACGTATTTCTTCAACACGCGAGGGTATGTCCCGTAGCTTCTGGGGTGGGGTTTCCCTTTACTGAGAACGCCGTACGGTGCGAGTGCGTAGCCATCGGTTCCGAACATGATCGCAGGATGCTTCATCACGAGATTAACATCATCATCCTGCATGTTGAAGTTGACAACCGGAGTCTCCCCTCTTCCCTCAACTATCAACTCCATTATCGTCTCGACGGGATCCTTGGACCTCATCGCTGAGATCTCTTGCAGTGTCTTTCCTTCATATTCCGGTTTCGGAGCAAACCGTGTCAAGACTGCCTTGTCAGGCCCTCCGCGGTCGTCAAGAACAGCCCGCGTTTCCTCCATGATCTTGTTCCTTATCTCGCGGTCTTTGAGCCGTTGGACAAACTTGTCAAATCCTCCTTCATGCGACCATTTGGGAATCCATGCCATGAACCCTGTGCCGCTTGCGTTGTAAGGGTACATTTCTCCAGTAACGTCGACGTCTCTTTTTCGAGCGTCTTCAAGGATTTTCAGCGCATCCTTCGCTTTCCCCCAAGCTCTTCTTCCAAGCGCCTTGACGTGCGATATCTCCACGGGGACAGCTGCCTTCTCGCCAATCTCCACTGCTTCCGCGATCGCGGCTGGGTAAGTCCCCCTGTCTCCTTCATCTCTCACATGCGATGCGTAGAATCCCCCATACTTGCCAACCACCTTCAGCAGCTCCACCACTTCTTCAAGCTCCGCGTACGATCCAGGAACATACCTCAGCCCGGTGCACATCCCAAAAGCCCCCTCGCGCATGCATTGTTCGACAAGCCTCTTCATCTCGCCCATCTCCTTCTCAGTGGGTTTTCTAGCGTCAAATCCCATGACGCAGGCTCTCACAGTCCCGTGAGGGATGAGAAGGGCAACATTCAAGGCAATTCCCTGCTTCTCCAGCCTTTTCATGTACTGGGCCATTGTTTCCCAGTTGAGCTTCAGGCCGAACTGCTTCAGATCATCTTTGATCAACTCAACCGCCGCTCCTTTCACCGGTGCTGGGCCAGTCCCACAATTCGGGAAGACCTCTGTGGTGACTCCTTGGTGGACCATGCTCTCTGCCTTCGGATTAGCAAGGACACAGAAATCGGAATGAGAGTGAATGTCGATGAATCCAGGAGCCACAAAAAGACCGGAGGCGTCTATCACCTTTCCCTTTAAGGAAGAGCTTCTGCCAATTCGAGATATCCTTTCACCTTTGATCTCCAGATCTGACTTGAACCAAGGGTTCCCAGCGCCGTCAAGAATCGTGCCATTCCTTATGACTAAACCGGGCATAGCTACACCAAGAATAGCCTCAAGTCGTTGAGAAGCAATAAAAGAGTATGCCCTAAGTGTGCAATCTCCAAGTCAGCCCTCCAAGAAGAAGATGGCTGCGCGGGCGCGTAGAGCGGTTGCCTCGTCATCTGCTTCTTTCTGCAGATCTCTTGGATGTTTTTTTCGCTCGCTCCTTTTGTCTAGGATTGTTGGCAGTAACTTGCTGCTAGGGCCGCATACACTTTGGCTGAGGCCACCAGATCGTTTATTCTGATGTTGTCTGCGGAGCTGTGGGCGAATCTCTCCTCACCTGGTCCGAACCCGACAGTAGGAATCCCTTGATTGGCAAAGAAACAGCCATCCGTGGCAAAGGTCCAGACCTTGAATCTTGATTCTCTGCCCAGAACTCGATCCGCGGTCTTCTTTGTCAGTTGCGCCAGAGGCGTTTGCGGTTCCACGTAGAACGGAGGAGTCATCGCCTCAATCTCTGTTTCGTAGCCCGTATAGCAGCTCAGCCTTCTTCTCTGAAGTTCAACTTTCGCATTCACTTCACTGTCCCGCATCCT
>CAZGRO010000067.1:3670-7653 GCA_964528315.1 uncultured Candidatus Bathyarchaeia archaeon
CTGGCGTGACAGCTCACGCCTTGAGTCGTGATCGTGGCTCCCACAGATCCTCTGTGCCCAAGCGCCACATCCAGATTCGTGCTTTCACCGATTACGACCCCTCCGCACCTAGGGCCCTTCTCCGCTAGATGTCTGCTTCCGAGCCCATTCGTTTCCTCAAGCACAACCCCAGCAACGACCATTTTTCTCTTCAGACATAGGTTAAGACTACGCAGAACGGAGCCAGCAACAATCATGGCCGCCAGAGCACCTTTCATGTCACTTGCTGCTCGGCCGACGATCACATCGCCGGACAACCCGAATCCTGACCCGTCTCTGATCTCTCCGGAATAGGGATCAGGCATGTCTCCGGGCGGAACATGGTCCATGTGACCATTGAACATCAAGGCGTCTGGTTCCATCTTCCCGCCAACCACGCCAACCGCATTCCCTACCTCATCGATGTGCACTTGGTCAAAGCCGAGAACCTCCATCTTTTCCGAGATGAACTTGGCTAGCTCGCCCTCCTTACCACTCAAGCTCTCTATGCGAACCATATCCTGTGTGAGCCTAACCAGTTCCGATCTTCGCCGGTCCACCTCATCTAATATTCGAGATTCCAGGTTGCTGCGCGAATCCAATTGCCTCACCCTCACGCTATCCGCTACCTAATGGCATGATCACAAGTTAGAGGTTTCCTTTTGGTAAGAGAGATGCTGAATCACGTCGAATCGAAATCTCTAATTTGTGAGACAGCCTACATAGAATTGTACTGGGCTAGACAGGTGATTGAGGCGTATTGAAGACAGTCAGTGCTGATGTTCTGATAATCGGCGGAGGTGCTGCCGGACTCAGAGCGGCAATAGAGGCCCGCCGGTCGAAGATAGATGTGCTTCTCATCTCCAAGACACCTCCGGGACTTGGAAACTGCACAGCATACGCAGGCGGAGGCTTTCAAGGCCCACTTGGAAAACTGACTCCAGAGGAGCATATCGAGCGAACCGTGAAAGGAGGGAAATTCCTCAACAACCGGAAACTTGTTGAGACGATGTCTCGTGATGCGAAATCCAGGCTGATGGAGCTTCGCGAATTCGGTGTGAAGCTTGAGACAGGAGACGGAACAGCCAGTGTCAGTGGCCCATTTCCCATGAATGGCACAGGGTTGACTCTTCCTCTCGTCGATTTTGCACGTGCGTCAGGTGTCCGAATGATGCAGAACCTTATTGCTGTCAGACTGTGCAGGACTGGGGACAGAGTTGTGGGTGCTGTGGGATTCAATCGACTGACGGGAGAGGTTGTCGGATTCCAAGCCAAGTCAACAGTCCTAGCCTCTGGTGGCGCAGGACAAATCTACGCGCGAACCGACACCCCTGTTGGTACCACTGGCGAGGGCTACGCTATGGCCTACGAGGCTGGCGCCAAACTAATGGATATGGAGTTTGTGCAGTTCTTCCCGTTTGGGCTTGTGGAACAGGGGCTACCGATGTTCCTCTTCAATCCCGGCGTAGTTGAAATGGGCAGGCTGGTGAACAATCGGGATGAGGAGTTCCTTAAAGCTGCGGGATACAGCCCGGGCCGAGACTTTGTTCAACATCGCGATACCTTGAGCAGACTGATCTGCAGGGAGATTCATGAGGGGAGAGGCGATCGTGACGCCGTTCTTCTAGACCTTAAAGCCCCTCAACCAACACAGTACTCTTTGAACATGCTCGGGGAGCTGGATGAAATCAAAAGAAAATGGCTTTCAAAGTTTGATCTGCAAGCTCGCAATCTGCACATAGCTCCACTAGTTCACTACTTCATGGGTGGGATCGAAATCGATCAGGATGGTAGGACGGATGTGCCGGGTCTATACGCAGCTGGGGAAGTAACCGGCGGAATTGACGGAGCCAACAGGCTTGGAGGAAATGCTCTCACGAACACCATAGTGTTTGGAGCTAGGGCGGGAAAGGCCGCGGCGGAGCATGCCCGAACTTCACGATTTGAGCCTGTTGACTCATCGGCAAGAAAGCTACACGGACATGTTGCTGAGCTGAGAAGTAGGTCTGCAAGTGCAGGTGCTCATCCTAAGGAGATCCGAAGAAGGCTGCAGAGGATGATGGTGAGGAACGTAGGGGTTATCAGAAGCAAGGAGAGCCTTCAGGGCGCGTTCGAGTGCCTTGGTGAGCTGCGGAACGATCTTGCTAGGATTCACGCGAGCAGCTCTTGGGAGCTCGGGGCCGCTTTGGAGGTGGAGGCCATGTTGACTGTGGCGGAGATGGTCGCAAAATGTGCCTCCGAGAGAACGGAGAGCAGAGGAGCACATTACCGCCTCGACTATCCCGATGAGAACGACACTTGGCTGAAGAACATCATGGTTCAGCGCTCAGGCCAAGAGATGAAAATCGAGAAAAGAGCAGTCATAAGAACACGGTGACTGGTACGTCCCCGCAGCCCGGTCGAAGCTTTCTGAGGTGAGAATAACGCGGATATCTTTCACGGTGTGGTGTAAAAACGATCGAGCGCTCGTGCGGACGTTACGACGACTCCAGGAAGTGCGTCGAAAAGGAGACGAAATCATAGTCGCAGATCTAGGCAGCCAAGATCCAGCAGTCACCGAGGCTTTGGCTGAGCTGCCGGACTCCGCAATTCGCCTTCCCAGCCATCTCAAGATAAGCGAGGCACGCAATGCCGCCATGTCCGCAGCATCCGGGGACATAGTCGTGAGTATGGATGCAGACACTTGGGTGCCAGACAACATTGCAGTAGAGCTGGAGAAGGCCTTCGCCAATCCTTGGATCGTGGCGGTTGCGTGTAATGTCAGAGCTTACCCGTGGGCCGAGACGGGGCAGGATAAAGTCTTTCTCTGTCTTCTGAATCTACGATTCAAGTTGACATTTCGTACAAGCCGTCCCTGTGCACGAGGGGAATTTCAGGCATTTCGCAACATAGGTATTCGTTACAATCCGAATCTGTACAGCAGCGAGGACTGTGAGATTATGGAAAGGCAAGGCCGACGAGCAATCTTCCTCAACCATGTGACCGTCTACGAATCTCCCAAACGATACCGCATGCAAAGCTACCTTGGCACATTCTTCATGTGGTTTAGAGACTGGTTCATTCTGAAGGCCTTCAAACGTTCCTTACCCTACGTCACTATCCCGAAGGACTGATCCATTTCCACCTGTGTTTCCAGGATATCAGAGAAAGCGGGAATTTGATCAACAGAAACCTTAAACAAAAGGTGAGGTCATCCAGTAGGCCGCCAATCAATGTGGGGCTGTCTGCTAGATGGCAATTCTGCTGGGTTAAACCCAACAGATGTGTCAGGCAAATCTGGTCTAGATGGTCCGATGAATTGGCCAGGATGAGCTACGTGGCTTGGGAAGGCAACCACCTTCAAGAACCCACGTGATCCGGAGTTCAAATCTCCGCAGCCCCACCATCCGACTGATTCAGTGTTGATCTCAATTGGCCTTTGAAGGGGGGCGCGTCGGCTAGGCCCGTGCGGAATGTGGTGGCGTCCGTATTTGAATAAGCGCGTATCTTAAGAAGTCTATTCAACCCAATGTTTACGCAAGCTAAGCTCACATGTGGACGTGGCATCATGGGCAGACGCACGAAGGTGCTCGGCGCACTGATCGGAGTCTTGATTGTGGGTTTCGCTGCGGCCCTAGCGCTGATATTGATTGGGGGTACGGAAGTTGAGGTTCTCGATGTCTGGGTTCACAGGGTGGATAGTGCTGGTCGCGCTACAGAAAGCTGGAATGTGATTGGTCCGCATAGGGTTGGACCTATGGCTATTCCTGCTTGGACTTCTGCAGACTGGACTGCAGGTAATATCAGGATAGACATACGATTCCGGAATGACTTGGGTCACGCTTCCATGTTACGTTTTGACACACGGACATCCGGTAGAATGACCGGGCAAGTAGGCCGGAGGTGCGCAACACGGCCAGATCTGGTTCAGCCAAGAGCAGAACACGTACATACGCACTGGATGCGGATGTGGGCTGAGGATATTA
>CAZGRO010000068.1:0-7584 GCA_964528315.1 uncultured Candidatus Bathyarchaeia archaeon
GCACCACCCTATGCCAATCACCTCATCCGGTCTGATGGAATATAAAGGGGGGGTAGGGGGGTGATATCACCCTCAACATCCTACAGCCGCAGAAGCCATCGCTCCCACTTTCTGTAATCATGATTGATGAATTCTGGGTTGGTCAGGGCCTGGGTCGTTGAGTGGGTCTTATTCCGAGGGCTGCGAAGCCTGCCATGGTTGCTGGTATCAGAGCCACGCTCATTGCGAAGGTGAGTCCCATTTGATCGGCTAGGTAGCCCATGATGGGACTCATTATCACTCTTGTGACTGATGAAAGGCTGTTGACGATCGCGAAGGCTGTTGTTACAGCTTCCTTCTCCACGACCTCCGTTGTCACTGACATCTCTAATGGAAAGACGGCTGCGTTGGCTGCGGAGGAGGCGACAAATAGCAGGAGTTGTAGCCAGTAGTTGTCTGCTGCGAGAAACAGGTAGAAGAGCAGTCCGAATAGAATGGAGGTTATGAAGATGAGTCTTCTTGTTCCCAGTTTTTCAGTTCCGAAACCGACTAGAAGTTGCCCGACAATGTTGCCGACGCTGCCCATGCCTAACCACAGGCCGATCATCACCATATCGAATCCTTTGACGTTTCGCAGATAGAGCGGCAGCAACGAGCTTGTGTTGAAGTAGGCGAACGACTCCAACCCGGAATAGATGGCGAGCATGGTGATCGCCAGCCAGCTGTTCTTCAATGTGCTCAGTTTGAACGGCTCCTTCTGCGACTTTCCAATATCGCCTAGCACTAGTGCGAGCAGAACTACCGCGACAACAAGCATTGGAGTGTACACTAGGATCGGAGCGATCCTCCATCCGAATGCATCAGATGCGAAGGAGATGAGGATGGGACAGGCAACCAAACCCATAGCTCCGACCGCGCCATGGATTCCAATTGCTGAATGGAGGCGTTTCCGAAAACTGAAGTTTAGAATCGAGACTGCTTGAGGGTGATAGATGCATGAGGACAACTGTGCAACAAGAACCACCGTAATTAGGAACAGGTAATTGTGGGCAAAGCCGAGGCCCGCGGTGCCTATGAAATACCCTGAGATGCCCAAGATCAACAGGAGTTTGCGTTGCGCCGTTTTGTCTGATATCCAACTTACTACTGGTGCTCCAACCGCTCTGAGCCCTGCCTGCATCGAATCGATGACGCCAATATCCACGTAGGACAGGTTGAGAGCAGAGCGAATCAACGGCAACAGTGTGCTGTATCCTCGCCCGAGTCCATCATCCAGAAAATGCGCAACAGACATAGCGGATAGAAGCATACGATCGTATTTCGGCGACGATCGAATCCTGCATTGGAGACTTGATACTGAAAGATTCACTTTACTTCATCCATTTTCTGCGGAGGTTAACTCAGAGGCATTTGCACATGTTTTCTCAGCTCAGAACTCTGTCGGCAATTGATAAAGCGCACGCCAATTCCGCACCTGTTATATGTTTAGCTGAAGTAATCGGTCTTGGGTTCAACCTTTGGCAAAAGACGAGCTTGTACAAGACGGATTGAAGGAGATGGAGGAAGCTCTGAATCGGGCAGAGGTGGGGCGAATGGCGGTCTGCGATGGTTCGGTGCCGTACCTGGTTCCTGTGAACTTCATCTATAACGAGGGGAAGATCGCTTTCCACTGTGCTTGGGAAGGAAAGAAGCTGGATATTATCAAAAAGAATCCCAGCTGTTGCTTCGAGATCGACGAGTTCGCGGGAAAGGTGAGCTATCACTACGCCGCCAGATGCCACCTTGACTACGATAGCGTTCTAGCCTTTGGAAAGGCGCGCATTGAAGACAATGAGAATGAGAGAATTCGTCTGCTTCAGCTCTTTGGTGAAAAGTATGACGAAAGATATCGAAAACCCCTTTCGGAAGGCGGCCTGAGAATAGGCCAGAACAGGTCCGTAACCGAGTGTTGCTGCATCGTCATAGACATTGAGGAGTTAACCGGAAGAAGAGAAAGGACAGTTGATGGAAAGCGACAGAAGACGATGTGGTGTCACAGCTTCAAAACTGTCCCTCTTTGAGCTACTCGACAAATAGTACACTCAAAGAACAGGCCCGGATGTCACGCCCGAGAAATCCCATTTGTCACGAAAGCTTCTATCAAACGTTTGAAGCTAATGAGCCCCCTCCTGTCAACGAGTGTTCCAGTCAGAGACTAGACAGTCAGCTTACGGTTTGCGGGTCTGCAATCGGGCGGCGTTTCCATTCAGGATGTTGAGGCACTATCGTTCCCTCTTTCATAACCCAAGAGACTTCTTTCAGAGCAGCAATGTCCTTCAGCGGGTCTCTCTCGACCATTATGAGGTCTGCGTACTTTCCCTGCTCAATCGTGCCGAACTCGTTTTCCTTCCCGAGCGCCTCGGCCCCAATCCTTGTTGCTGACACTATGGCCTCCATGTTCGAGTAGCCGTACTTGGTTAACCATTCAATCTCTTCGGGAAGCACGGCAAAGGGCTGATCCGCGAACACATTATCTGTGCCAGTTCCCACACGGATCCCTCTCGACTTAACAACTCTCATGGTCTTGGGTAGCTGTTCTACGCATCGCTCAAACCAGATCCGGGTTTCCTCAAGATCTGCTTCTGAGAGGTCGAAGATTCGTTTGTCACCCGGTTGCTCCTTTTGTTTCTTGATCTTCTCCGGTATGTGGTTCTTCACCCAAAGCGTCGGTATCAGCACAATGCCTTTCTTCGCCATCAGGTCAGCAGACTCTTCATCGACAAAGCTACCGTGCTCAATAGTGTCTACACCCGCCTTGGCAGCCATTTTGACCCCTATGTCGTTTGCAACGTGTATCGCTATCTTCCTTCCGTGGCGATGTGCCTCATCAACTCCCGCCTCAATCTCTTCCTGAGTGAACTCTGGGCAATCGGTCCTGTGTGAGGACAGTAGTTTGATCAGGTCAACTCCAGCCTTCACCTCTTCACGTACGGCCTTCCTAACGGCCCAAGGCCCATCCACCTCATGCATCACTCCGGGAAGGCCTGAACCATGGCCACCGGTGATGCAGATGCCTTTCCCGGCAACAAAGAGCCTTGGACCTAGAATCATGTGGCGTTGCACTGCGCTGCGCATCGCAAGATCCAGGTGGTCACCATCAGAAACTCCTCTAAGCGTGGTAATGCCCGCCTGAAGCGCAGAGCGAAGATTGTTCGCGGCGACAACGCTCGCATAGACAAGCTGGGAACCTTTTGCAGGAAGCGGCACAAATCCAGGATGATACAGGTGCACATGCAAATCCACTAGGCCTGGAAGCAGCCATCTGCCCTCAGCTTCGATAATCTTCACATCAGAAGCTAGCTGAATCCTGTCGCGTGGTCCTGCTCTCTCAATGCGTTCTCCATGAACGAGTATGGTTGAATCTGGCAAGGGAGCTGAGCCTGTCCCGTCAATCAAGGTGGCTCCCACAATGGCCAATCGCGCGGTTTTGTTTTTCTCCGTCATACGAAATAACCCTGAATCCATGTTATTGAGGCGAGGATGTAGAAATAGCTGTGCGCTGGCTCATTGGCTTTCGGCATGGCTGCCTGCGCAGCATTCGTAGGGACTACGTCTTGTTCCCTGTTTAGCGGATCAATCTCTGTCCAGTGTGCAGCGCGGTCTTTCCTGTGGAGACAACAGTCTTACATATCGCGCGTTCGTAGGATTGGAGGCAAATCAGAGGTATGAGCCCTGTCCTACTACTATGTTCCCAAACCGCCATTAAAGATCACACAGCAACAGCCAGCGCAAGAGTATCTCTATCAGCCTCCGCCACAGCGATATGTCTACCAGCCTCCCCCTGAAGAGGTTCTTGTAGACCAGCCGCCAGATGTCTACTATCAACCCCCAGCAGAGGTTCACTATGTTGAATCACCGCCGCAACGTTGTGTGTATCAGCCCCCTCCCCAAGAGTACTATTACCAGCCTCCTCCTCAAGCCTACTACTACCAACCGCCAGCACAGCGCGTCTCCTATCCTCCTACCGTTCCTGCTGAGACGTTCTATCAGCAAGAGGCTGCGGACCTGAGTTCAGCCTACTATCAAGGCTATCCGTCACCTGTCTATCCCTATCCGTATGCTCAGGTTCCATACGTTTATGCAACTGATCCCAGATTCCCACCGGCCCCGTACGAAGTGAGAACTGTTCCTTCATCGATCAGGGTCTACGATCCAAGAGAACTGCCAATCAAAAGATAGACCATAATTCTCTCGCATCGTCAACGCCGACACGGGCGGAGTTTCGAGTTCGGAGCATCTTAATCGTAGGTTTAATTCTATCCCAGCCACTGCCTACAGCCAGATCTGGCGGTTAGACATGCAGAAACATGGGGTGTGACACAGGGACGGAGAGACCTTTCTGGCTGATCTGCACCACGCATCTCCTTCTTGAGGTATATTTGCTCGTCCAAGTGGCGTTGATCCCGGTCTACGTGAGAGAATTCCAACTCAGTCTTCTTGAAGCATCTCTGGTGGCTACGGTCCCCAATCTGGTCCAGCTGCTGATGAACTTCCCGATAGGGTTCCTAGTGGATCGATTCAGTGCAAAACATCTGTTGTGTGCAAGCATGGTAATGGAAGGCATCTCCGCAGTCTTCCTGAGTCAGACAAGCAGCTTCTGGGCACTGGTGCTCTGGGTCTCAGTAATGAGAATTTCATCCCCCCTCTATCACATCACCGGACTGAGTCAGATCAGCAGAATCGTCAAAGAGGATAAGGCCAGCCGATCAATCGGAATACACAACGCTATGGGAAGCTCCGGCGTGGCCGTGGGCGCCGTGAGCCTCACATTGTTCATGACTACTTTCGGTTGGAGATCCACCTACCTGTTTTGGGCGATTCCAGTTCTCTCATGGGGTTTGTTCTTGCTGCGGACTCCGCATCTTGAGACCAAGACCTATGAGCGGAGACAGCAGGAGCGAAAGGTTGGATTGGCTAGATTCTCGTATGTTCTGACTTTCAGCTTCGTGATTTTTCTTGTTGGAATTGGGTTGAGAGAGGTCGGAACCTCAGGCGTTTCCACCTTCATGACCACCTATCTTGTTAAGGTGAGAGGACTCTCTGAAGCCCTGTCCAGCCTCATCTTTGGGCTTGGTCCCATTACAGGCATAGTGGGCGCGCTGGGTGGAGGCCTCTTGGGAGAGAAGATTGGCGCAAAGAGGGCGCTCCACATAGCAACTCTCGGGTGCGCCATATCTCTGTTTGCTCTGTCTCTGACATCAGAACTCTACTTGCTCTCTCTCCTGTATCTCGCATACTCATTCTTCAACCATGGCGTGTGGACGCCCATGAACACCTTGGTTTCACAAATGGCGCCCAGATCAGAGAGAGGGCTGAGCTTCAGTGCTTACATGTTCACGGAAGGCCTCATGCAGTCTGTTGGTCCAGCAGTGGCGGCTACAGTGATGGAGGGATCTGGCATATCGTTCGTCTTTCCGTTCGGCATAGCCTTCGTAATCGCCAGCTTGGTCACGCTGCAATTCTTCTCTCCGAGACGTGCCACGTAGGCAACAGCTACCCAACAGGAGAGCAAGCACCACTATTGAACCCGTGGGATACTAGTCAATGAACTGCAAAGCCTCTCTTAGAGACCTTATTCGGCCGTCAGGACTGATCTCTGAATCCTTGATCGTTCTTGTTGCTCTGCTGAGAGCGAACAGGGAGCCAGGTTGTCTTCGAAATTCTTCCGGGACATCGTACTCAAATAGTAGGGCTCGCATGCCCGCCTGCTTAGCTCCCCAAACATCCCGTTCCAAATCATCCCCGATATGGATGATTTTCCCGATTTCAATTCCCAGCTTCTCTGCTGCCGCAGTGAAAATTCGCTGATCTGGCTTAAGCCAACCCACCTCATCAGAGAAAACAGTTGCATCAAAGAAGTCGAAAATGCCAAACTTGTCTAGGAGCTGTCGGAGGGTTCTGCCCGGGCTGCGACCGGTATTGCTGATAAGCCCTATCCTATGGACCCGGTTACGCATGGCCTGCAGTGTCGAGGCAGCTTCCTGGTTCAGAACCGGCGGAACAGATAGAACTGGAGATACATAGGCTTCCTGAAGCTCCTTGATGTCCTCAGGCTCGGTCGGAAGTCCAATGGTTCCTTCCGAAGCAGTCTTCACAATGTATCGGATCTGGTCAATCGTCGGCAGGTCTTGATTTCGCTTCCAAAAGGTCTGAAACCAGCCTACACTCTCGTCATATCCTTTCAAAAGCTTCTTCAAAGGAAGCTCTATACCGCAGCCTGAAAGAACGCGCCGTAAACCCTCACATCGCATTTTCCGGCGAAGGAGATCCTTCTCAGGATCATCCATGATGATCGTTTCCCAGAGATCAAATGTCACGCAGACGCCTGACCCAGACCTCGCCATGCTCTCAACCCGCCGATACCTGACGTAGGCGCCAATCACCCACTAAAGCTTACAGATACAGGCGTTACCATGCTGGGCGTTGGCGTAAGAACAAGCGTTTTCACTTCGTCTAGGAAAGGTATTAGGAGAATGTGGGGCTCGCGAGAATGAGGACATGGCAGAAGATCATCTTTGGTGACTGCAGCGATATGCACGAAATCCCATCAGAATCGATCCAATTAATGGTGACCTCTCCTCCATACTACAACGCGCCCTTCGATTACCCGGACCTATTCAAAGACTACAGCCAGTTCCTGCAACTCATCAGAAACTTCTCCAAGGAATTGTATAGAGTTCTGGCTTCAGGAAGAGTTGCGGCATATGTCACAGATGATATGCTTGTAGAAGGAGAGAAGTACCCAGTTGTCGCTGATATCACCAAAATCATGATGGAGAACGGTTTCCGGTACCGTGACAGAATAGTGTGGGTAAAGCCGAAGGGCTACAGTAGAATCAGCAGAAGAAGCGGGGTGCTACTCCAAAACCCATACCCAATGTACTTCTACCCAGACAACATCCAGGAAAGCATCTTGATCTTTCAAAAAGGGAAGTTTGACTACGAACACGCTCGAACATTGGACCGTAAGACCAGAGAGGCATCGAGGATAGATACAAAAGAGTACAACCGGCGCGAATGGTATCTCTCTGTTTGGAACATAACAAATGTGCTGCCGCTGAGAGGGAGGCTGGAAGAGGGAGTGGCGGCGTTTCCAGAGGAGATTCCTCGAAGGCTGATCAAGCTTTTCAGCTACGCAGGCGAGACGGTGCTCGACCCATTCCTCGGCTCAGGCACAACTATGAAGATGGCAAAGGAACTCGGCAGAAACTGTTGGGGTTACGAGGTTGACCTAGAGCTGAAGCCAATCATATTGAGAAGAATGGGCTTCAAAGAATCGTCGCCGTCGGGGCAAAAGACGTTTGATATCGTTGAGAGGAGCGACACGAGAAGGCTAAGAAGCTTTCTGCAAAAGAAGGTGAGCAGGAAGAGATCGGTAACCCGAATGAGACAGGACCAGTAGGGATGCGAGAGAAGTATAACTAGAAGTTGCCCTAGCTGACTTCTGCACAGCGCGCCAGAATGGTGCATAATTCGTTGTGTTAACAGGTTTGTGCTTTGGTCTTGCCGTCTTCAGCCTAGATGAGATTGATTCTCTACATAGACACTTCGATTTTGCACCACTCT
>CAZGRO010000069.1:0-7570 GCA_964528315.1 uncultured Candidatus Bathyarchaeia archaeon
AGGCGCTGTTCATCGAGGATCCTGACAGCGCCGAACGCAGTGTCGCCGCAGGCTCAGGCTCTGGGATGTTCAGAACAGATCAGCAACTAGTTCAACAGATAGCCTCTAGAAAACTGAGCGCAATCGACAATCTGCTTGAGCTCTTCTCAACGCACCCGAACATAGTCAAACGACTACAGGCATTGCAGGCATACCGATCCGCTTAGATTTTCGCAGACGTAGGGCCAGTAGATAAGGGAAATCTTGATGGTTTCTCCACTGCGGCACAACTGAAGGCTTGGAACCAAGATCAAGCCGACAGTCCTAGCCCAGGAATCGCTTAGTATACTGTGCTGAAACTAGAGGAACAGGGTCCAAATCAGGCTCGGAGACGCTGATTTCAAAAAGCAGATCAACTGGCATCCATAAACACTTGCTTCTGCGCATCGTCGTTGAATGTCGATTCGATCCAATCTTTGATTTGATCCCTTACCTCTCGAAATCCAGTCAATATCTCGCTTTCTGCTCCTACGAGCCTTGATGGGTCCTGGAAGTTCTTGTGAATGCGTTTTCCTTCTCCAGGAAAGAAGGGGCACGACTCTTTGGCATGATCGCAGACGGTCACAACATAGTCGAAGCTTATTCCTTTGAATTCCTCGATGCTTTTCGAGCGATGCTTCGAGATGTCTATGCCAAGCTCGGTCATCACCTGAATCGCATGAGGGTTCACGTAAGAAGGTTCGACTCCCCCGCTGTAGACCTCGTACTTATCGCCACGAAGAGCTCGAAGCAAGCCTTCAGCGATCTGTGATCGTGCAGAATTGTGAAAGCATACGAACAAGACTTTTCGCTTGGCCAAACCAGAGACTTTCCAGTCCAGTCTTCTGATGCTTCCCGTCTTGTTTCCTACCGTATATACATGGGTCTCCCGCGGACCATGTAGTGGGCTTCCTCGACTATATAGCAGGCATGGTCAGCAATCCTTTCAAGATGACGCGTCAAGAGAACGTCCGAGATCAGAACCGCAGTTTTCTTTGACGGGCTCTGTGCCAAGCTTTTCAGGTGTTTTCCGTACATTTCGTCAACTTCGTTCTCCATCTGCGACAACTCATCTACTTTGTCAAAGTTCTGCGTCTTGTATATTTCAATCGCAAGATGAAGCATCGACATGACTTTATCACTCATCTCCTTGACGAACTTGTTCTCCTGCATTTCCTTACTATATCCGTTAAGAAGCTGCAACACATGGGATATATCGTAGGCATAGCGTCCGAATCTTGAAAGATCGTATGCGATCTTCATATTGGACTTGATGGCCCGAAGATCCGTTGCAACAGGTTGATATCTCGCAATGAGCTCGACCGCCATCTCCTCGACATCATTATACATGGACCTAAGACAGTCAGACCAAGCTCTGACTTGGACCCCAACATCTCCTCCCTCAAGGTAGGCAATCACTGATGCTTTCACAGTGTCAACCGCAAGATCGGCCATGTCGCTCACTATTTTGGCGATATTGCTCAGGCCTCTATCCAATGGTCTTTGCGACATGTCTTGCCACCTACCCGAACTTGCCCGTAATGTACCTCTCAGTCAAGGGGTGACTCGGATTTTCAAACAATCTGCTCGTTTCACTATACTCAACAAGCTCGCCTAGGTAGAGAAAGGCGGTATTATCCGACACTCTGGCCGCCTGCTGCATATTGTGAGTTACTATTACCACAGTGTAACGGTTCTTCAAAGCGATCATCAGCTGCTCTATCTTCGCTGTGGCTACAGGATCAAGAGCTGAGCAAGGCTCGTCCATCAACACCACTTCTGGCTGCACGGCGAGCGTTCTCGCTATACATAATCTCTGCTGCTGTCCTCCTGAAAGGCTTGCTCCAGACTTGTCGAGGTCGTCTTTGACTTCATCCCAGAGACCTGCTTGCTCTAGGCTTTGCCTAACCACCTCATCTAGGCCCTTCCTATGACTAACACCGTTCAGCCTCAACCCTGCAGCCACATTATCATATACCGACATTGTCGGGAAGGGGTTAGGTTTCTGAAAGACCATTCCCACCTTCCTTCTGACGAGCACGGGATCCACTTCTCGATCGTAGACGTTTCGGCCATCCAGCAGCACCGTCCCAGAGACTCTCGCGCCAGGGACTAGTTCATGCATTCGGTTGAAGCAGCGAATAAGTGTCGACTTTCCACAGCCGGATGGGCCGATTATGGCCGTGATCGCGTTCCTACGTATCGTTATGAAGATATCTTTGAGCACGTGATTTTTGCCGAACCACGCATTTAGCTTGTCGGTTTCGATCTTGGGTTTCTCCTCCCTTTTGCTCAGCTCGAGCACCTGGGTGTTCATAGACGGTCGTTCCGCAAGATGCATCTTTAACATCTAAAATCACCTGACCGGTCTGATTCTTCTTCTGATCGCGAATCTTACTCCGATATTCACAACCAAGACTAGCAATATGAGGACCAAGGCGGCGCCCCAGCCTTGTTGATGAGCATAATCGTAAGGCAGTAACGCAAGCCTCCATACCCTCAGTGGAAGCGCGTCCATGGGTTGATTAAGGCCAGCGAAGAACCATTGACTTCCCAGCACGGTCATTATCAAAGGCGCCGTCTCGCCTGAGATTCTTGCTATGGAGAGCATGATGCCAGTCACGATTCCGCTCCTTGCAGTACTTACCACCACACCGAGTATTGTTCTCCATCGCCTGATGCCGAGAGCCATAGCTGCCTCACGAATGGTTCTCGGAACAAGCTTCAAAGACTCTTCAGTCGTGCGCGCGATTATCGGCATCATTATTATCGCAAGCGCTATGGCTCCTGCGATGGCTGAGAAGCTTCCCATACCCAGGACCACAAGTGTGTAGACGAATATTCCCACAACGATCGATGGGAATCCCATAAGGACCTCGTTTAGGAACCTCACCGCTGCCCCTAGTCTATTGTCGCCGAACTCAGCCAGATATATTCCGGAGATTACGCCAAGTGGTGCCCCGATGACAGTCGCTAGAGCTATCAAGATCACAGTGCCTTGTATCGCGTTCGCTACCCCTCCTCCAGCCTCGCCTATGGCGCCGGGTGGATGAGTGAGAAACTGTAGACTGAGTGCGGAGGCACCGTTTCTAATGACTTCGAGAAGGATGCTTCCAAGAGGTATTATTGCAACTGCAACGCATAGAATTCCAAGTCCAAAAGCCAGCTTGTCCTTGAGCCTTCTCATAGCATAACCTGCCATGCTACTCCACTGCCCCTCCTTTGACTCTCAGTGCTCTCAGGACCAGTAGCCGTGCAAAGACGTCAATCGTCAGTGCGAAGAAGAATAGGATCAACCCCACGCCGATGAGGGCTGATGGGTGAAGGGACACAGGATCGGCCTCGTTAAACTCGTTGGCGATAAGTGATGCCATTGTCTGCCCACCCTTCAAGAGGGATGTTGGAAGCGCAGCTGCTCCTATCGTGTTTCCAATCACCATGGTCACAGCCATGGTTTCACCAATTGCCCTTCCTAGGCCAAGTATTGCTGCTCCAAAGAGACCTGAACGCGCATAGCTCAATACACCCATCCGAACAGCTTCCCATCTTGTTGCACCAAGGCTGTATGCTGCCTCTCTGAGAGAGTCTGGAACGGCCATCATGACCTCTCTTGAAACCGACGAGATAGTTGGAATAATCATCACCGCCAGGATGATTCCAGCAGTCAATATATCCAACCCATATGGTGTCCCCTGAAACGCCGGGATGAATCCCAGGTACGTAGAAAGCGGTATCTCGATTAGGTCTCTGACCCAGAATCTGAAGACAAACACCCCCCAGAGACCATATATCACGCTTGGAACAGCCGCAAGAAGCTCTATCATGAATGACAGCGGCGTCCTGATACTGCTGGGAGCCATCTCCGCTAGAAAGATGGCTATGCCGAGGCTGAGTGGCACTCCAATCACTAAGGCTATCGCAGAAGTCACCAATGTTCCCAAGATATAGGGAAGAGCTCCAAAAGACTCCTTTCCCACGACAGGGTTCCATTCAACACCTGTCGCGAATCCTATTCCAAACCTCTTCAGAGCGGGAAAAGATCCTCGGGCCAGCTCCAAAACCATGAGAACAAGGATCAAGATCACTGATGATGCCAGGATCGCCGCTAGGTACTTGAACAGGTCATCCCCAGACCGGCCTCTCCTCTTCTCAAGCCCAGAACCGCGACCCCTACTATTGCTGGAGAAAGGGTGGGGAGCAGTGTCACCTTTCACGGATATGGCGCCTTTCTTCAGTTTCTCAGAGTTTGCCCATTGAAGGTTATGGATTTGATGGTCTGTTCGTTGAGTGAGACTACGGCTTGGGGCAATGGAACATATTGCAGGTTCGGAGCATACGATTGGCCATCATGAGTCGCCCACCACAGAAAGTCGACGAGCGCTTGCGCTCTCGCTCTATCCATTGTCGGGAGTACTGAGAGTTCCTTGTAGACTAGCAGGTAGCTGAAGCTTGCAATCGGATAAGAGTTAGCGCCTGGGGCGTTGAGTAGGTTAACAGTTGTCCAGCTTTGTTCTCCTTTAGGCAGTGTTGGTGCTGCTGCAGCGGCCGCTGCGTTTGTCGTTTCTAGTGTGGGTTCTATGAATTTGCCTTCTTTGTTCTGGATGAAGGCATAAGTCATCTTGTTCTGGAGAGCATAGGCGAGCTCTACATATCCTATGGTGTATTCTGTTCCTCGAACCAGGCCTGCTACGCCCTCATTTCCAGTGGAGCCGAGCCCTGTGGGCCATTGGACCGCTGTTCCCTGTCCCACCTTCTCTTTCCACTCAGCACTGACAAGTGATAGGTAGCCTGTCCAGACGAATGTCGTTCCAGATCCGTCCGATCGATGCACTACAAGGATGTCTTTGTCTGGCAGCTGGATGTCTGCGTTGAGGCTTCTTATTGTGGGGTCGTTCCATTTCTTGACCTTGCCTAGAAAGATGTCTGCTATCAACGGGCCTGTTGCTTTCAATCCTTTTGACATTCCTGGTACGTTGTAGGCTAGGACTACGGAGCCAATGGTTATTGGCACGTGTAATGTGTTTGGTGCAGCCTGTCTCTGTGCCTCTGTTAACGGGGCATCTGAAGCGCCAAAGTCAACCGTCTTCTCGGTGTGCTGTCTTATTCCTCCACCGCTGCCGATGGATTGGTAGTTGAACCGAATGTTGGGCTTGATTCTGTTGTATTCAACGGTCATTGTCGAGAGGAGTGGGTATGGAAATGTTGCTCCTGCACCATTGATTGTTAGAGGCTGCGTTTGATCTGTCTTGCTAGGTTGAGTTGCAGGCTGTTGCATTGACCAATATCCAACCACACCTGAAATCAATATGATTGCGGCTATGCCAAAGGCAAGTGTCCTCTTGCTTACCATTCTTGTTGTGTTTCGGCTTGAACTCATTCTTTCATTCACCTGTGTCTCTATCGGCCCCTGACACATAGCACGAGCCAAATATAGTTATCCCAATTACTATATATAGGCAGACTGGATCTATATAGATTACAGGAAACACAACGGATACAACCAACCTGTAAGCGAGAACCCAGAGAAACATAAGAAGAGCCCGAAAACGCGTGGTTCACCAAAAGGGCGTTTGGCGCAGTGCGGGCTACACTTACCTTTCCATACTCAGAGAATCGCAGATCAGAGGACGCGCATGAGCGGCAATGCTATGCATCGTGTCAGCGGAATGGTCAGCAGGAAGATGGACCGACTCCGACTTCTAGATTAGCCGAGCAACACCAGACTCCACAGTGCTGATCATGATCTGTTTCTTGGGGAGGATGTTTTTCGTTGCCTCATATACATTCCTCACTTTTTCCTCTTCAACCAAGGCATGTCCTGCTTCTCCCAACATGTTCTGCGTTGCTCCGATAGCACCGCTCTTCTTCATCACATACAAGAGGCGGTTCAGCCTTTCAGTCATGAAGCCTGCGTTCTCAGCGAATGTTCGACATACCATCATGAAATTCTCAGGGGTCGGTTCCTTCAGAATCTTGCTCAAGGCAGACTTTCCGTATCGGTTTATCCTCGCTTTCATGCTCTCGTTTGAAAGAACAGCTGATTTTGGAATCGGGCCAAACCATCCAAGTAAGATCTGGTAGTCAGGTTTTAGTGGGATTCGATCAATCACGCATAGGCCTGGAGCACCGGGTTGTACCGTGACCACGTTGCCACCCACCATCAGTGGTGCAACTGTGCCTAGACCGGTTCTGCACGATATTTCCGCGACATGCGCTATCTGCCCGATCTGATTGTATGTCATGTCCAAGTCAAGAGCCTCGCAAAGGGCCAGAGCGGTTGACAGAGCTCCAGCCCCACTTGCTCCGCAGCCGCAACCAACTGGTGGCTCAATGACATGATGAACCGTTACTGTGGCGTGAATCCTGCCAATTTCTAGGAGGTTGCGAGCAACGGTCTCAGAGACCTTTGCGTCTTCCCTGACCTGGCCGTTCATGCACACAGTGATCTTGTCTTTCAGACCTGTCTTCACTTCCACTTCGGTCTTCACTCCGCGGCTGATGACATAGCCTCCGCCTCTTGCACCAGTCCTCAAAGGGTCTGAAATCGGGTCATCGTTTGCATCGTGGTCTACAACTTCGAAGAAACTGGAGACGCCTGCTGGCGAGTACGCTCTAGCCGTTCTCAATCTGATTCAATCCGGTCTTGGGCCATCCTAACAGCAGGAATAGCTCTGTAGCATGCATCGAGGATGGGCGGGACCAGAATCAGAAGAAAAGGCATCTGATTTGAGAAGGTCCAGAGGAACCATACCGCCGCTGCGTAAAGAGGAACCTGATGTCCAAGGTTAGCCGGAAGCGTGAAGAATTGGCTCATCGCCCATAAAGTGAGGCCGATGATGGCACTGCCACAAGCGTTTCCGATGATCGCCCCAATAGCATAACTCCTCCACCTTGGCCAGAATCGAACAACAATAAGCAGAAGAATAAGGCTGATTCCACAGAAAATCGCGAATATCAACGTGGTCGCAAGATCCGCCTGCCCACCCACGTACCAGGTTGCTGCGAAAGCCAAAACCACGAAAACTGAACCAAATCCAATGAGCATCTTTCTTGTCTTCGACGAAAAATCCTTTCTGGAAATCCAGCCAATCAGATAAAACATCACATAGTTGGATGTGACACCTGCCACGAGACTGACCAAGACGTTTCCATGCACCACCATATCGCTGAGGAATATCCCAATGGCTGCTCCAACTCCACCCACAAAGGGTCCGAACAAAACTGCAAAAACTGAGGGTACGACCACAGCTAAACCCCAGAATCTGACCACTCCAACGATTGGAGCAAAAACCCCGAGATACGTCAACAATCCGATCGATGCATACAGTGCAGCATTCAACGCGGTCATTGTTAGGCGGATTGACGTGGATTGCATCTCTGTCACTGCCAAGGCATAACAACTATTTCCTCTAACGCCTGCTAGAGATACATCTCGATAACGCGTCTTCTTACGAGGAGATACATGACGATAACGCTGAAGGCGAGTTCAACTATCAAGTATGAACCGTTGTAGACCGCGGAGTATACGGCAGGGTTCATTCCGGCAGGAGCA
>CAZGRO010000070.1:0-7457 GCA_964528315.1 uncultured Candidatus Bathyarchaeia archaeon
CTGTGGTCACTATCCTCAGGAATGGAGTTGCTAGGCCTAACCTTTCCTCAAGATCAAGCTCAGCTGTGAGCGCCACCTCACACTTGTACTTGTCGAGTATGCGTACGTCTGTCAGCTGATCTGGTCTATCGATGATTCCTTCCGAAAGCAGATGGCCGGTTACCAGATCAAGCAGCCTCTCAGGCGTACACATTATCGTCAGGCAGTGAATCCCATTTATGGTTATTTGGACCGGGGACTCAACGGCCACTTTGTCGTCCCCGAGTTCCGGTGGGAGATTGGCCGATTGAAGCCTAAGTACCCTACGGTTCTCAATAGCGCTCATTCAACACGTCCCTTGGCCTTGGAGATCATATACTTGGCAATCTTCTCCGCAATGTCGACTTGGGTTACGCTCTGTAGACCTCTCCAACCAGGCTGGGAATTGATTTCAGCCACGAGAAGCCCCTCCCTACTCTCCAGTAGATCTACTCCAGCTATTTCGCTCCCAATGATTTCTGCAGATCTGATTGTCAGCTCCTCAATCTCTGCTGTGCATTTGAAAGCAGTTGGTTTTGCTCCTCTGCTCACATTTGTCTTCCATGAAGTTGAGATTCTGTACATGGCTGCAATGACTCTGCCGCCGACCAGAAAGACTCTGATGTCTCGAGTTCCATGAGGCACAAACTCTTGCACGTATAGCACATGCCTATTGAACTGAAGCGTCCTGAAAGCCCGCTCAGCTATGTCCTCGTCCGAGATTCTGGCTGCTCCTATTCCTCGAGAACCGAAAACCGGTTTCAACACCACATCTCCGCCAAGCTCATGAAAAGCCTTGATTGCTTCAGAGATATTCTCTGTGACGACTGTTCTAGGGACCCTAATCCCCTGCTCAGAGAGAAGGATGAGAGTATGATACTTGTCAACGGCCTTCTCTATGCTTGATGGATGATTGACGACTGGCAGGCCACTTCTAGAGATGGTGTGCAGGATGTTGAGCCGGTATATTATCTGGTCGAGTGATCCTCTTCCAATGGGTCTTACAAGAATCGCCTTGACCTTCTCTTGTATGCTTGCTCCATTAAGCAGGATAGATGGTGTAGAGGGTATCCTTGATACAAGGTCTGTGAAGGTGAAGCATTCCGCGTTTGCAGCGAGTCTTTTGAGGGCTTCCCTAAGACGTGATGAGCACCAAGCCCTCTTGTTTCGTGTGAGAAGTCCGATATTCATCCGTCGAATCTCCAGTTCAGAATGTTGCATGTCAAGATTTAAGTCAGAGATTCAGCGCTCAAAATGACCTGCCGAGAATGGCCTCTAAAGCGATTCTGCAAGGAGGATACTCACTGGGAAACTGGAGAAATCATGATTGACGCTTGTCAATACGCTTTGTCTCTACTCGGACTTGAGAGCCTCCTTCAGATGAATCTTGAAGGGCCCAAGTCTTCCTCCGAAATTGACCGCGGTTATCTTCTTGACTCCAGGCATCTGAATTGCAGCTCTTATTCCTACAGCTGTGGCTTCTCTGAGTAGTCTCGGCGTGAGGCCGTTGAACACAATCTCGTAGATGCTGTTGACTCCCTCAGGGACTTTGGATTCAGGCAGTGAATGCCGCAGTCTCGGACAGAAGACCTCATTTGTAGAAGCTCCGAGTTTGTACTTGCTTGATCCGACCTTTGATCCCGATCTGCAAATGCCCGCGGGAAATGAGAGGATCACTCCTCTCAACTGTTGAATGGCCTTAACAGCTTCCTCAGCAGCATACAACCCCGTCTCCTGTGATTCAGCCATTATCAGGAAGTTCCCCCCGGCCGCTGCTCTTTTGACACCAAACCTGTCCTCAATCGTAAACTCTCCTTCCATAACTGGGATTCTCCACACTTTTCTACCTGCTACAGTATCGCTTCTTTCGAATCCATCACCGAACATCCTTACAGCCCATCCGATTCGGATTCTCTTCTTTGCGTCGGGCATCGCGTCAAAAGCCGCGGTAGTCGGACAGGTCAGGACGCATTGGCCGATTCTTGTCAGCATCTGAATCTTCCATTCGTGCCCCGTCCTTTGATAGATCTGGATGATCGCTCCGGGTCTTCCATCAGGAGTCTCTTCAGGAGGAACTGCCCGACCTTCAATTCCAGCTTCAGCAGGAGACATTATGATTGATGAAGCGAATCCGGTTGCAGCTCGCGCGGAGATTAGTGCCCATTTCTCGCTGTCAGCTGTAATCAGAACGCGCCCAGCAATCATCGGGAAGACTTCCGCGAAGGTATCTTCGATCTCCACCTCGCTACGCACATTGTATCCCTGATCCTCATTATGAGTGGGTCAGCGGCTTAAGATTTGAGATATGTGAGCGGCTTCGTTCGTCGAGATGTTCAGCGAACTCGGGCTCAATGCTGTCCTTGTTCTTGGTGGGCATTCAGCCGAAGAATAGAATCCTTATAGATCGCATAGATGACCTTGAGGCAGTGAAGATTATGAGACCTCGTGACATCTGTTTTTTCTAGACAGCGATGAGTATGCCAGCCCATTTGATATTTGCATGGCATATGATGCTGGGTTCGATGTTGTCGTTCCATATGCTAGGGTTACTGTAGATATTGCCAAGCAGCTAGTGGAGGATGCAATGTTCTCCAGAGGGCCTAAAGGTATGCGGCATACTTGCTTCCTAGTGGGCGGAAGTGATCTTGCAGAGTCCAAGCAAATATTCAATACAATCACAGCCACCATGTTTCCACCTTTCTACGCAAAGGTGATAGTTGATCCAAGGGGTGCGTATACCACTGCAGCTGCTCTAGTAGCCAAGATGGAGTACAGCTTGAAAAGACTCAGAACCAAGTTTCCCGCTAAGGTGAAAGCAGTCATTCTAGCCGGGACTGGACCAGTCGGTAAGATAACAGCGGTTCTGTTTGCCAAGCTTGGATACGACACATATGTGACATCCAGAGACGACAGTAGGATTAGGTCAGTTGTACGAGAGTTCGCAGAAGAATCTCGATTGCAGATAGGTGGATTGAAAGCGTCCAACGCAGCTGAGGTCCGTGACGCGATAGATGATGCCGGAGTCGTAGTTTGCGCAGGGCCTCCACGTGTGACAATGGTGTCGGCTGACATACTGGCCCAACTCGAGGGACCGAAGCTCATCCTAGATGCCAATGCCATATCGCCCTTCGGAGTCGAAGACTTGAACCCAGAAGACGACCTACGTGAAATTCGACCCCAGATATATGGCATCGGCGCGAATGCTACTGGTAAGCTGAAGTACAGAGTGGAGAAGGAGATTCTTAAAGACGCAAGGCAAGCTGTGAAAGGAACGTACGACTATGACTATGCATTCCATAAGGCGCGAAAGCTTCTGAAGGGTGCGCACTAACAAGGGTAAGACACAAATAGGAAACGTCAAAGAGACGGGTGGACTGTCAATCAGGAAGTTCCTTCAATTGGCTCTCTTACGCTCCGAATTACATAACTTGATGCAATCCTGCAGAGAAGCCCCTCATACGTGCCTAGCGCGCGAGGTCATTGTTGACAAAGAAGTTGCTGTCGATTCAGCTGGAGTACAAAATGAATACGCCAAGGTCAAAGCGACGGCGTCGCTTGATTGCGGGACATTGGGCGAACAATATGGCATGTGCGATGTGTGAACAGTCATGAAGAAGATCTCGGCCACGCTCATTACAGGAAGAAGCTTCGGCCAAGGAATAGGCAAGGAATACGGCCGGTTCTCGGAGAAATACCTGTATGTCGTGAAATCCTGTGAGATGAATCCTGAAGACATGGTTGCGCTCGGGGTCAAGAGAGGTAGCCATGTCCGTGTTAGGAGCGAATTCGGAGAGATAGTGGCCAGAGTCACAGATCCAACACAAGAACTGCCCAAGGGATCGATATTCATGCCATACGGTCTATGGGCCAATACGCTTGTTGACCCTGATAGCCAAGGAACAGGCATGCCTCTGCTGAAAGGCATCCCTGTGGAACTTGAGCCCTCGGTTGGGATCGAAGAGCCCGCAGTCACAACGCCAGAGGAGATTGCTGGACTCCCTCGAACTGAGGGCGCCAAAGTCATCCGCGATGTTGTCTGTCCATTCTGCGGCTGCCTTTGCGACGACTTGGAGGTCTACCTCCGGGAAGGGAGGATAGCCACTGTCGACAATGCTTGTATTCTGAGTCTGACCAAGTTTCTCAACTACGAACGCGAGCGAATCCACAGCCCAGTCATCCGGAAAGGAGGCGGGGCGAAGCAGGTGGACTTGGATGAAGCGGTGAATCATGCAGCGCGTGTCCTGGCAAAGTCAAGATACCCGATAACCTACGGCTGGAGCACCACAACCAACGAAGCCATCCGAATTGGCATAGAATTGACTGAAGCCATCGGTGGCGTATTCGACAATACTACAACCATATGCCACGGTCCAGCAATTCTAGCTGAGGAAGAGACGGGAATCTCCACCTGCACCCTCGGCCAAATCAAACATAGGGCAGACCTCATCATCTACTGGGGCTCCAACCCCCTCCAATCTCACCCCAGGCATTTGACCCGATACTCAGCCGGATCAATAGGACGATTCCGCCAGTCACGCGATGACCGAACCCTAGTAGTCATAGATGTAAGAAAAACTTACACTGCGAGAGTCGCTGACTACTTTGTTCAGGTCGAACCGAACAAGGACTACGAACTTCTCAAGGCCCTGCGAATGACTATTCGGGGCGAGGACCTAGAACAGGAAACCCCGGGAGGTGTTCCGAAAGAAATGGTTGAGGAGCTCGCCGAGCTGATGGTGAACTGCGAGTTCGGAATATTATTCTTTGGTGTCGGGCTAACGATGAGCGAAGGAAAACTCCGAAATGTCGACGAGGCCATATCACTTGTCACCGACCTCAACAATTGGACCAAGTTCACAATAATGCCCATGAGGGGACACTTCAATGTCGCCGGAGTAAACATGGTCTTATCGTGGCAGACAGGCTACCCATTCGCCGTAGACTTCAGCCACGGCTATCCCCGCTACAATCCCGGAGACACCTCGATCATCGATGTGCTGTCACGTGGAGACATGGACGCAGCACTAGTGGTGGGATCAGACCCATTCACAACCTTCCCCAGCTCGGTAGCCGAGAAGCTTTCGGAAGTCCCACTCATTGTAATGGATCCTCACAGAACCCGCACAACCGAAAGGGCCGATGTTGTAATCCCAACAGCGCCAGCCGGAATCGAAGCCGAGGGAACGGCTTACCGAATGGACGGGGTCCCAATAATGCTCAGAAAACTGCAAGAGCCGCCTGTCGGAGTCAGGTCTGACATGGACATTCTCCAGATGATCCTCGATCGCGTCAAGGAATTGAAGTCATGATCTAGGAGGATTCGGAGAACCATGGGCTTTCTAGGCAGAGGACGAATAGGCAAGTTCAAGACGAAGGCGCAGATCACCCTAGACCGACGGCTCCTGTTCCGCCGGTATCAACTAGTTTGGAATAGAGACAAATGCATCGGATGCGGCATCTGCGTGGACATGTGCCCGAAAGAAGCAATACTCTATGTTCCGGCGCAGTTCAAGATGGGACGAAGAGTCTCCGATCGGCCTCAAATAGACTTCGATCCTGACAAATGTATTCTCTGCGGTGAATGCGTCGTTTCATGTCCAGCGGACCAGGCTCTCATCATGAAGGTCGACGGCAAGAAGTTTGTTCCAGTAATAGATGCGAACGCGTTCGCTATGGTGACGAGAAGGACAAGTCTCTAGTGAGGAGGTGAGTCGTTCGAGCAGACAGATCGCTATCAAGAACGGGTATGTCTACGATCCAGCCAGCCGGATAGACGGAGATAAGATGGACATATTCGTTCGCGACGGAAAGATCGTTGAGAAGCTTAGCGGGGATTTCGAGCAGATAGACGCCTCAGGTATGATTGTTATGGCAGGCGGTGTGGACATACACAATCTCACGAGAGATGTATAGAGCCACATTGCCGGCTCAGAAGTGAATGCGGGCAGAATCCTAAGACCGGAAGATCATGTCAACGATGTTGAAGCCAAGACAGCTACGACTAGGTCAGGAGTAGGCCACTCTGTCCCTTCCACTCTAACGACTGGCTACCGATACACGAAGCTCGGCTACACGACTGTGGTCGAACCTGCCACTGCCCCACTCAAAACAAAACACACGCATGAGGAATTAAATGATATCCCTATTCTCGACAAGGCGTGTTTCCCAGTCTTCGGAAACAACTGGTTGGTTATGGAATATCTCTCCGAAGGAAAACTCGAAGAATGCGCAGCATTCGTAACGTGGCTGCTTCGGGCGACAAAAGGATACGCGATCAAACTGGTTAATCCAGGCGGCATTGAGGCTTGGGCCTGGGGAAAGAATGTCACCAGTTTGGACGATCAAGTACCGCACTTCAACATAACTCCTCGCGAGATTCTGCGTGGGCTCTGCAAGGT
The DNA here is from genome assembly GCA_964528315.1 of uncultured Candidatus Bathyarchaeia archaeon. Taxonomy (GTDB): domain Archaea; phylum Thermoproteota; class Bathyarchaeia; order 40CM-2-53-6; family JALHTG01; genus JALHTG01. The sequence continues at coordinate 6,417 of CAZGRO010000070.1, forward strand.
TAACAGACTGCTTAACCTCCCTCACGCCATTCACGTGCATCCGAACAACTTGGGCAAACCAGGCAACTTCCAGACCACAATTGACACGATGGATTGCCTGAGAGACTTGAGAGAAGATCGGCCGATTCTGCACATGACTCATATACAGTTTGAAGGCTATGGAGGAAAGGATTGGTTTTCAATCACCTCAAAGGCTCCGGAAATCGCTGACTATGTGAACACCTATGACCATGTGACAGTTGACATGGGTCAAATAGTCTTCACCGATACAACCACGATGACCTCAGATGGCCCCTTCCAGTACCAGCTTCACCTCCTGAATGGAAACAAATGGATGAACTATGATGTTGAGATTGAGTCAGGAGCCGGGATTGTTCCCTTTCGCTACAGACGCTCCAACCTCGTGAACGCGGTCCAGTGGACCGTAGGGTTAGAGCTAGCCCTTCTCGTTAACAGCCCTTGGAAGGTCTATCTCACCACCGACCACCCCAACGGAGGCCCCTTCACCTCATATCCGAGAATCATATCATGGCTGATGAGCAAAAAGGCTAGAGAGGCCGTCATGGCGAAGATCCCGAAAGGAACCAGAAGGAGAACATGTCTAGAATCGATTGATCGAGAATTGTCCTTCTCCGAGATAGCGGTCATGACAAGAGCGGGTGCGGCGAAGGCGCTGGGCCTAAAGCATAAAGGTCATCTTGCAGTTGGTGCTGACGCCGACATTGCGGTCTATCCAACTGATCCTAAGTTTGTCGATCCATCTAATGACTACAGAGAATTGGTGAAGGCCTTCAGAAACGCGTCATATGTACTGAAGGAAGGGGAGATCGTGGTCCACAAAGGAAACGTTGTGAAGTCAACCAATGGAAGAACCTTCTGGGTCAATGCCACAGCCCAAGAAGATCTTCTTTCAGCGATACTGCCGGAACTGGAATCCAAGTTCGCTGAATACTACACGGTGAAAATGGAGAACTACTTGGTCCGAGAAGAATATCTAGGCCGATCGGCTCCGATTCAGACAGCCCTATAGGTGAATCGAGG
>CAZGRO010000071.1:0-1941 GCA_964528315.1 uncultured Candidatus Bathyarchaeia archaeon
TTCACCACACACCTGAAGAACAAGAACCACAAGATAATCGAAGTGGCATTTGATTCTGCTGGACCAATGTTCGCAGACCAGGCACTAAAAGATGTGTTCGGCGCGTCAAAGGATCATCCTCTTTACGGCAAGAATTTTGTAAACCTTGGATACGTTGCGGGAGGAGAGGCTGCTATGAAAGCTTTCGCAGGAAACCCGAAGGTGATTCAGAAGGACTTCTATGGAAAGGATGTCAAAGATCTGGAGATAATGCAGCCTCTCTCTAGCGCCAGAGACTTCAAGCTTATGATAGTTATCTCAGGAAGTCAAGTGGACAACTTTGTGCGCCAGTTCGGAGATCCGCATGGTGTCCCCATCGTAGGTGCTGTCACAGCCGTCCTGGTGACAAGAGTCATGCCGTACTATCCGGCAAAGGTCGTGGGTTACTTGAACGGGCTCAGAGGAGCTGCGGAATATGAGCAGCTTGTCAAGAGGCCAGGAATTGCACTGGCTGGAATGGATGCTCAATCAGCCGCCCATCTGCTAGTCATCATCTTCATCTTGGTTGGCAACGTGGGCTATATTGTGAGGAAGAGGAGGCCGAGTTGAGATGATTGGATTGGATGCTAAGCTGCTGGGCATCATACTCTCTGGAGGGTTGACATTGATGGCGTACAGCTTCCTTTACAGGGAGAATCGTGTATCCAGAATCGCCGAGCACATATACCTTGGAGCAGCAACCGGATATGGCGCAGTCCTATCCGGGAAATATGTCTATGACAACGCTGCCGTTCCATTGGCGAAAGGTAACGCGCTCTGGGCGATTCCCCTTCTATCCAGCCTACTCCTCTACTTCTACTTCTCCAAGAAGCATTTCTGGCTCTACCGTCTTCCAACGGCAGCAATCATTGGCGTAGGAACAGGAATAGTCGTCGCAGCAGATTTCAGGACTCGTCTGACAGAACAAATCAAGGCCACACTTCTCCCATTGTTCATAGTAAACAAGCCTTACGAGACTATTAACAACTTGATCATAATCTTCGGCGTCGTCGGAGCTCTGATCTTCTTCTATTTCTCGAAGGAGCTCAAAGGCCCAACAAGGGGTTTGGCGGACTTTGGAAAATACATTCTAATGGTCACTTTCGGGGCATCGTTCGGGCAAACATTCATGGCCAGAATCTCGCTTATCATTGGCAGAGTGCAGTCATTGTACGTATGGCCTGCCTCGCTCCTGCTTCCCCTAGCGGCGATTCTTGTTGCGGTTGCATTCGTATGGGACAGACGTAAGCAGGGAAAACCCAGGGTGTCAACTGGCTAGTCACTTCTGTTTGAACCCAGTCTGAGCCTTCCGAGCCATTCTGCAGCCTTATTGCTGTTCGAAGATCCTGAAACAGATCTCGCCGTGGTTCCGAAAGGCATTGAGATAGAGAAGAAGGTCGAGGTTACCTTCTTGTCTTGGATGGTGAAGCCTGAGCCATAGCCTTGCCGAATTCCCTGCACTTGGCAAGGTCATTTTCTCCCGGTGACTCGACAATCTTGAGAGCAGGCGATCTTACCGTGAGCCCTAGGATCCTGAGAGCTCCGGTGATTCTCTCAAGTGCTTCTCCGCTCCACCCATAGGAACCGAATCCTGCCCCTGTCTTTCCTTTGAGGTTCAGCTTCCTTGTCTTTCTTAATTCGTCAAGCGACTCAAGGAAATGACGCATCTCAGCTGTTGTGCTTGAGTAGTGCGTCGGTGAACCAATGAGAATAGCGTCGGCCTTTGTGAGCTCCTCCACCGGGAATTTCTCTCCAAGCTTACGTACAGTGACCTGCGCACCTGCTGATCTAGCGCCTTCAGCGATCGCATTGGCCATTCGCTCTGTGTTGCCTGTCCTGCTATCATATATGATGGATACAGTCGCCATCCATGCAACCCTCGCAAGTTTGGTCAACCAGAGTCGCAGTGCTTAAAAGCATTTC
>CAZGRO010000071.1:2041-7446 GCA_964528315.1 uncultured Candidatus Bathyarchaeia archaeon
CCATGCAACCCTCGCAAGTTTGGTCAACCAGAGTCGCAGTGCTTAAAAGCATTTCTAGGTACCGAACTTCTCAATATTCGGCTAGGGTGAGATGATGAAACTGGTTAGCTACGATTTCAATGGAAGAGGCCGAGTCGGAGTTCAGTTTGGAGATGAGATTATCGATGTGATTCTGACAGGCGAGGAACTGAGAAAGCGCAAATTCGAATTTCCGACGCTTGGACAGGTGTCAGATATGATTTCTCTTCTGGAGTATGGCGACCTCGCTCTCAATGAAGCGAGAGAACTGTTGAAGGAGACAACTCACCTTATAAATCAGGGAAAAGACGGATTTCTGCGTGAAATTGGCGCCGTAGTGTCAATAAACAATGTGCATTTGAGATCTCCTGTTGCACGACCTAGAAAGAACATTGTATGCTTAGGTCTGAACTATCATGATCACTGGCTCGAAACTCTGGCAAGGAGGGGAGAACCCTTACCTTCATCTCCAGTCTTCTTCACAAAGTCTCCGACGGCTGTGATCGGGCCCTTCGATGACATATTGTACCCAGCGGCCACAGAACAGTTGGACTACGAGGTTGAATTGGCAGTCATCTTGGGCAGGAGAGGAAAGGATATCCCTAGGAGAGACGGGTTCGATTACGTGGCCGGGTATTCAATTCTCAACGATGTCAGCGCAAGAGATCTTCAACGAAAGCATCAGCAATGGTTCAGGAGCAAAAGTCTAGATACCTTCGCGCCACTCGGCCCCTGTCTAACGACAAAAGACGAGATTCATGACCCAGACAATCTGGACATGGAGCTGACCGTGAACGGTGAAATACGTCAAAGGTCCAACACCAAGAACCTCATCTTCAAAATCCCGGAAATTCTCGAAACACTGTCGCAAGACATGACCCTTGAGCCAGGTGACATAATAGCAACAGGAACGCCGGCGGGCGTGGGGCTGGGAATGGTGCCTCCACGATACTTGAGCATAGGCGATGTGATTGAAGCACGCATCCAAGGTTTGGGGTTCATAAGAAACAGGGTTGCAGAGAAGAGAGCCTGTTCCTGATCGCCGCTATTCTAGGCTTATCTTCTTGAAGTCAAGCCAGCAGCCTGTATTCCTCAGGCAGTTCCTTCCCACGCGCGATCTTCCTAGATGAGTCTCGTGTAGACAACTGTGGTCGTGATTGCTCCTACCACCGCTCCAAGAACCACCTGTGGTAGTGTATGTGCCTTCAACTCTGTGCGCGCCCACGCAAGAGGGATTGCGAGAAGGTAGAGCAGAGAATAGTGGATCCCGAAAACCAGAATCAGGGCTGTTATTGGTCCCGTGAATCCGGCCATATGAATGCTTATTCTCCAGAACAAGGTCACAAGGAGAACTATGACAGTGGTCAGCAGATAGGCGGTTGAGAGAAGGTAAAGCGTGGTGCATCTTGACATGCCAAACACCACCGCGGCCAAACTGTACGCAATGATTGGCGGAACAAAAAACGTTGGCGGTCTCTTTTCATCTGACGTGTGCAGGTCCGTGCGCCCCCTGACCAGGAGATATAGCACAAGAACAATTGGAGCCACTGCGATCAACCCTATCCCAAGCAGGCTTCTCTCGACAGGCGTCAATCTGGATCCAATCTTCTCAGGACTGAAGAATGAGAACACGACGACCACTGCTGCTGCTACAAAAGGCAGGGAGAGTATGTTTGAGATTGCCTTTGCAGCGTGTCTGTTGGGCGTTTCCACGAGCTAGATCGACCGAACATTTCATAGCATATTAACCGGTAAATAAGCTGTTGCCACGAGAGAGCTCAACCTTGGGTGGAACGGTCGCCTTCGTCTACGATGATGCTCTGCTAGCCTACGACTTCGGGCCTGCTCACCCTCTAAGACCGGTCAGACTGAAACTCATGTTTGAACTGGCGAAATCGCTGGGGCTGGTCACCTCACCGAACGTGTCCCAGGTGAAGCCCATACCCGCTGGAGCTGAGCAAATTCTGCTGTTCCATTCACGGCGGTATGTCGATCTTGTAGAGAGATCAAGCATTGCTGGCGGAGGGTTGCTTGACCAAGGGGACACTCCCGCCTTCAAAGGATGCTTCGAATCCTCCAAGCTGTACGTCGGGGGCTCAATTCTGGCTTCAGACCTCATAATGCAGGAAAAGGTGGATCACGCGTTCCATCCCGCCGGAGGCCTACACCACGCCCATCGAGGCAGGGCTTCAGGCTTCTGTATCTTCAACGATCCAGCTATCGTGATAGCCCACCTCAAGCAAAGCTACGGGCTAAAGAAAATACTGTACCTTGATATCGATGCCCATCACGGAGACGGGGTTATGTACGGCTTCTACTCAGATCCTTCGCTTATGGACATAGATTTTCATGAAGACGGAAGATACCTCTTTCCAGGAACAGGATTCACACATGAGGCAGGTGAAGGCGAAGCCAAGGGCCTGAAGGTGAACGTCCCTTTCCTGCCGTACACCGGCGACGAAGCCTATCTCATGGCCTATAATGAGATCGTTCCGAGAATGATCAGATCATTTCGTCCTGAAATCATCCTCATGCAATGTGGCGCAGACTCTCATTTCGACGACAGATTAGCCAACCTGCATCTGTCGACAGGATGCTATGAACAAATGGTTGAGAGGGTTCACTCACTGGCCCATGAGACCTGTAATGGCAGGCTCCTGCTTTTCGGTGGTGGAGGATACTCGTTGAGTAGCGTTGCGCGATGCTGGACTTTGATTTTCGCAAAGCTGACAGAAACCGAACTGAATGATGAGGTGCCTCAGGATTGGGCTGAGTTCTATGAGAACCTGGTAGGGGAGACACCGCCCAAGCAACTTCGTGACCCAATACCTATCCATCACGAGGAGCCGAAGGAATCTCTTGAAAACGTTTCCAAGGTGCTACAGGAGCTTAGAGCTCTAATCCCAATGCTACTCAGGTAGGCTATGCTCGGAATTTCTGAAGCAAGGTTTTATTTTCGTCCTAACGTATTCTCCTCAGGGCGCATCGTCTAGTTGGTTAGGATGTCACCCTGACACGGTGACGGTCCGCGGTTCAAATCCGCGTGCGCCCACCAATCTAAACACAAATTGCGTCGATCTAGGTTTTGGTATTAATACTGGTATTAATACCGACGATTTGGTGGACAGGTTTGAGCGGTTTCTCAGAATTGACCTTAACCAAGCGGAGAGAACGATTAAGAAACATCTCTGGGAGATAGGTCGCCTTCTGAAGTGGTTAGGACCAAGAGAATCGTTTTCAGTGGATGATCTTAGAAGCTATCTTGCTCTCTTCCAAGACAAGTCTCCAGCGACCAGAGCGAATGTATTGAAAAGTCTTCGAGTGTTCTTTAATCATTTCTTGCATAGGTCGGACCTCGTGGAGTCGTTTCGTTTCCCGAAAGAATCCTTTACGCCTAGGCAACTTCCGAGCAAAGATAGCCTAAGGCGGTTCTTCGACGCATTAGACAACGACAGAGAGCGCGCGTTCTTCTTGTTAGCGGCAAGTTCTGGTCTTCGACGGTCTGAGTTACTGAGCTTAAGACGCGACGACTTGGATTTGGACAACCGCTTGATCGTTCCGAAGAACGCACACCAGAACGCTTCGACCAAGAATTCTTGGATTTCGCTTTTCAACAATGAAGCCGAAACCTATCTCAGACGCTACCTAGAGAACCGAAAGAACGATTCAAATGAGTTGTGGCACGTAGGAGAAACCGCATTTAGGAAAGCGTTCAAGAAGGCGAGTCAGGTGTCTGGTGTTAAGCTCACTCCGCAAGACCTAAGGTTCTGGTTCGCAAACGAAATGAGCAGATTAAGCGTATCGGACCGAATCATTGACGCTCTTCAAGGCAGAACACCAAGAAGCATTTTGGCAAGACATTACAGCGATTTCAGTTCGGAGCGATTGAAGGAAGCGTATGATATGGCGAATCTGACTGTGCTGAACTGACTTGGAGTCCTCTTTTTCGTCTGACTTCGCGTCCGCTGGAGATTTAGAGTCTCTGTCTTGCCAATCGAAAGTTATATCTACCGATAACAACCATAAATGACAGTTTGGCGTACCACTGCCTTGTTCTTCAGTGGATGCTAGGCTCCAAGGTGGGGAGCTATAGAAATACCAAGAAAAGGAAGGGGTGATAATAGGTAATGGATAGAGGGAGAGCGGGCGACATCACTGCGGTCAAAAAGATGATAGACCAATATGCTGTCGGTTGTAACACTGGAGATTTCGATCTTTGGATTTCCTTATGGGCTGATGATGGGGTGCAGATGCCACCAGACGCCCCTGCAAGAGTCGGAAAAGAGCAGATACGAAAAGCAATGGAGCCTGTATTTGATCAGATGATCTTGGATGTAGTGATCACTAGTATAGAGGAGGCCAAGATATATGGCGACTTAGGATTAACTCGATGTACATACACATTGAAATTGACTCCCAAAGCAGGTGGCAAGACGATTAACGCCATGCCAGATGGTAAAGCCTTGACTTTCTATGAAAGGCAATCTGATGGTTCTTGGAAGATTATGTATGATTGCTTTAACTCTAACGTGCCTCCAACCTAACCAGAAAAGGAGCGACAGGCTCAGACGTAAACTCATATTTTCTCCTTTTAGCGCGCTAAGTCCTCAAACTCGTACAGTAGCTTCAAATCACCGAGAACATCCACCGTAAACCTCTCTTTCTTTTTTCTCATAACTCTATTCTATTGTGTTTCTCGGACAGTCGATTGAGACAAGGCAGACTTCACGCCGTCGGCTTAGAACTCATTTGTCCGCGATTGAGTTAGCCAAGAATATACACCAAAATGTGTTTGTGGACTCTGAACAAATCTTGAGACATTTTTCTCCTTTTTCCAGACTGAAAAGTGCTAGACAAGTTTAATTCGAATAGTTGGAAGAACAGAACTCTTGTGCGTGAATTATACTCCGATAGAGAGATGATCCTAGTCTGGGCGGGATCAGTTCTAGGGGTAATTGTTAGTGAATTCTTTGTCTCCTCGCTGCAATTTGTCGCATCCAAGGTATCAACGTGGTCATTTTTGGATTGGTTTCTTTGGATTGTGGTTATTTGCGCCATATCTCTGGGATTCTCTATCAGCTTGTTTCTCTTCTTGGGAATTGTTGCTGCTTTCAACTCACGTGTCCTCACTCCAATCAATAGATTTCTTTATCTTTCACAGGCACGTCTACGGTTCAAAATGCGCAGATTGTTGTGACATCTCGTCAAGACGGAGTAAGCCTAGTCACCCTGATCTTGTGCTAAACCCGTCTGAACAACGTCCGTATGAATTCGGCTGTCTGTATCTTTAATAACTCAAATCCAAGAACTACTACGGGAAGCGCGCGCGCGCTCACCCAATCAACGATGACCACGAGGCGTTTCGAATGAGAAGGAGAGGATTTAGA
>CAZGRO010000072.1:0-5781 GCA_964528315.1 uncultured Candidatus Bathyarchaeia archaeon
CAGATTTGCCAGTCGAAGTTTTGACTAGCGAAGATGTTGAAAGAATGATTGAGGAGAAGATCAGGAAGGCGACTGAGACGCTGCCCACGCAGCAGACATGCAGCGAAATCATCGCAGAAATCAGCAAACTGAGAACTGAAATCTCCGAGATGGCCAAACGGATTGAGAACCTTTCAACAGCCGCAGTCGCGCAGCCTTCACCTTCACGTCCGGTTGAGGAGGCCTTGAAAGAGGAGCTGGGTCAGTTGGCGGAGGCCTTGGAGATGAGGCGTCAAGGAGACCAGCTCGTGATTAGGCCGCTTCGCTATCTGGGCATGCGGGATTTTAGGCTGGTGAGCGATGCTGTGAGGAGACATGGAGGATTCTGGCATCGAATGAACAGAGTATTCATAGTGAAAGGCTCAGGATAGGCAGTCGAACCGCTCCTGTGGATCTGATTGAAGCAATAGTCGACGATTGAGAGGCAGGAGGATAGCTAGTCAGGCAGTTCCTTAAGCAGTCTATCCAGGTCCTCGCCCACGTTCTCGCCCACATACCCTCCTTCAAGGACCCCGAATGTGTGCTTTCCGAGGCTGCTAATTCTCTTTCCTATCTGCTGGAAACCGTCGGGGGTCAGACCCAGCGAAGCTAGGTCTCCTTTGTGACAGTCGAAGCCTGCGGAGACCGCGACCACCTCGACGCCCGTCATATCGATCTGACTGAGCGCCTTCTCCAATGTTGTGAGATACTTCTCATCTCCGGGGGCTGAGAAGAAAGCAAAGTTGAGACAGTTTTGATCAGATTCGTATCCCGTCCCCGGATAGATCCCGACCCTGTGCAAAGATATGACTTTGACCCGGGGATCTCCTTTGAAGATCTCCTCCGTTCCATTTCCATGGTGACCATCAATATCCAATATCAGCGTTGGCCTGTTGAGATTCCTCACTGCAATAGCGATATTGTTGAGGTAGCAGAATCCCAAGGTTGGAGCACCCATCGCCCTGCCATTTGTTCCTGCGTGATGACCCGGAGGCCTCATCAACGAAAGTCCTCTTTCTTTCGCTGCGAGTATTGCGCCGCCTGCACTCAGATTGGCGTATTCAAAGATGCGCTCTCCACCAGGAGTATCCCCGTCAAAGTATCCTCCTTGCTTGACTCGCTCAATCCACCCCCTGCTGTGAGCTCCCAGTAGATCTGTGTCAGACGCTGGTTTCGGTTCAAGGAACTCGTAGCCTCTCCTCATCAAGATCTCGTGAGCCTCCCTAACTCTGTCTGGATCCTCGACATGACCAATGTAGGAGTATTCCAAGCATTTCTCTGAGAACACGATCTTCTTCATGTGGGAATCATCCATGTAACTGAGTTCGCTGAAGTTAATGGAAGTTGTTCTTAGATGAAGAATTAACGGCTTCAGAACTGAGGACTGTTCTACTAAGTCTTGGTTGGGGGCCGCTCAGGTAGCTGCGAATAGGATCCATTTGCTGGTCTGTAGACGGCTAGCCTGCCAATTGTCTCCCAATCTGAACCAGTCGGATGTCGAACTTGAATTGTGAGCACCTCAGCTGTCGGATCACTTTTTCCAGGCCATATCGCCAGAGTAAGAAAGTCTCCATTCTGCATTCGCGTGGAGAATCGGGCCTTTGGCTGAGCTCCACTCGACATTTCAAATACACCTGATATGAAGGTATCATGGGCTTCGTGTATTAAGGAAGCGGTTTTGCAGGATTGTCAATATGCATGTTGCTCTAACCTGATTGAAACCGGTACTGGACCAAGATGAAGACTGAGAAGATTCCTTGTTCACATTCTCTTGGAAGGACCTGTGAAATGTCCAAGAATTTCAAGTGCCCGCTAGCTATGATCAAGAAAGAGAATTGACTCGTGCAGAGTTCTTTGGCAGGTTTCGCTAGAGAAGTAGTTTTCCGACAGAAACCAGATCGCTCAGGCTGACAATCCCCACAAGCTTCTCTCCGTCTACGATAGGGAGATGGCGCACTCTGTGCTTTCTCATGAGGACAAAGGCATCCGTGATTGTGGCATTGGAATCGCATTTGACGACAGACCTGTTCATGCCTTCAGCGACCTTCGAAGCTCGAGAATCATAGCCCTTCGCAGCTAGCTTCAGAAAGTCGCGCTCTGTGATTATTCCAACAATCCTATCCTTCTCTAGGACCACAAGGCTGCCAATGTTCTTTTCCTCCATTAGCTCTGCCGCTTCAGCGAGGGTATTCTCAGGCGAGATCACCGCCACATTAGTGATCATTATTTCTTTCACTTGGTTCAGGATTCCAGGGAACAATCCGCTTGCTCTCCAATAGCTTTCTTTCAAGGGTATGATAGAACCGGTCGCCTCCGAGGCTATTTAAATCTTAGATCCTTGGATTCCGAGGAGCCCTCGAGGATTCCCATGTCGGCTTCCCGATGACAGGTCGCAAGATTCGACCCGACTTTGAGATGCTTATGCGCGTGCGCTCATGACCCCTGTACGTACTTTTTCGTCATCAGACAGGATTTGCAGAATAGGCCTGAATCAAGCTTCAAGCAGCTAATCGTAACCGCTTCTCGTTTTGTCTTGAGCATTGCGTAGAGGAAACGAGTTTCGCTTGCACGTGTGGAGCTTCGTAACAGAAGAGGACTTGCGCCTACACATGTGTGGGCTTATTAGTGACCGGCTAGATCTGGTACAAGCTGGAAGGATTGACAAGAGCAATCAGCCCCCTCGTCTCTCTCCAGCCACGATTAAGAACCCGGTGAGAGCCAATGATTGATTTTCCAGGCATTACACTCGCATTCATCGCGGGGGTCTTCACGGTGTTCTCGCCATGCAGCTTTCCTCTTCTTCCAGGGTACTTCATCTATCGCCTCACGGTTTCTAGTAGCCGACGAAGTACTGTCCTTGCAGGCATTATCTGCGCTCTTGGATTGATTAGCGTATTCTGCATTCTGGCCGTGGTTTTGTCCTTCGCTGGAGTCATTCTGTCCTCGTATATCACGGCGTTACCGCTTTTAGCAGGAGCGGTAATGATTGCGATGGGCACACTTCTGCTGACAGGCCAAGAGTTCTCACACACGCCGTTCCTAACACGATTTGGGAAAGGGCATGACACCTTTGGGACTTTCGGATACGGGATTGCCTACGGTCTCGCGTCCACAGCTTGCTCGGCACCAGTCTTTTACTCTCTAGTCTTGTACTCTCTGGCATCCAGCAGTTTTGGTGAAGGTGTGACCGTGTTCTCAGCCTACTCGTTGGGCATAGCACTTCCACTCGTCGTAATATCTGCGTTGATTGGTCTGGGAAGAGGCGCGTTGGTGCACAGGTTCTCGAAGGCCACGCGGATAGTTCACAGGGCTTCGGGTGTACTGCTCATCGCATTAGGGTTGTACCAGATCTACAGAGCTCTTTCTGTCTAGTCTTCCCGTTTTACAGGTTCGTGGATGAAGATCGTCGTGATCGCTGCTAGGGCGAGTGATGAGATAGCAAACAATAGAAATGGAATCTGCGGGGAAAACTGTCTGTACAGGATTCCGCCCGCGAGTTGGCCTACTCCAGCCAGAAGCAAAGTCGCAAACTGAATGCATCCCACGGCCTTCCCTCGATGCTCTCTGGGAATCAGGTCGGCTTGAAGAGACTGCTGAGCTATTCCCCACGTTGACTCACTTAACCCGAATATGAGCGCAGCCACAACCAAGACAGGGAAATCGCCGTATAGGAACAGCATCATTGATGGAAAAAGCAGTAGGAGCGACAGTAGAAGAGGTATTTTTCGTCCTGATCGGTCAATGATCTTGCCCATAGGCAAGGCGGACACCATACGTGAGGTACTCACCAATACCAGAATGAAAGCCCACTGTGGACCACTGATAGCTAGAATCTTCATCGCATAGACCACGAGAAAGGGGGAACACATCATGGCGAATAGTTGGAACAGAGCTGATACCAGAAAAAGGTAGATCGCACCTCTGGGAAGACGTGTCCAGATGCCGATGCTTTCCTTGACGGATCGAGGATATGACCCTAGAATCTCAGCGGCGCTAGGTCGACTTGCATCGGCTCTCAGCGTTTCTTGAAGCCTTGTTCTCAAAATCCCTGCCACAAGGAAGAGGACGAAGGTGATTAGGTAACCTACCCTCATGGTTACGATAAGGCCGGCAATCAAGAAGAACACTCCAGCTATCACTGGAGCGAGGAGTCTGGCGATGTTAAGAAGAAGGGTTTGAGTTGAGAATCCCATTCCTCTCTTTCCTGAGGGAATAGAATCGACGGACATCGCGGTGAGGGCGGGCTGGTATATCAGGAAGATGTTCTGCAAGATGGCTGCGGCAAGTATGAACTGCCAAGACTGGGCTAAAGCATACCCAAGATAAGACAGAGCGACCCCGAAGGTCATCACGACTACAAGCCATCGTCTTCCATGTTTGTCAGCTAGATATCCGCCAGGGAACTGTATCAATGCCAGTATTATTGAGGATGCGAAGCCTATGATGCCAATAGTTGCCTCCGTTCCGCCAAGAGCCAGAACATAGAGAGGGTAGTAGGTCTCGGGTATGGAGGCAGCAAAGGTCATCAGAGTCCAGCTAGCAAGCAGAATCAGGAAATTGCCTCGGATGAACGAGAACTCTTCGGCAATTCTCCCAAGATTCATGCGTCTTCCTCATCGGCCCTAGCTGATCCGAAGAGCCTCTCAGGTCACCGTTCCTTCATCTACATTGTCAGGTCGCGGATGTTAAGAGACTATCGGTCCCCGTCAGAGCAAAGCACCAGAATCTCAGGCGGAGTCCAATCTACACAATGAATGATGCGTTCATCATTCCTTTAAATGAAGGCGACCGTGAAACAGGAAGGGTGTCAACACTGAGACAAGCGAGAGCTATCCTACTACTGCTGCTGGCTACCGTTCTAATGTCGCCGTCGTATCGAAGCGCCACTGGCGAGCAGCAGACCGTTGCGGCCCGATATTTGGCAATAGTGGTAGTGGACGCTTGCAGACCTGACTATCTCCAGCTGGCCGAGATCCCCAATCTTCGTCTCCTTATGGCTAATGGTGTCACATATTCTCGGGCATGGGTGGCGCAGCTGGAATCGAATACGCCCCCTGGACACGCCACGGTGAGCACAGGGTCCATTCCTCGAAACCAGGGGGTGATAGGGTTCGGATGGAGAGACCCGATCTCAGGTGGAATGATTGCGCCCACGACGATTGAGGCCGTCAGCCAAGGGAGGCTTGGTGAGGTGATAGCTGCTTCAGGGGCTGTCACAATTCAACAGCTCGTGAAGGAGGTTGATCCAAATGCCAAGGCTGTTGCAGTCAGCTCAGACAAGTTCTTCGCAGCAGCGGCCATGGGAGGCAAATACGCAGATCACATAGTCTACTCAACAAGATCAGGCGGAACCTTGATTCCTGCTGGCGTCGTAGGCCAGGTGCCTCCAAGTCAGATTCTCGATGATTCAGCGCTGAGATACCGCCTTCCTCTATCTTCAGAGCAGGTTGATGCCTGGGCGATGGATGTTGCGGTGAAGATGCTTGAGCTCCAGCGACCGAGAGTGTTGATGATCAATCTGCCTGAAACAGATGAATCGGGTCACCGAACCGGGGGCATTATCGCTCCGCAGGTCATGGCAGAGGTCATTGCAAACGTGGATCGACAGATCGGACGACTGATTGAAGCCTACAGGAGATTGGGCATATTCGACCAGACTCTGTTCGTGGTAACCGCTGATCACGGCATGATACCCAACACACGTAATGTTCGAGGCGCCCTGATTCGAGGTGCAGTAGAGAAGACTGGAACAACAGCTATCGC
>CAZGRO010000072.1:5881-7426 GCA_964528315.1 uncultured Candidatus Bathyarchaeia archaeon
ATGGAGGCCGATCCGGTGAAAGAGTCGAGCTACGACTTCAAGTCAACTGATCTGCAGGTCGAAGCCATAAGATCTGTGGGCGCTAAGGTCTTCTATCGGCTTGGGTACAGCTGGGGCGGCCCTAGCGACGTTCCTGCAGATTACGGGAAGTTCGCGGAGATTTGCAAGCACATAGTCATGCACTACAATGATGGGTGGGCGAATGGCTTCAGGTACGGGATCCGGTACTGGGAGATATGGAACGAACCAGATATCAAGATCTTCTGGAAAGGAACACCTGAACAATACTTCAAGCTCTACGAAAATACGGCAAATGCGATCAAGACACTGGATCAGAGCCTCAAAGTTGGTGGACCCGCTCTGGCAGGGAACAGAGCCTTCCTGACGAACTTTCTGCGGTTCTGCAAAACCAGCAATTCACCAATCGACTTTGTTTCGTGGCACATCTACACTCAGGGAAAGGCACCGAATCTTGTCCCAGAGGCTGCGAGAGAGATTCAAGGATTGATGAAGCAATATGGGTTCGAGAAGGCTGAGAACATTCTTAGCGAATGGAACATATATGCGGATTCCGCTGATCATGATGAGTTTTGGAATGCGAGAGGCGCAGCATGGACCACATCGGTGCTCATTTACCTTCAAGATACGCCTGTCACAGTGTCGCTTCGGTATAGAGGAAACGGTGGCGAGAGAGGGGGAAGGGGATTCGGACTCTTCTACAACAATGGAGAATTCAAGAAGACTGCGTACTCCTTCCTCGCCATGAAGCACATGCTCGAGACGCCTCTCAGGCCAGCATCCAATGCGTCAAACGATTTGGGATTCTGTACTCTGGCAGGTATGTCGGAGGAGGGAAATCTAGTCAGAATCCTGGTCAGCGACTACGATTCAACTTGTAGTGGACTCGTGCTTACTGTCAAGAACGTTCCTTGGCAAAGCAGGGCCGTAAGACTTGAGGTACATCTGATCGACGCAAAGAGTAATTTGACACTGGTTGACAAATCGGAGCAAACACGGGTTGAACCTATCACTGTTTCTCGTCAGATGGTACCGTCCTCAGTTTATTTGATCACGTTGCGACCAGGAGAAGAACGGGTACAGACGACCACGACAACCCAGAAGGAGCAAGGAGGACGTTTCATCTCGCTGGCCATAGGATCAGTAGCCCTGATCGCGATTACTGTAACGGTTCTTGTGATCCTCAGAAAGATCAGGCTGAACAGACCTTAGAAGGAGCCTTGGTTCAGGCGGGCGCTATCTTCTCTGCACCCCCAATTCCTTGGAGAAATCAGTTTCAAAATACTCGTTCTGAGCTCTGGCCTCTCGTTTTCTCTGCTCTGATTCCTCTGTCCTGAGTTCAGCTCTCCTGATCTTTCCGCTTATCGTCTTCGGGAGCTCTTCCATGAACTGCAGTATTCTCGGCCGCCGGTAAGGAGCAATCTTCTCTCTTGTAAACCTGAAAATGTCGAGCGCCAGATCTTTTGAGGGAGCCGTTCCCGGCTTAAGCATTAGGAAGGCTTTCGGCACGAAACCTCTCATCGGATC
>CAZGRO010000073.1:0-3862 GCA_964528315.1 uncultured Candidatus Bathyarchaeia archaeon
CAAACAATCTTTCAAACCGTTCCTCAACTTCTCACGGTAACTCAGGCTCAGCCATACTTCGTAACCCAGCAAGTGCCAGTCACGTACACCGTGTATCAGCCGCAGCCCTACAGTTACTATCAACCCTATCCCTACTACAATCCGTACCCTCCGATCGTAACAGTCACCTACACGACTGGACCATCCTATCATGCTCTAACGGTTGCACACCGTGAGACTAATCCGTCTCTGAGTCTGCGTGCCAACGTCATTGATCTGCAAACGGGTTATTCTTGGAGCCTCGACATGTCCTACAGAGTTGCTCTCCGATCCTATGTGGCACGGTTCAACCTGCTGGGAGACAGAAACTACCGGATCACTATTCAGCCGTTGGGATTGTCAACGATACTGTATCTGACAACAGAAAGAACAGTGTTCCTTTAGAACCATTGAACAGTTGTTGCTCAAGATAGTTGAATTTGCAGAACGCTGATTCACACTAAAGTGGCTGAGATGCAGCGGTCCTCCTCCTTGTCTTCAATAGAAGCACGACCGCTAAGACAATGATCGCAGCTGCTGCGAGTCCGAGGATCGCGCGCGCTCGTACTAATCTTTTTCCATCGCAGTAGCGAAATGAACCAGCTAGTCCAATTTCCAATGGACTCAGGTTGCATCCTAACAAAAGAAGAGCTAGTAGTGGAAGCGTCGCTCATACTCTTGATGATCCAACACTTCAATGATCCAGACGACGATTGGATCTTCTCTGGGCTTTCGGATTGAATAGATGATCCTGCGTCCACCGTCCAGTGGGTAGCGAAAAAGACAGGGTTCGCCACGGTACTTGGTGATCGTGTGCCATAGCTTCTTTGGTATATGATCGCCCGCTGTCGGACGTTCTTCCAGGACATCTATGGCATCGTCGATATATGCGGCCAATTCTTGATCTTCGTGGACTCTTGACTTTCTGAGTTGTTCTAAGTATTGTCTGAATTCTAGCGTGCCCGTGACCTTATAGCGGGACTTTCTTTGAGGAGTCGGAGGAACTTGGGGTTGTCTGTGAAAACCCAAACGATAGACCCGTCCTCGCTAAGAAACACCTTATTCGACGCGTCTAGATATTTGAGTATCGTGACTAGTGTGGGCGGTTCCATCTGTCGTGGAAGCGCACGTAACAAGGCACGTTTGGACGGAAAGCCACCATGATCTCTGATGCAACTCTCAACCATGAGCTGCGTCTCTAGGGTCGGACTATGTCTTGGTTGATGAACTACCGTCTCAAAGTGACGTCTTTGTTGCGTAATTGTCATATCCGGTAACCTCGGAGCTGCCATAGTATACATTTATACACGCCATATATGAGTGTATCTCATGATCCACGGACATCGTTAACCGATGTCTCATCAAGACAAGCCCCAATCAAGGATGCTTGGAACGCTCTTGAAAACCAGCCAGCATGTTCTCATTCATCAAAGACAAAGCATATGTGGGGGATGGTTGAGCACTGAGGCATGAGCACGGAGACAGACCGGGAACTAGAAGACATTAGAAGAAAGAAAATGGAGGATATGCGAGCGATGGCGGAAGGACGATCGATGGAAGGAACGCTGCCGGATACTCCCGTAACAGTTGAAGACAGCACCTTCGATCAACTGGTTGCCAGATACAATCTGATGGTTGTGGATTGCTGGGCGCCTTGGTGTGGGCCCTGCCTAATGGTGGCGCCGATCGTGGATGAGCTGGCGAGAAACTACGCCGGGAAAGTGGTTTTTGGGAAGTTGAATGTTGATGAGAATCCTCAGACTGCAGGACGCTTCTCCATAATGAGTATACCGACACTGCTCATAATCAAGAATGGTGGAGAAGTGGACCGAATCATAGGAGCAGTGCCGAAGCAGGTCATCGAGTCCAGCATACGGAAACACATCAATTAAGCGTACAGAAGCTACTCTTTCTCCTTGAGCATGGCAATCGTTTCGTGCGCCTAGCTTCGATACCTGTTCCGCTACTCATGCTGCAGCCTCGGAAGGAGGATGCACAGCAAATTTCTAATGTTGTCCACGCAATAGTATAGGTCGCGGCGACGAATGATTATGAGTCTTCTGCTCCAAGATGTCAACTTGATCGATGATCGCGGAGAACGTAAAGCGAGACAAAGCGTCGAGATCCAGCAGGGACGAATTCACTCGATCCTCCCGAACGCTCAGCCCAGTAAGACAGCTGGACTTCAAACAATCGACTGCAAGGGTCACTATCTGTTGCCAGGCCTGATTGACCTGCATGTCCATCTTGTATGGGACGGTAGTGGAGATCCTGCTGACCAATTACAGAGAGAACGGCGGGAGGAGACGCTTCTGCGTGCGGTGGGACATGCTCTTCAGACATTGAGAGCGGGCATCACCACGGTCAGGGATCTAGGATCGGTCGATGATTTGGCTATAGATTTGGCTGATGCAGTGGAGCGGGGGCATATCCTCGGCCCTAGGATCTTTGCTTCCGGTCAGACCATTATCATGACCGGCGGCCATGATTCGTTCTGGGGCATAATGGTGGATGGAACGGACGAGGTCCTGAAGGCGACTCGTCGCCAGATCTCTCGTGGTGCTCGTGTGATCAAGACCTGCGCTACAGGCGGTGTCTATGGCCGGGTTCAGGGGGAGAAGGCTTTGGATGAGGAATTGTCCTATGAGGAGCTTCGCGTTCTTGTTGAGGAGGCGCACAGGAGAGGAATCCCAGTTGCTGCACATGCCATCGGCCAGAAAGGGATAAGCAATGCGGTTGCCGCAGGGGTGGACACGATTGAACATGGCCATCAGCTCACCTACTTGTTGGCTACGGAACTGGCAACTAGGAATTGCGCTCTGGTCCCTACACTCTTTGTGTATCGACAGATTGCTGAGCAGCCGAACATTCCTGAATATGCTCAAGAAAAGGCGCAAGCGATCATAGGTGCGCATCGTCAAGCGATTCAGCTGGCACGTATGGCAGGACTACGCATAGGAGCAGGAACAGATGCCGGTTCGCCGCTTACCCCGCACGGGTGCTTGGTCGATGAGCTTCTTGCCCTAGTCGATGCAGGATTGCCTCCACCTGATGCATTGAAAACTGCAACTTATGATGCGGCCTCAATACTTGGAATGGGAAGCCAGTTAGGGCGCATTGAGCCCGGGTTCATAGCGGATCTCATTCTTGTTCCAGAGAATCCGCTGGAGGACTTGCGTAGGCTTCGAGCGGTAGAGTCGGTGTGGAAAGAAGGAAAACTGGTTTTCCGCAGCTAGCACATTCATACTGAGTCGCTTCGCAACACGGAGATGAGAGGATTCACATCAAAGCTAGCATTTGCCCAGCGTTCGTTCAGAATCCTTCCTGTTCTGCTGGCAATACTAGCGATTCCAGCTCTGTCATACATCGAGCCGGCATTTTCGCAACAACCTCTGAATCGGCAACCCAAACCCGATGAGGCGGGCTACAGGCCCGCAGACGGAGCCACAGTTCAACTGAACCCACCCTCTCTGGTCTGGCTACATGAGGAACGCGTCAGCACGTACACGCTGCAACTCTCGACAGGCTCTGACATGTCAGGAATAGAGCTCACTAGGGATGTTCGATACAACTGCTACACGCATAATCAATCACTGACTCCAAGGCGATACTACTGGCGGTACCGCGTCAACTATCAAGATGGCAAAACATCTCAGTGGAGCATTGTTCGATCATTCCTCATCCCTGAAAATGCAACTGTCTTCCCAATGCCGTCGCGTGAGGAGCAAAGAAGCCTGATTCCCTTCGACCATCCAAGGCTGTTTATGCGACCAGAGGAGGTTGCCAAATGGCGAGAACTCGCTCAGACAACTCTCGCAGAAAAGTTCAAACCAGTAAGACAGGT
>CAZGRO010000073.1:3962-7309 GCA_964528315.1 uncultured Candidatus Bathyarchaeia archaeon
CACATCAACAAACCATTCAACAGTCACAACAATCGGCTGTGGCACAAGCTCGCTGAATGCGCAATAGCATTGTACCGCGATGTGTCTGAGGCGGAGGACTGGCTCGACTACGCGTTGAACATATTCTATTCGGTTTACCCAGCTTGGTCAGACGACGACGGGGGATGGCATGAAGGCCTGTCTTACTGGGCCGGATACATGAGCAAAGCTGTTTGGTGGTTCGATGTGGCGAAAGCGGCTCTCCGAATCGACGGCTTCAAGAAACCATTCTTCTCAAAGGTGGGCGATTACGCGCTTTGGATGGCGCCTCCCGGCTCGCCAAACATGGGTTTTGGTGACCTCTCCTACAGTCGTCCCTCGTCCAGCTGGAGACCGTTCGTAGAATATTACGCGAGACAGATGCAGAACGGTTACTGGTACTGGTGGACCTTGCAGTGGCAAGGCAGGCCAGAGGGAGGAATACTTGGCTTCCTCCACGCTGCTCTTCCACCCGTAGAGCCTAAGCCGCCCGGCGATCTACCCTCGTCAAAAGTCTTCGAGGGTATCGGTGTAGCATCATCGCACCTGACCCTGTTGAACAGTAGCAGGGATGTCCACTTCCTCTTCAAATCCAGCCCACGAGGAAGCTGGAGCCACGGTCACAATCCTCAAAATAGCTTTCAGCTGAACGCGTACGGTGAGGCCCTCCTGACCACCTGTGTTTACCGTGACTGGCATGGTAGCCCCTTTCACACCAAATGGTGCTGGAGCACTCGCGCCCACAACGCCATTCTGGTGAATGAGAAGGGCCAAATCGAACACACACCTGCTCCAGTCGGAAGAATTGTGAACTGGAGATTGGGCGAAGACTATGATTACCTGAGCGGGGACGCAACTGCGGCATACGATTCCCTCAAGCGCTACCTTCGACATGTGGCATTTGTCAAACTGAAGAATGCCCCGAACGAGCCGCCCAGCGACGCAATAATAGTGTTGTATGATGATCTGGTGGCCAAGCAGCCGGCCACCTTCCAATTCATGCTGCACGCATTGACCGAGTTCTCTCTCGACGAGAATGGCACCAGACTGGATGTGAAGCAACGAAGAGCTGGAGTCACGATTCAATACCTCTCACCGGAGAGATTGCAGCTGTCCCAATCGAGCGGATATGATCCACCACCAGAAGTCACGTTCCCCAACCAGTGGCACGTCAAAGCAACAACGACCAAGCCACTTGAACAACTTGGAGTTCTGACGGTAATTGTGCCGTATCGCGAAGGAGCCAAGCCTGAATGGCGAGCGCAACGCTACGAATCCTCAACCGCAGTGGCAACACAAATACAACTCGGAAACAAGATTGTCTTCGTTGCGTTCCGGAAGCTCGGTGTCGAAGTAGCTGAAGTCGCAGGATACACATTCAAGGACGCGGTCAAAGTCATAGTGCTTACCAGTGCTGGAACAGGTACAGCGCCTCAGCCACAGAAGCAAATAGATTCCTCATACCAAGGCGCCGTGGTCGCAGTACTAGGCGTATGTATCGTTGCGACAGTCTTGGTGGTGTATAGGGTTAGGTTACGGAGAGCCCGCAAAGGAGCCCAGCCCTGATCGGATTCCATGTTGAAAGAACAGAAGCGCGTCCTTACTGACGCCAGTTGAATCATGGGAATCGGCTGTGACAAACTGATCAGTCGCCTTCACTGATCCTTGGAAGGTTCTCGGACCTGGCTAGCAGAGGACGAAGCTCCAATATGGAGGAGGAGGTAGGGGTGTATACACCTGCCATCCCTATGCCTAACGTTTTCTTGGCTGAGATGAGGGTTAAAGGCTCAAATCAAACTTGAAATGCTGAACCTGAACCATTTCGAATTCATCTCCGCGATAGTGCCGGGAGGGGGTAGGGGGGTGGTACCACCCTATGCCTATCACCTTATCCGGCCTAGTGAGAGGGGAGGGGGCTGTATACACCTCTCATGCCTCAGCCCAGCGGGTTCTGGCGTACATACCATCGATTTTCAGCTTAGATGAAGCCCACGGGTTCAGATTGAACCTGAAGCGCTGAATCCAAACCATTTCTTATCTGTCTTTACAATGGTCCCGTGAGGGGGGTAGGGAGGTGATATCACCCTCATGATCCCTGCTTCTTCAATCGTTCCACAACGAGCGCCCCTTGGTCACATTGAAAGCCAAGGCTGAACCACATCACAACCATCGAAAGCGATATTAGCCGGACGGAGAGCCTTCGTTTCTGAAGGCGGGTGAGTGGTCTCCCACCCGTTCCGCCTGATAGAAATCCCGGAGTAGGGAGGCGTAGATGTGAAGGTAAGTAGTAGAGATCTTTCTCTTGCGGCGGTCTTCGCTGCGCTTTATGCGGTTCTGGTGTATTTGTTCGCTCCGATATCATTCCAAGCTTTGCAGTTCAGAGTTGCCGGCGTGTTGAGGCCAGGTATTGCTAAGAAATGGGTGCTGGCGGTTGGCTATGCTGTTGGAGTGGTCGTTGGTAACGTTTTCAGTCCTTTCGCTGGACCGTACGAATTTGTCTTCATGCCAATGGTGAGCTTTCTCGCCGGAATATTCGGTTATCTGTTGGCTAAACCATTCAAAAGCGACTATTTCATTGCAGGATTTGCTATCGCCACAGTAGTCTCGATAGGTGTGAGTTGGATGCTGGGCCAGTTGTTCAATCTACCAATGATGGTAAGTCTGCCATACTTGTTTCTCAGCGAACAAATAGTATGCTTCATGGGAGCGCTTCTCTTCAAACTCATCGAAACCAGATTCAAGTGGTGGTGAAACATGTCGGACCAGGAGCTGTGCGTAGTGGTTCTCAGCGGCGGACCAGACTCCACAACGGTCGCCTACTGGGCAAAGAGCCAAGGATACGATGTTCATGCCATAAGCTGCAAGTATGGTCAGATCGCAAAGAAAGAAGTCGAATACGCAGCACGAATCGCGGAGAAACTGCAGGTTCCGATCAAAGTAGTTGATCTCTCCTCACTCAAGGACATCTTCACCGGTGTGACTGCGTTATGTGATGAAAGTATTCCGATGGCAGCCAGCTTCAGTCAACCTATCATTGTTCCATTCAGAAACGCCATTTTCCTTTCCATAGCAGTCTCCTATGCTGTGGGAGTTGGAGCCACAAAGGTCTTGTACGGAGCTCAAGGTTCAGACGAACCGTACTATCCTGACTGTAGACGAGAGTTCTACAGGTCATTTCAGGCAACTGCGAGATTGGGAACCGAAAGAGACATCGTGATCGAAGCTCCGTTCATCAACATTCCAAAGTCAGAAACAATCAAGCTGGGGCTGAAACTCGGGGTTCCCTTCGAGCTTACTTGGTCCTGCTACTTGAATGAATCAAAACACTG
>CAZGRO010000074.1:0-3310 GCA_964528315.1 uncultured Candidatus Bathyarchaeia archaeon
CTATTGGTTTCTTGCCTTCTGCCTCAACCCTTGCAGCAAGTTCACCAGCAGACAACCTTAGGAACTTGGTCTCTATCTTGGTTTCCTCTGTAAATGCGCTGCAAATCCTTCCAATCTCAAACTCATGCAACGCACTATAGACCATTAGTGGTCCTGCGGGCTTCGCAGGACTCGTAGTGGTGCGAGCGGTGACAGTAGGGGTCACGGTAGGGGGCGTGGGCATTGATGTGTAGTAGGCTGCGCCTCCGATGGCCGCGACAACTATGATTGCTACGACTATCAGTATGCTTGTGGTCTTGGCTAGTCCTTTCACTTCTCTCAGGAGTTTCATTACGAACCCTCCACACCAATCATTTGGGTGTATGCTTATCAAACTTTCCTTGCCGTATTACCTCAAGAAAAGAAGAAAGAAAGGGGCATGTTGTTCCATTTCTTCTTTCGAACAGGAATGTAGACAGCGATTCCCACCACAACTGAGACAACTATCGTTGCTGCGGTTGTGTAGGTGTATATGCCCTGTAGCGCGCGCTCAAGGGAATAAAGAAGGATAATGAAGAGATAATCATAGGCGAAGCCCAAGGGCTTTATAGAGCAGCGCGTCGAAATCCAGAAGCCAAATTCAGGCAACTAAACGGTTAGAAAGCCAGAGCTGAAGCAGGCCAAGCGGCAATGGGGCGCATTATTCTTTCGAATACCCCACCGCTTGAGCAAAAACAATCGCCTGATCATTCCGGAGTTTCAAACTGTCTTTCAGAGTAGCCCGGTCAACACCGGCATAGAAACGGGCGGCTAACCCTTCGGAGGCACAATACAGGTAGACATTTTGGCCGATGAAACCCGTATGAGCGGCAGAATAGAGTTCTTTCTGAGACTGAGGAATAGCTCTATATTTGGCATAGTCTGCGACAAATAGTAAATGCACTGGCGCGTCTTTCACTACTCCCGCACTCCCTGTCTTTGTTCGAAGATCCTGAGCCAACACCAGTGCTAGCTGGTTCCCTTTCGCATCATACACGTAGACGCCATCGGGTAGCAGGACGTAGATGTCAATCTCCTGAGTGTTCATGGCTGTTGGAGCGGTGCGTTTGCCTGAATCTGGACGATTGATGCCCCATGCTGCCCACAACAACTCCAGAAGCTTCTCCTTGGAAAGTGGTTGCGACTGAAAAGCGCTTGCTGACTTTCGGTTTCTTAGCGCTTCGGACAATGTAGCACCCTTGGTTTCCGGCTTGGAGGTTGCGGTGACTGTGGTTGTAGTTGTGCTTCCGGGAGTCGTCACCGTTGTGGTCTTGGTTTGAGTACTCAGTACCGCCATCGAACCAACAGCGGCACCGCAGGCAATCAACCCGGCATTCTTCAAGAACTCTCTTCTTGATACTTGTCCAGATCTCTCCTTCTCGTCGATTGACAAAGTAGTTTCGGCCATTGCGCTCCTTCATCTGGTATAAACGTTGAGCTCGAAAACCAAGAGTCTCCGGCCCCGCTCGCTGCTCCGCATCTTTTATGGTTGGTGGATTAGCACGGGCAGTACTGTTCCAGTAAGCCTTCTCAACCGTAAGGTGATCGCTGCAGGTGATGAGTGTGCTGAGTGAGGTGTGTGACGAGCAGACTCGTCGGTCAAAAGTTATTCTGTTTGAACTCAACGATCTGTCAGAAGAAAGGAACATTCTTCGAAGGAGGGAAGCGTATCGTCGTCATCGATCATTGGGTTGGCCAAGGGTCAGGGTCAAGAAGCCTAAGGAATAACGGTGGTGGGATCACTCGGTTCCTTGCGGGCGAACGCCGCTAGCTTGGACTTTCCCCGTAGGCGAAGTTGGCTTTGGCTTCTCAAAGTATTGCGATCAATACTGTGCACTGTGTCCCAGAACCATTCTTCAGCCTCGACACGACGCTCGCGGAGTTCATCGGAGTCTGCTATGAATGTGAGTCTGTGGAGGCGCTTGACAACTTCGGCCGGCAGCTCGTAGTGGATGTAGTGTGTACGAAAGTTATGGTGAAATGGGTTGTATTTGATTCTGAGTGCCTCGACGAGAGGTCTATGCGTATTGTTCATGTAGTATGTGTGGGCTTCAAGGTCGTTGCCCCGGTTCAATTCTTTCAGAATATCTATCTGAAACATTGCGAACAGGGTCTTCAGTGTTTCCAGACGTTTTTCTATTCCATCTAGGAACGATTCTAAATCCACTGTGTCATCTCTCACTACACCCGTCTTGTCGAAGTACACTACTGGGACTCCATGGATCTGAAACTGTAGAAACTTGTCCTTACTGGATCGCTTCATCGCCACGAGATCGATGTACAGGTAGGGACTGGTTTCCTTCAACCGGTAGAATGCTTGCGAGTGTCCGTGCCAAGTGGGTTCGGGTAACCGGAATTTCAGGTCGATTTTCGATAGGTTTGAGAGGGATCGTTCAACAGATTTCAAAGCCTCATCTATATGATCATCCTCCACGACGATGTACAAGTCTATGTCTGACCACTGGTCTACTCTATCGTAGCTTGGGGCTCCAGCTTCCCATAAGGCGTGAACATATTCCAAGGGGTCTAATGTCCTGACAAGGCACGCAATAACGTCCTTGCGTGTAAGCGGCCTTCTATCGTTCATTGCACTTTCCTCCGAGCGCGAGCAAACGACCTTGATCTTTCTTCGTTCAATGCTTTTCGGTTCGCTCGATCCGTTTTGCGGAGTCTCACATTTAAACTCGGACTCTACGTCTGCGTGCGTGGATCGGTTTTTGCAAAGTCTTTTCTTTCTAGAACTGACCTGAAGTAGTGAAGGCGAGTATTGTGTCGACGACAGCGAAGCAGTTTGTGTTCGATTGGATTTCTCAGAACGAGAAGAAGATCGTTGAGATGAATGATGCCATATGGCGATTTGCAGAGCTGGGCCTTCAGGAATTCAAGACGGGCAAGCTTTGTGCGGACACCCTGGAAAGGAACGGGTTCAAGGTTGAGCGAGAGGTGGCCGGAATGCCGAGCGCCTTTGTGGCAGCCTACGGACAGGGGAAGCCAGTCATTGGTATCATGGGAGAGTTGGATGCGCTTCCTAGTCTTTCCCAAAAGGCCTTGCCCTACAAGGCACCGTTTGAGGAAGGTGCTCCAGGGCATGGATGCGGCCATAATGCGTATGCCACATCTGCGGTGGCTGCGGGAATTGGGGTCAAAGTTGCCTTAGATGAGGGCCACATCGAAGGCACGGTGAAGGTGTTCGGTTGCCCGGCAGAGGAGACCTTGGTAGGCAAAGTGTTCATGGTTAGAGATGGCTGCTTCAACGGTTTGGATGCTTGTTTGGGGAATCACACTGGGTCAG
>CAZGRO010000074.1:3410-7084 GCA_964528315.1 uncultured Candidatus Bathyarchaeia archaeon
CGGAGCTGGTATTATGTGAGGGCTCCGCTTCGTGAGACTGTGGAGCAGATCTACCAGAGGGTTCTGAAGATTGCTGGGGCGGCTGATGAAATGGCGGAGACCACACACAAGATTACCTTTCTAACTGGATGCTACCAGAAACTGAACAACATCGCTCTATCAGATCTCGCGGTCAGAAATATGCGGGAGATAGGCGCACCGACCTACACGCATGAGGAATACGCTTTTGCGAAGGAGCTCGGAAAATCGATTCCGAGAGAGGAGAAGATTTCTGGTCTAAGAACTAGCGGTCTTCCAAACTGGGAGGAACTCGTCGACATTGATATATGTGATCGCATCTACGATCCGTGGGGAGATCCGAAGTCATCTAAAGGCGGCTCAACAGATGTCTCCGATGTCATGTGGAACACACCTACAATACAGATTCGAACTGCAGGCTTCATCGTAGGAGCGCCAGGTCACTCTTGGCAAAACGCGGCCACAATGGGCATGAGCATAGGACACAAATCAGTTATTTTCGGGGCAAAGACAATGGCGGGAACAGTGCTGGATCTATTGACGAACCCAAACATGCTGAGAGGTGTGCGGGAGGAGTTTCAAGCTAGCACGAAAGGCTTCACTTACCGTTCGCCTCTGCCAGCTGACCTAAAACCTCCGCTAACCCAGCTTGAGAGGAGACCAGAGAAAGAGACGAAAGAGTAGCGAGCCGTCACGTTAACTTGGTGTCCTTCTTCCCCAAAGAAGTAGGTAACGTGAAACACATTGAATAGGTCCCAAGCGCAGCTCCTGTTCCATACGGTCAATTCCCCTCCGGAAAGCCTCTTCGGGAATCAGGTGGAGGCATGAGAACGCTCTTTCTCTATACGGTTGAGCATCAGTGAGTTGGTGGGGAAACTCTTCCATATTCTCTCGGATGTCGCGGAACCCGACCAGCTTCATTGCCTCCCGAAGCTCCGCAATGGAAGGATATCTTGCCAGGTCAGCCTCAACTGTTTCTGGAAAATAGACTGCTAGTGGTTGGCGGTGCCGAATGATCCACTCGGAATCTGTTGTAGTGCATATCTGTCCGCTCTTTTTCAGTATCCTGTGAGCTTCTCGGAGATAATGAACACGGTCTTTCACATGATGAATGACATCCACGGAGAAGACGAGGTCAAAGAAATCCTGTGGGAATTCGAGCTTCTCTGCTGTGCCGATCCGAAAATTGATTCTTCGTGATCGCTCTCTAGCCTTTGACAGCATTTGCTGTGAAGGATCGATTCCCCAACAAAGGCACCGTGCAAGAGATTCCAGTGCAAGAATGTAGTTGCCTGTGCCGCATCCTACTTCCAGCACCTTGGAGGCACTTGTGATTCCGCTGGCCTCAAAGAGTCTCTTCAAGACTCCGGGGTGAACTCTGCGATGATGTGCATATTCCAGAGCTATCTTATCGTAGTCAATCAATTCCCGTAGTCACCTTACACACATTTCTCATGTTGGCTTATCTTTCTTTGAAATGCCTGTCGAAGGATTATCGATTGTTGGGCGGATCTGTCTATGGGCTTCAAGTAGCGGGTTAGAGCAACCTAGGTATTGCGGAAGAGGCCGAGCATTCAAGTGGAAAGCATACTCTGGCCTATCTTGTTCTGACGAATTTCTGGATGGTTTGGGATCCCCTATCAACTTTCATCGAGGTCATAGAGACTTCACCGACGTAAATGTCACCTTGGGAGTCAACGGCGATGGCATGAGGAGCCAAGAAAAGGGCCTCTTCTTTCTTTCTGCCCGGGTTTCCCCACCGCGCCATCAATTTACCGGCAGTGGTAAATATGCCAACCCGCTTGGACAACTCTGAGACATAGACTATATCGTCCTCGTCTATGAAGAGGTCAGTGGGACGCACAAAACTCGTCCACTGAGTGAGAAACTCACCATTTCTGTCGAAGATTTGGATGCGGTTGTTCTCCCGGTCAACCACCCATGCTCTGCCCTCTTTATCTACTCGCACAGAGTGGGGGAGTCGAAATTGGCCAGGTTCGCCGCCAGGTTCTCCCCAAGATAGCAGTAGCTTGCCGTCAGCGGAGAACTTGTGGATTCGAGCATTGCCGTATCCATCAGACACATAGATTTCACCGCTTGGCGAGACTGAAACGTTTGTCGGACGGTTAAAGGGTGAGGCTCCACGAGCTATTGTCGATAGGCTTTCCCAGAAGTCAAATGTTTCAACATAACCCGTATCCGTCGCTTGGCCTGTATTACCCAACGTCATCAGCAGTTTACCCTCGGGCGTGAACTTCGCCACTATGTGTTTTCTGTCATCTGTGCAGTAGATCGAATTGTCTCGACCGATGCAGCTGCCGTGAGGTCGATTGAAGAATCCTTCTCCCCAAGAACTGGCGAAGTTTCCATCGCGATCGAAGACGATTATCGGATGTTCGCTCCGATTCAACACATAGACCCTGTCTTCCTTGTCAATCGCAATTCCGGCGACGTCACGAAAGCTCCACCCGTAGGGCAATTTGGCCCAGTCGACCAGCTCATATCTATATTTGCCGGCACCATATTGCACATAGATTACCTTCTGTTCTCATAGAATTCGGGTGTCTTCATGGATTAGCATTGCTACAAGGTTTCTTCCAGAAAAAGGGGCCTTTCTCTTATCCCGCACGGTTATCCCGCTATTTGCAATGTAAACATTGAAATATGTGAACATTGAACAATAGGGAGTGATCCGCATTGACGACTACAGTTACAGTTGATGATGAGATCAGAAGGAAACTAAAGAGGCTTGCAGCCATGCTGGATATTACGCAGGGTGAGGTAATTGAGAAGGCCCTTGAGCAGTACGAGAATAGGGTTGTAGGTCATGGTGCCGAAAGGAGGGTTTCTAGGAGAGTGCTTCAGGCTATCAGAGAAGCTTCGGCAAGGGTGAGGCGGTCTGATCCGGAGTGGGCAAGAATCTCTAGAAGGATAGAAACCTCGGCAATATCGCTTGAAGAGTCTATCTCGGAAGCTTGGGGTAGAGAACTCTGAGAATCGGCTTGGACAGCAGTGTCTTCGGTGACAGAGGATTTCTTGAATGGCTACGTTGCACAGAGAGATTCGACATCCATGCTTCAATCATAGTGTACGCGGAGACTCTTTTGTGGTATAAAAATCTCGGTCTCACAAGAAGACAGTTGGACACAGAACTACGAAAGCTGAAAGCATCGATCAAGAATCTTGATGAGGAACTGGCAGACAGTGCAACCGATGCAGCCTTAAGATATGGGAAGGAGTTCCCTTTTCGACATCACGCACGCGACTATATTGTTGGAATAACAGCACAGATGGAAAAAGCGGCGTTAATTACTCGGAACAAACAGCACTTCGGCTGGCTCCTGAAGGAAGGCGTAGCTGTGAAGACGCCGGAGGATTTCGTAGCGGAGAATCTGTGAAGGGCCAGCCTCAGGATTGAAGTAACCTCAGTATCCTCCCGTGAAATTGAAATAACGATCCTGAAGGATAAGGACTGCATCTTTCTTTCACTCAATTTGTTTGCCATGCGGCCTCTCACTGACCATGTGAACTTGTTGCCCAGCGACATGTCCACAATGCGCTAGCTCAGAATCACATCTATCGGCAGGGCGAATATTATCCCCAGTAGAAGCCCAACAGAAACTGTGTGTTTGTGTCCATACTCATGAGCAACCGGT
>CAZGRO010000075.1:0-6795 GCA_964528315.1 uncultured Candidatus Bathyarchaeia archaeon
CGACCCTTCAGAGCCCCACCACGAACCTGAACATTGTTGTGAAGAAGCTTATGCAGGTTGGAGCCAGTGATCTTACACCTCTCGCCTCAGGCATGTATGAGGCTTGGCGAGTCCTAAGAAACGAGAGAAACAGAAACAGGGACATTATCCCCGTCTTGGTTGTTATTTCGGATGGAATAGCCAACATCCCGCTGGCATCTCCTCTCTCTCCACATACTCGCATGCGCTTCGTGAACCAAGCGCAGGCAGATGTTCTCGATGTCGCCGCTCTTCTGCAGAGGGACGGGGTGAAGACTTTGATCATCAATCCATCTCACGCCCTGGAGACAGGTGCGTCCCACAGAGCGGACGAAGAGAGAGCTACCCACCTCGGAAAGCGATGGCTTGAACCCTCAGATCTACTCAAAGAAATTCCCCGAATCACCGGAGGCTACTACTACGGCATAGGGCACGAGGGTGAGTTGGAGCAAGTGGTTCTGACTGAGGCTTTTGGCCTAATCAGCCGCTAGTGAAAACATCTTCGCTCACATACGCCATCACGATTTAGAGGACATACTCGTAACTAGACCGGAGGCATTTTGCTGTGGTCATCATTCATCTGACGCGCCACTCTACGTTCTACTCCCAGGACCAACTCCGGTGTGGCGGCACTGTGGCAAGGCTTAAATCCGCACCTAACCGATCCTCTCATGATGATTATGAGAAGCGTTGCCAAGTACCTTGGAATATCCCTTCTCGTATTGGCAATATGCATTCCGTTGGCTGCAGCTGCTCCTGAGAGTCTTGTTGGGAAAAATGCTCCACTTTTTTCGCTCAAGAACGTCATGACTGGCGAGACTGTTTCACTGGAAGCGCTAGGCGGAAAAATCCTTCTCTTGGATTTTTGGGCCACTTGGTGTGGTCCATGCAAGGAAGCCCTCCCGCACATAGCAGAAATCAGTCGCACCTACAAGGATCAAAACGTCCTGGCAATATCGATCGACTTGAAGGAAGACGAAGAAACAGTGAGAAAATTCGCTCAAAGCAATCAGATGAACTGGATCGTTATAATAGATCGAGATGGAGGTGTCGCGAAAAAATACGAGGTCACCGCTATACCTACACTGTTCTTGGTGGATCAGAACGGAGTCGTAAGATACGCACATGTGGGATTCTTCAAGGAGCTGAAAGAAGAACTGAGCAGAAGAATTTCAGAACTGCTGAAGGAAAAGCCAGATGTCATAACCTGCAATGTTTCCTCTGCAAGCATCACGATGGAGGACAGTATGCTTGTTTCGGGAACCGTGACGCCAGGTCGTTCGGCTCCTGTCATATTGAAAGTGACCAAGCCTGACGGATCCTCATACACAATGAACTTGGTGAGTAGCGCTGATGGATCATACAGCTACAGATTTACACCTGATCGAGCCGGCTCATGGAGTGCTTCCGCAAGCATCGGAAAAGTGACATCATCGGTAGTGAAGTTTGAGGTGAAAGAGAAGCCGATGCTGCAGAATCCGACACTCGTGGCAATGATTGCTGTGATACTAGTGGCAGTGGTAGGTACTGCTGCAATCACACTAGTAAGAAGATCCAAGAAACCCCGCACAGGCCCTCCGACAGCTCCAGGAACCAGTTCATTCTGTATCTCATGCGGCTCTGCGATACCTGCTGATGCACAGTTCTGTCCGAAATGTGGCACCAAGAAACTGAGCGTTTAGCCATGTTGCAGACATTGCAGTCCAATGCAGAATCAATGTGAAGTAATCAATCCATATCATATGGCTCAGGTAGGCAAGATGTTTTCACGCAAACCTCTTCATTACTATCTTTTCAGATTCTGGGCGCTCTGCCTCTTTCTACTATTGATGCTTCTCGGACTCGACAGGCAATATGGAGTCGTTCAATCCTTCGTGCAGTTTCTTTGCAGGGCCTGTGTTGGCCTGGACGGTTGATCATGAACATCAAAGCGACACGAGTCTCCATTCAAGTTCTGGGGCTGGTCCTGCACAACCTAGGTTTGACTTTCTCATTGAAGACAGGCATAGTCACTCCCGCGCTCTACTGCTACGCTTGCCCACTGGCGATGTTCGCATGCCCAATCGGAACCTTACAGCACTTCTGTGCACTGCGCATCTTGCCCTTGTACGCCATTGGAAGCCTAGGCTTCCTGTTGACCGCAGCGGGACGAAGCTTCTGCGGATGGATTTGCCCATTCGGCTCCTTGCATGACGCTCTGGGCCTCGTCAGGTCGAGATGGAAGAAGACTGCATTGGTGAAGTTGAAGGCTTGCTCGGCTGCGAAGTTCATGATGCTGCTGGCAGTACTGGCGGTGGCATGGTATGCAGCGGATACCATCTACTGTAGGTTCTGTCCTTCAGCAAGCCTGTTCGCCAGCATCCCCTATTTCATCTTGAACCCAACATCAGGAGTACCCTTCTATTTCGTCATGCATATGCTCACGCTTGTCGTCGTGCTCGTCCTCGCCCTAGTGGTGGGCCGGTTTTGGTGTAGATATCTATGTCCAATGGGTGCACTCAACGGGGTGTTCAACAGATTCTCAATCCTAAAGATAACCCGAAGCGAATCAGAATGTACGGGATGTGGGAGCTGTGTCGAGAAATGCCCAATGGGAATAGGTGATTTGAGTGCTATTGGAAAATCGAGTGACTGTATCCTGTGCGGAAGATGCGTCGAGGCATGCACGAAGCATGCACTCAGATTCGCCACATAGCAGGCACGCGCGAAGGAGGCATGACCAGCGCCGCCAAGTGCGGATTGCTGTAGTCCTTGTCCCCTGCCCCATAGGCATTACCAGTGTCGAGCCCTACTTCAGTGCGAGAACCTCGTTCCTTCCTTCAAGCATAAGCCTGTGCTCTGTCGGATCACCCTGCTAGAGCACGAAACTCCTCACCTTATTCAGATCTCTTTCCTCGTTCCAGTATTATCATGTCTTCAGTTCTTGCTTTGATATCCCTTAGCTCGGATCTGAAGTGTCTAGCACAAGGCGTACACAGATCAAAACCTTCCCGGTCATCAACCGAGCCTCTTCTATAGGTCGTAAATACGGCTTCTGCATACAGGTCATTTCTCATCTCTGCGCCACAGAAGTCACAGAATTTCCTATCAAGCATGATCTCATTCTTCGCCAGATGCCTTTGCTCATCGGATCATAATCCCAAACGACTGATGCGGTCTATATGCCTATTTCGAGTTTTGACTCTTGCCCGTGAAAAAGATCAACACTAGGTGCGAGAGCGAGTTATCTCTCGTTCTGCAGAAATATGAAATAGCTCAGTCTGTGATCCAAGTTTTCAATCAGAACTCATCAGACAGCCACTGCACCAACATGAGCTGTTTTCGTTCTTTGTACTCAACTGTTCCACAACAATTAACTATCTCTCTTCATTGGCCAAGCTGCTAAGGCGATTCTTGAAATGAAGAAGTGGGTTCAGGAGATGACTTGGGAGGAGGTTGATAAGGCAAGAGAAGAGAGCAGAGGCGTTGCACTAGTTCCAGTTGGAAGCACTGAGCAGCATGGAAGACATCTTGTTACGGGATGCGATTCTTTTTGTGCGATAGCGGTTGCGGAGGCTGTTGCGGAGAGAACTGGAGCTGTGATCGCTCCTCCTCTCTGGTTCGGCTGGTCTCCACACCACATGTGGCTTCCTGGAACGATAACGTTGAGACCTGATGTGCTGAAGGAAGTGGTCGTGGACATAGGTAGATCATTGATTCATCATGGTTTTGAGAAGATCGTCATCATTAACGGACATCGATACGCGAACCTGCCTCCGCTCCAACTGGCAGCTTGGACCCTGATTGACCAAACCAAGGCCGATGTACGGTTGGTAGATATCATGCTGATGGGAGACACGGCAGCAAGAGAGCTGAACCTAGACCAGATCGGCCACGGAGACGAAGCTGAAACCTCCCACATGCTTCACATACATCCTGAATTCGTCAGAATGGATAAGGCAACTAGATCGTTGCCGCCGCGTGTAAGATTCAGAATTGAAGATGTTCGTGTTCCCGGCGATAGAGCAGTCTGGACTCCGAATCGTTCACCAACAGGAGAGGAGAAGGAGACAAGAAAGAAGATCTCTGGAGGGATATCGGGAGATCCAACAAAGGCAACTAGGCAGAAGGGCGAGAAGCTGCACAACACGATTGTAATGAACATCATAGAGCTTATTCAAGACATGAAAGGAAAGTGAGAGACACATTCCTCAGCTGAGGACTCTATTCACCCGCAAACTGTCTATCCTTGCCAGCGCCCAAAAGTGTCAATGACGGATACACTGGCTAAGATCCCGCGCCTGAAATGATCGAGCCTCAGGTTCTCGTTTGGAGCATGATTCGCCTCGTCCGGCTGCGCATAGGCGGCCCAGACAGTAGGTATTCCCAAGAGCCGCGTCAGGACATGATTCGCATGGCAACCAGCTCCGATACTTGGAAGAAGAATTGGATCATCACCATCCATAGCGCGTGTGGCATCGATGAAAGGTCGCGCAGCAGGATGGTCCAGTGGCGTGCGTGAAGGAGGCGAGCTGCCAATCTTCTCTACTGTTAACTCGTAGTCGCCCTTGACCGCTTCCAGAGCTCTCACAAGGCTCCTGTAGATCTGATCTGGATCCTGGTCGGCCACCATACGAATGTTCAGCATGGCCTTAGCCGAGCTGGGTACTGCGGCCTTGTGACCTACACCCAAGTAACCCACGTGTATCGCCTCCAGATCCATCACGGGCGTGAACATCAATTTCTCGTAATAACCAACATTCGGATCCCCTGCAATGGCCTTGATTCCGAACTCTCGCTTCACCTCATCCTCGACCGGTGGTATGCGCGCGATGGCCTCTCGCTCAAGCTGGCTTGGGGAGCGCACTCCGTCGTAGAACCCCGGGACCTTGACCCGGCCGCTACTATCAATCAGCTTCGAGACCAAATGGCAGAGTTCAAGGGCAGCATTGGGCAGCACGGAGGCATAGGCCGAATGCGCGTCCCGACGCGAAACGCGAACGGTGAGGCGGACATACAGCATGCCGCGTACTCCAAAGAACAGAGTTGGACGACCACTTTCATGCATCGGCCCATCTGCCGCGTAACAGGCATCGGCAGCCACCTGGTCTCGATGCGACAAGGCGAATTCCTCAAAGCCAGGACTGCCGGACTCCTCGCCCCCCTCGAAGACAAACTTCAGGTTGATCGGTGGATGACCGATCTCTCGCAGCCAGAACTCCGTCGCCTTGATGTGCGCGAAAAGTTGACCTTTGTTATCTCCGCTTCCTCGACCATAGATCCTACCGTCCCGAATCTCTGGGGCATACGGTGGAGACTTCCATGCCTCTAGCGGCTCAGGTGGTTGCACATCGTAATGCCCGTATACGAGCAGGGTCTTGTGGTGCGGTTGAGTTTGCACGCTTCCGCACACGAATGGGTATGGCTTGCCCTCCACTATCTCCGTATTGATTCCGGTTTCTCGCATCATGTCACCGAGCAGCTTCGCGCATTGGGGAACACCTTCACCAGTAGCACTCACACTGGGCTGTCGAATCAGAATGAACAGCTCATCCAAGAATCGGGACATATTGGCGTCAACGTACTGTGCAGCGCGCTGGAGTATTGGAGCCAATGTCCTTTCACCCAAACGATACGCTCTCCGTCTATTCCGGTATCTTAATCCTCCATTAGATGTAGTTTACGCGCTGCATCAATAGTATCCGGTACGGCTTGAAAAGCCAGAAAAGAAAACTCAGATTTAGCGCTGGCAAGCCTCCAGTTCATTCCAGATTCGATTGGCCCGAAAGGACACTGATCTAGGATTGCAGATGGATCAGAGGACATGCCTGAGACGCGGCACCGTTCCTTAGAGCGGGTAGGCCAATCGGTAGGTAAAGATGCAGAGCCTGCGGAACAGATCTGTCACAGAAAGCATGAAGAAAGACTACCTCAATAAGTCTAAAGCGAGATGACGGAGCAAAGCGCTATGAGCACTGATTCACTGGCCGCGGCCTGCGGACTGTACTGCGGATGGTGTCCGCTACACCTTAACGATGAATGTGGCGGCTGTGGCGTCAGGGAAAGGTCTGGATGCAGTCTTCATAGCTGCTGCAGGGTGGAAAGAGGCCTACGATTCTGCAGCCTATGTTCAGACTTCCCATGCGAGAGATATCGCAAATCGAAATGCCTGCACCCTGATTGGGTGAAGGAACTGGCGAAACACCCTGTAAGACGCAGACAGAACTAATCCCAAATATCTCAAAATCGGATGTATGTGAAGAGAAATTCAGATGGATAATCTGACGCTTAGAGATGCCCGTCCTGAGGATTCTGAATTCGCATACAAAGTGAAGAAAGCGGCCTTTAGAGAAAGCGTGGAGAAGGTCTGGGGTTGGAATGAGGAAGAGCAACGACAGCTTCACAAGAAGCGTTTTGAAGCCCAGGATTTCCGAGTCATCAATCTGGGCGGAATAGATGTAGGCATCCTAGCCATGGTCACATCGCCTGACTGCATCAAAGTCAATCAGCTTTTCCTTCTGCCGGAGTATCAATCTAAAGGGATTGGGCGAGCTTGCATGCAGCTCATCATCGATAGGGCGTTGGAAATGGGTTTGCCTATCCGTCTCCAAGTATTGAAAGTCAATCCCCGTGCACAAGCTTTCTTCCTTCGCCTGGGGTTTCTGACCATTGGCGAAACGAACACTCACATTCTACTGGAAAGGCCTAGCCACGAATAACCTCTAGGATACTCTACACAGCTTCAGAATCGAAGTGGGCCGGATCGGATTTGAACCGATGACCTTCGGCGTGTAAGGC
>CAZGRO010000076.1:0-3814 GCA_964528315.1 uncultured Candidatus Bathyarchaeia archaeon
GTTGCCAACCCCTATTCTCAATCAACAACGCTTAGCATAGTCGCAGGGAGCGGTGAAGCCATAGTGGCCGCAATCTACAGCGCACGCCCACCCGGATCAGTCGGCGGAATCGTTCTTCCCACAAATACATTCATGACATTTGCACCTTACTTGGCGATGATTGGGTTAGTCGCAACCACCGCAGCCGTAGCCATAAAGAAACGCATGAAATAGCAGCGCGCGCCCTACTCCCCGGCCAGCGTGATTAAGAGGTGCTAGAGGAATGGTTTTATGGCTAGACGACCAACAACGTGTTAGAAACGAAGGAAAGAAGGCTATACGCTAGAACGAAAGGTGAAGAAATGGTGAGTAGCCTTAACTAGCGGATAGGCATCTTTCTCTTCGCTTGGATGAGATCCGCGCCATGGATTGGGGAATAAAGAATCGCTTCTCACGTGTTATCAGGCCAAGTACTGGTCACACAGTTATGCTAGCAGTTGATCATGGATATTTCCAAGGCCCAACAACAGGGCTTGAGAACCCGAAGAAGGCCATAATGCCTCTCGTTCCATACGCTGACTGTCTCATGCTCACAAGAGGGGTCTTGCGCACCTCAATCGATCCAAACGTGGAGATCCCGATCGTTCTCAGGGTATCTGGAGGGACTAGTATTCTGAAGGAGCTATCCAATGAGGGAGTAATCACATCAGTCGAGGAGGCTGTGCGCCTCAATGCTGCCGGTATGGCTCTCTCCATCTTCGTGGGCTCAGAATACGAGAGGCAGACGCTTCTCAATCTCTCAAAACTGGTGGATAGAGGCGAGCGTTATGGCATTCCGGTTCTGGCTGTCACCGCCGTTGGCAGAGAAATGGTCCGTGATGCTCGATATCTTGGCCTCGCCTGTCGTATCGCCGCGGAACTTGGAGCGCACTTCGTCAAGACCTACTACTGCGAGGATTTCAGAAAAGTGGTTGAAAGCTGTCCCGTTCCAGTTGTCATAGCCGGAGGAAAGAAGATCCTGGAGCGCGATGCGCTGCAACTTGCATATGATGCGATTCACGCTGGAGCCGTCGGTGTGGATATGGGAAGAAACATCTTCCAATCCGATTCTCCTGTCGCAATGATTAGAGCAGTTCGAAAGATTGTGCATGACAATGCTTCAGTTGACGAGGCCTATGGCCTGTACTGCAACGTCAAGGATGAGTTGGCTCACAAATAGCGCTTCGAGATTTTGTCGAGCGTTTACATGTCATCTGCGTTCCCATTTCTGGAAAAAACGGAACGTGTGCATTGGTTCATTCTGGCATGTGGCCAGGAGGGGTCGTTTCCTAGGATTTCTCTTTCAGGCTCTCTTGGCTCGGAGTCTTTGACACCTCGGACAAATGTAACTTGCTGTGCTACCAGTTCTAATCTTCACAACCTTGGTCTTGCATTTCGGGCATGGCTTTCCTGTCTTGTATGCCACGAGGAACTGTCCGGGGCCGTATCTTCCGCGCCGACTGTACAGATCCTTTTCGTACTTGAGGCCTCCGAGTTTGATGCTTCGATTCAGGACGGCGCCTATGGCTTTGTGTAGAGCTTTGATCTCCGGTTGGCTGAGTGTTTGGATCTTGCGGAGAGGGTGGAGTCTGGCTTTGAAGAGCGGGTCCTGAACGTACACGTTACCGATTCCTGCAATGTTCTTCTGGTCCAGCAGGAAGGTTTTGATGGCGCCTCGTTTTCCGCTCAACATCGAACCAAATCTTTCAGGTGTGAATTCTGCGTCTATGGGAGATATTCCCAGCCTGCTCGTCATCCCATGCCCAGGCAGCTCTTCGTCGGAAACAAGGTGAATGTATCCGAACCAGTAGAAGGAAGCGGTCAGCTCTGTGCCGTCGTGGAAAGTGAGTCGAAGCTGGTATTTCTTTGGGACTGTGCCGCTGTTCTTGTGGAAGAGCAGGTCGCCTCCCATCCCAAGATTCAGCAATAGATAATCTTCTGGCTCCAGCCTTGTGAACAACCACTTGCCCCGCGCCCTCGTATCCTTCACCGTCTTGCCAACAATCCTCTGAAAATCGCGCGGCGGGATGTTGAGGCATTTTGGCTGAGGCGACTCAGCTCTGACTATTCGCTTTCCATGAAGCTCCTTTGACATTTGGCGTGCAAGGTTCTCAATCTCGGGAAGCTCTGGCAATTCTCATCCTCTCCTTCAAGCATGAATGTCTGCCGAGGTATGAGCGGATACAGTATTTAGATCAAATACTCCTTATGCTGAACTCACCCTCAGTAATGGTTGTTGCATGTGAGCGGGGCTTCGTCTCATGTATGAACTCAGGATACTGGACGGCTTGGTTCTTGATGGGCTTGGAAATCCAACAAGGAAACACAATATCTACGTAACAGGCGACAGAATCGAGCTAGTCTCGTCTGGCGAAATGCTTCCAGCTGATGAAACTCTGTCAACGAAAGGATTGGTCGTTGCTCCAGGATTTGTCGATACGCACAGCCACTCGGATCTGATGCTCTTCACAGATCCGTTCGCGAAGTCGAAGATTACTCAGGGCGTAACAACCGAGATTGTAGGCCAGGACGGATTCTCTGTAGCTCCGGTTCGAAGGGATGTGCAGCCTGAATTGGCCAGATATCTTTCAGGTCTGGCTGGCCAACTTGATCACTGGGACTGGGATAGCTTTGATTCATATTTGAAGTGCATCTCAGAGCTTCACACAACAGTGAATGTGGCCTCTCTTGTCGGCAGCGGAACTCTGCGAGCGCTGAGCGTAGGTTTCGATCGGAAGCCGGCCGATGAGAAGGATCTTGAACTGATGCGTGCGCTGGTTGGAGATGCTATGAGGCAAGGCGCGGTGGGCCTCTCTTCCGGGCTGATTTATCCGCCCAGTTCCTATGCTGATGAGAAGGAGCTTGTGGAGCTTTGTAAGGTGGCCTCAGAACATAACGGAATCTATGTGACGCATATCCGGAATGAAGGAGATCGGTTGATTGAATCGGTTGATGAGGCGATTCGAGTAGCAACTAAGGCAAAGATCCCCCTTCACATATCTCATCACAAGGCCTTGGGCAAAGACAACTGGGGCAAGACAGAGCAGACATTGCAGAAGATCGATTCCTTGATAGCGCAGGGCTCATCCTTGTCATGTGACATCTATCCGTACACCGCTGGAAGCACAATGCTCTCCGCAGCGTTGCCTCCTTGGGCCCTTGAGGGCGGGCCAAAGGCCGTTCGGCAGCGACTGCTTGACCCTGAACAGCGACGCCGAATTGCTCAGGAACTTGAGCACGGGGCGCCTGGCTGGAAGAGCTACTCCCAGATGGGTGGTTGGGACAAGATTGTCATAACTTACAGTAGCGCTCGAAAAGAGGTTGAGGGAAAAAGTCTGGCCCAAATCTCAGAAGAATCCGGTGTGCCTCCAGCAGATGTGGCTATAGACCTTCTTCTCGAATCCCAGGAAGCCGTCTCAATGGTGATATTCCACATTTCAGAAGACGACATTCGAAACGTGCTCGCGCACGAGTCATCTACAGTTTGCACGGACGGACTGTTGATCGGAAATCCTCACCCAAGGGCGTACGGAGCCTTTCCGAGAGCGATTCGAAGATATGTGATTGAGGAGCGGCTGGTGCCGTTGGAGAAGGCGATTCGGAAGATGACCTCGCTGCCTGCAGCAAGGTTTGGATTGAAGGATCGCGGCATCTTGAGATCAGGAGCCTTTGCTGATGTTGTGGTTTTTGATCCGGAGCGCATACGTGACACTGCAACCTATGAGAACCCAAGAGTGTTCGCGGAAGGCGTCAGCTATGTGATCGTGAATGGTCAATTGGTCTTTCGTGAGGGAAG
>CAZGRO010000076.1:3914-6688 GCA_964528315.1 uncultured Candidatus Bathyarchaeia archaeon
CTGTGAATGAACATGATCGGTGTCGTCACTATTGGTGTGTGCGTCAACGGAGACTTGGCCAGATATGCGTCCGGGTTGGTCCATGGCTCTCTGCCTATCTGGTCCGGGGAGAAGTAGAAGCCTATGTCTGTTGTTCCAAACATGGCTGTCCAGTCTGATATGCCGTTCTGAGACACGGCTGCCCTGAAACGATCTGTATGCGTTACCATCCAGTTTGTCATGAATCCCCCGTAAGATAACCCAGTCACACCGATTCGGCCGGGATCCATGAACAGGAACTTTGAAAGCGCGTGATCGAGGCCTTCCATTATGTCTTTGAAGTCCCTCTCTCCGTAAGCGCCTCTTATGTCAGCAAACTCCTCGCTGTACCCATCGCTCCCTCTCGGATTAAGGTAGAGAACTGCAAAACCATTCGCCGAAAAGAAGTGATGTTCAAACATGAACGAGTACCCGAAGACGCTCTTTGGCCCCCCATGAATATCCAACACCGACGGGACTCTCTCCCTCCCCTTTAGGTTCGACGGTCTCATCATCCATCCATCTATCAGCTTTCCATCGCTGCTTTGATACTGGAAGTGCTCCGGAACCGTGAGCTTCAGCTCTGATAGAAGCGAATCATTCAGGCTCGTGAGCTTTCTTTCCCCTTTTTCGTCTTTCACCCACACTTCAGCAGGTGAGGTTTTGGTGACTTTGAGATATGCAATCACCTCGTTTCTAACCGAGAAATCGTCTACGAGGAACTCACCCTTTATCACTGGATCAATTGAGCCGCTATTTGGGTTGATCATGTGGAGATTGTAGCGGCCGCCGTCTGATGCGGTGAAGTATATGTGATCTTGGCTCCAGACAGGCACGGGCGCCAGAAGATATGTCACTGGCCCTCTCAGATCGTAGTATATGCTGCGTGCCGCCCCTCGATCCATTTTTCCAGTGAGATTAGCTGGTTTTCCTCCCGGAGCAGGTATGCGCCAGATGGTTACGTGAGTGGCAAAACCTCTCCTGAGATCATGTCCCTTGAAGGCAAGATGCCTATCGTCGGGGCTCCAGCAGACTGCTCCGATGCTCATATTGCTCTCAGTCAGCTTCCTTGTCTCGCCAGAATCGAGATCCGTTACAAACAGGTCAGTCATCATCGGGTTCAGGTCATTGGTTGATGCAACGTACGCGATCTCGTTCCCCTTATTCGACGGCGCTGCGAACACAACATTCATTTCGCCTTCTGTCACTTGCCTCACAACGCTAGAGTGAGCGTCAACCACATGCAGATGCTTGCGGGCGTGATACGTGAATCCGGCTCCATTTGACCACAGCGGTATTCTTCTGATGACTTTGACTCCTTCCTCCTGCTCACCAACCGCGGAGAGAAAGATTATCCGTCTTCCATCAGCCATCCAACATGGAGCATCTATACCTCCTGCATGCCTTAAGATCAGCCGAGGTTCTCCCCCGAAAATCGAGGCCTCCCACAATCCATTTCCCTTCTCATCTATCTTCATTTCTTTCCTCGACAGGAACAGAAGCTGCCTTCCGTCAGGAGACCACCTGGGCCAGAGACCAGTTCCTCCGCCAAAATAG
This sequence comes from uncultured Candidatus Bathyarchaeia archaeon, assembly GCA_964528315.1. GTDB lineage: Archaea > Thermoproteota > Bathyarchaeia > 40CM-2-53-6 > JALHTG01 > JALHTG01. Next base: position 5,490 of record CAZGRO010000076.1, read on the forward strand.
GTCACAGGTTTCCCGGAGATCCTGTCTATGACCCAAATGGTCATCTCGTAGTTGTCTCGCTTCTCATTCGGCTTGATCGCAACAAAAGCCACTTTGGTCAGGTCAGGCGAAAGCTGCGGGTCGATCACGGAAACGAACCGTGTCAAATCCATCAATTCAACTGGTCTGGGCAAGGTGATCAGCAATTCAGTTCCGTCATTCTTCAAAGTATATAAGGTCATGTGCTTCCGCATCATAAGTCAACTGAAGAGGACCGAGGCCGTTGAAGATTGAGGAAATAGAAACGCCCGCTCTTCTCATCGACTTGGATCTGATGGAGAGCAATCTCAGAACTATGAGAGAATGGCTCGCAGGCAAGAATGTGAAGCTCAGAGCTCACTTCAAGACTCCTAAGACTCCGATAATCGCTTGGAAGGAGATTGAATATGGTGCCATTGGGGTATGTGCGCAGAAGCTTGGCGAGGCTGAGGTTCTTGTTCAAGCCGGGATCAAGGATATTCTGATCACGAATCAAATAGTGGACCCAGCCAAAATTGAGCGGATGATCGATCTGCAGAAGCATTCGAAGATCCAAGTCATTGTCGACAATCCAACCAATGCCCAATGTCTCTCAGAGACGGCTCTCAGAAAGAACGCTAAACTGGGAGTATTTGTTGAAGTTGATGTCGGCGGAAGAAGATGCGGAGTACCACCGGGTAAGGCTGCGGTGGAGCTTGTGAGCGGAATTTCTACGATGCGAGGCATCGAGTTCAAAGGCCTACAATGCTATGCTGGCTATCTCCAGATGGGGGAGCACAGGATCGGCTATGAGAAAAAGATGGAGGAGCTCAAGAAGGTTGGCGAACGAGTCGATATGACGAGAGACGCGATCGAGGATGCGGGATTCAATGTTGAAACAGTCACTGGAGCTGGAACAGGCACACATCGACATGAGTATCAGCATTATGACGAGATACAACCGGGCTCCTACGCATTAATGGATGCAACCTACAAGCCTTGTGCGCCTTGGTTCGAAATAGCATTAACGATTCTGGCCACGGTCACAAGTACACCGGAACCAAATCGGGTCGTGCTTGATTCAGGAGCGAAATCAGTATCCACAGATTATGGTCCGCCATCCGTCAAGGGCCTTCAGAACGCGAAGTGCACTGTTCCAAGCGATGAGCACGGAATGATACACTTCAACGCCTCGGAGCACA
>CAZGRO010000077.1:0-3742 GCA_964528315.1 uncultured Candidatus Bathyarchaeia archaeon
CTATCTTTCCTCTCTGCCAGCGCGGAGATTGATGAATTGGACCGTACTGGAATATCGCTCCATGTTTCGGAGGTCGCGCTCCCGTCCTCAAAGATCTAAACAGAGCCTTCTCAGCGCCTAGGACCTGAATCGTGCTCGCAGGCATCATCGCCAAATTCTCCAGACTACCTGCTATGGATGTGAGTCGAGCCGAAATCACTGGTCCAACAAGACTATTCATGTTGGCAGCTACCTGGCTCATCACCAACTCGACATATCCTGCCAGTTTCTCCCTGAACTTCATTAACTCCAGCCAATCCGTGCAGAATGACCTCAGCCACTCCAGATCCTCTTCCGAGACATCGGCACCCATCGACCGGTAAGCGGCCTCAGCAATGGCTTTGGCTCTTTCTTCAGGAAGCCCCTTCTCTATCAGAGCTTTCTCAGAGAAACCATCTCTCTTTCCGAGATCTGAGACAAGCCTTGCGTAGGTGTCATGCTTCTCGACCAGCCTATCCATCTCCGGAAAGTGCAGCCCATACCATTCACGCATTCTCCCTGCAAGAAGGTTCAGCGTCTTATCCATGTCATCTATTGCGCGAACGGCCTGAACCGCATGAAGATCTCTTCTGCCAACAGCGATCGTTACCGCGGCCTTCGCCATTTGGACAGATATTTCCCTGACTAGATTGTCATAATCCTCCTTGTTTTTGAAGACCCGTAGATTCACTGCTATTGTTGGAAGTTTGTCTCGGAACTTCTCAATGACCTTGGGCGATCGCTCAACTTCCACTTCCATGGCGAAGCCCTCTTTGATCGCCTGAGCTAGAGCTGAATTCTCAGAGACCAGAACATTGAATTTCCTCTTTGGAATCTCCTTCAGCACTTCTGAGAGTTCTTCTATCATCTTTCCGGAACGAAGCTCTTCAAGCTTTGAGGCAATCCTCTCCTTGTCTTTACCGAACAGCCTCTTCTCCACTACCTTACCTTTGGCGTCAAGAACGAACAACCCTATTGGGGACTCAGCTAAGTATGCCTTCAACTCCTTTTCCTCCACGCAAATCATTAGCCTCTCAGATCCGAGGCTTCAGAGACCACTAGCGTTATTTCCCATGCTTCAATAAACGTTTCCAACACAGTGAGATTGGATGGGACGAGGTATCGAGACAGAGATCGCCGGGCTCCGACTTAGGAACCCGTTCATTTTGGCGGCGGGAATACTTGGCATTACTGGGCATTCGCTCAGAAGGGTTGCTGAAGCAGGCGCAGGGGCTGTGGTGACAAAATCCCTTGGACTGGAGCCTCGAGTAGGCTATCCGAACCCAACCATTGTCGAGGTTCAGGGCGGGTTGCTCAATGCGATGGGCCTTCCGAATCCTGGGATTGATACGCTTAAGGAGGAGGTGGAGGAAGTGAGGAAAACCGGTGTTCCAGTCATAGCGAGTGTTTTTGGATGCCGTGGAGAAGACTATGCCGAAGCAGCGAAGAAGGCGGAGGAGGCTGGAGCGGACGCGGTTGAACTCAACGTGTCCTGTCCCCATGTGGAGGAGGTGGGCGCACAGATCGGCCAAGACCCGGATCTTGTCGCGTCCGTCACGGCTTCTGCGAAACGAAGCACGAAATTGCCGGTCATAGTAAAGCTCACCCCAAACATCACAAGCATAGTGGAGATTGCGAAGAAGGCTGTGGAGGGAGGAGCTGACGCCATCACAGCGATCAACACCGTCAAAGCGATTGCCATAGATGTGGATGTGCAGAAGCCGATTCTGGCAGCGGAAATGGGCGGCCTTTCCGGACCAGCCATCAAGCCAATCGCGTTAAGATGCGTCTACGAAATTCGCAAGGCGGTAGATGTTCCAATCATAGGCTGTGGAGGTGTGGCGACTTGGAGTGACGCCGTGGAATTCTTTCTTGCTGGAGCGACAGCAGTCCAAGTTGGAACGGCCATAATGTACAGGGATCTTGACATATTCACAGAGCTGCAGATTGGTTTGAGACAATACCTAGAAAGGAAAGGTTACGAAAGTGTTAGCCAGTTGACCGGGCTGGCGTGCAGAGAAAAGGTTGTTTGATCTGCAAATCAAGCCAAAGATCATCTATTCTTGATCACCTTGCCTCCGACAATAACCCTATCAATCTTGATCGATCTCAGCTTCTCAGGGGACACCTTGAATGGATCACTCGAAAGAACAATCAAGTCTGCAAGCCTCCCTTCGGTTATTGATCCCTTGTCATTCTCCTCAAAGCTCGCGTAAGCCGCGTTCACGGTGTACATCTGCAAGGCCTCTTCGACCGATATTCGTTCATCAGGCAGGAATCCAGCCCTCGTGACACCAGCCCACATCCCCTCCAACGGATCTAGATGTTCGACAGGGCAATCAGAGCCGGCAGATGCCACTAATCTCTTGAACAATGTCTTGAAAGGGTAAATCCATTTCTCTCTTCGTTTACCTACCCGATCCTTCGCCCAGAAGTCTGAAGTGACAAACGCCGGTTGCACTGAAGCAATCACTTTCATCTCTGCCATCCTATCGATCTGCTCAGGGCTGATTATTGAGGCGTGTTCTATTCTGTGCCGGTGGTTCTTTCTCGGCGTCTTCTTCTGAGCCTCTTCAATTGCGTCAAGCGCCAGTTCTATGGCATGATCTCCTATCGCGTGAATCGCCAGCTGGTAGCCAGAGTCGTGAGCCTTGCTCACAAGTTGCCGCACCTCTTCCTCTTGGTAGAGGAGGAGACCTTTGTTGGTTGGATCGTCGGCGTATGGTTCCTTCAATGCGGCGGTTCGGCCGCCTAAGGAGCCGTCTAGCAGCATTTTCACGCATCCGACTCTCAGCCAGCTGTCTCCGAAACCTGTTCCGATTCCCAGGCCGATCAAGTGATCCAGAAGTTCCACCGGTATTCCCATGTAGACTCGGACTCCGAGTCTGCCCGTGGCTCGGGCCTGTTGAAGCGCCTCCATGTAGGCCGAATTCCTGAGCAGGGCGTGAACGGAGGTGAGTCCTGCTGAGAGAGCTTTCTGACTTGCAGCATCTATCGCCTCTACAAGTTCCTCTTTTGTTGGCGGAGGAACATGATTCCAGACCAGTGGCATTGCTTCGTCACGAAGGATGCCTGCGGGCTCGCCGGTTTCAGGGTCCTTGTCGATTTGGCCTCCTTGTGGGTCCGGTGTCTCTTTTGAGACATTGGCGATTTGAAGTGCTGGGCTGTTGGCCACAGCTATGTGACCGCAGACTCGATTGAGTATTACGGGGTTCTGTGGCGAAACCTTGTCAAGGTCGTGTCTGTTTGGATACCGTTTCTCTTTGAGTCTCTCTTGATCCCAAGATCTTCCTGTGATCCATTTTCCAGGCCGGGTTGCCTTTGCCACTGCTCCAACCTTTGCCTGTATATCTGCAATAGACCTGGCATCTCTGAGATCGATTCTCTTGAGAGAAAGGCCGTAGTCAATGAAGTGTATGTGCGCGTCAATCATTCCTGGCACCACTGTTCTTCCGCGCAGATTGATGACCTTGGTCCTTCTGCCGACCAGTCGCTTTATCTCAGAGTTCTTTCCTGTGGCGATGATTCTCTCGCCTGCAATAGCGACGGCTTCTGCTCTCTCGGTCTTCCTGTCCATCGTTACGATGTTTCCTTTCAGAAGAACCAGATCACAGCCCATCCTTTGCCGGGACATTGGCAATCACATTCCACCATCCGAAGTATGGTTGATGAAATTCCATGTTTCTATGTAATTGAGTTGTGTGTAAGGTGTGCAGGCTCGAGG
>CAZGRO010000077.1:3842-6351 GCA_964528315.1 uncultured Candidatus Bathyarchaeia archaeon
GCTCGAGGAGAAGTCTTAAATAGGAGTTTCTCGTCTTGTGCAGGAACTTCGCTGACAGTAATCCGAGGCTCACACCGATTGGTATAAGCTTCGTGAAAAGGGAATCCCGATCCGGGATCGAAGTCAACGGATCGCTACGCCCTGCCTCGGTTACACCTTCATTTTCATGATTCACGGGACACGAAGTCAGGTGTAACGTCTGGCCCAGCTATTTTCCATCGCGCTTCTCGAAGAGAACCGGTATTGCGGGCCCGTCGGGAGTTGAACCCGAGACTCCCGGGTCGCTTCCGGCCTACGGTAAAAGCCTCACCGACCTTGCCTAGACAAGGGGTTGTCACCGGTGCTCTACCTTTTCAGGACCCTTTAGGGATCTGGCTGAGCTACGGGCCCACGAAGAAGGGAGAACTCTCGGCAGTCAATAAAAGCTTTTGTGAACTCCAAAATGGTTCAGAATAGCAGCGTTCGAGATCGGCTTTGGATTCCAGAGACATCCTGATTGGCGTTGAGGAGACTACGCTGATTAGAGACAAGTTTTTTTAGATTCGATTGTCAGGATTCGGTTTGGGGCCCGTAGCTCAGACCGGATAGAGCAGTAGGCCGGAGAGGACTGAACCTCCTAAGCTGAGTTGGCGAAAGCTAAAGGCCCGGGGTTCAAATCCCCGCGGGCCCGCCACAGAGGCAGAGATCACATCAATTCGAAGAGGTTGATGTTCCAACCGAGTACAGCGCAGTGTACTATTTCGGCTTCAGCGCAAGCTTCTTCTTCCTTCGGATTCCCAGAATCGTCGTGACTGTGACTGCTGCCGCGACCAGCGCGATGACGGAAAGTATCAGCCCTACCCTGGACATTCGCGTAGTGATTTGCAGAGTGCCTGCCAAGGTGGTCATAAGCGATGTGGCTGCAGTTGTCGTCATTGATTTCTCTTTCTTGTAGACGATTTTGCCGCCTACGATCGTGGTCTCTGCCTCCAAGTTCTTCAGCTGGCTGGGAGCCATTGAATATAGGTCATGGGACCAGATAACGAGATCAGCCACTTTTCCCTCTTCAATTGAACCTTTGATATCCTCTTCGAAGGAGGCATACGCTGAACCCATGGTGTGTATCCTCAGAGCGTCTTTCAAAGTGATACGTTCTCCTGGTGAAGGCGTATATCCTGACTCTGTGGTTCTGGTTACGGCTCCTAGAAATGCCCACTTTGGTTCAAGCATGATTGTAGCAGGAACATCGCATCCAAAGGCAAGGTGAATGCCCATATCTAGCATCGCTCGTATTGGCATAAATCGTTGCATCATTTTCTCGTCAGTTGAGCCTCTGTAACCATCGGCGTAGAAGGAGATCCATTGTGGCTGTGTCGACACAATCACCCCCAGCTTCTTGATGCGTTCCAGTGCCTCAACAGTAGGGTAGAGGACGTGTTCCAGCCTGTGCCGATGATTCTCTCTCGGAGTTTCCTTCAGAGCCGCTTCTATCGCGTTCAGAGCCATATCGATCGCTCTGTCTCCTCCGACATGGAATGCGACCTGAAAACCGGCTTTGTGCAGGGTCGCGACTATTCGGTCAAGAGTTTCTTGATCGTGGTACAGATACGAGCGGCTTGCAGCTGGGAGGCTGGCATCGTACATTAGGCATGTGCCTGCGGCGGGCCCCCCGTCCACTGCCAGCTTCCAACCTCCGAAAGACAGCATCTCCGTTTTGAAAGACTTCACAGTCGCAAGAAGGTTACCGGCAGCTTCCAGGGACTCAACGTATTCCATCAGACACAATCTCATCATGAGATCATTGCTTTCCGCCATCTTCTCGTAAATCCAAACATGCCTCGGTGCAGCCACTATTACATCCTGACCACTTGTATAACCCGCAGCCAAGCACAAATCCTGTCCTCTTTTGACATCGTCAGCGAGCTCTTTGTTAGTCCGCGACCCGTACCCTGCCGCCATCTTGCCAACAAGATTTTCGGCGGGGTAGTGAAATAGAATCCCGGTCGGCTCATTAGTGGCAGGATCCTTTGCGATTACTCCTCCGTAAGGATTCGGAGTGTTCTTGTCTATGCCTGCCAGTCGAAGCGCGTAGCTGTTCACGACAGCGTACTGGCCACTCGAATGTCGAAGATACACTGGGTTGTTCGGTGAGACCGCATCAAGCGCCCATCGGTCTGGTGTTTCCTTCATTGAGAGATGGAAACCTTGATTTCCTGAGATCCATCCGCCTTTTGCTGTTGTCTTTGCTCTCTCTCCCACTGACTTGAGGAGATCTGCTTTTGAACGAACGTTTGGAAAGCGGATGTTCAGAAATCCTTCCCAAAACTGGCGACCATGATACATGACATGAATGTGAGAATCCACTAATCCTGGAGTGGCAGTCTTTCCCTTCAGGTCCAGGACCGTGGTCTGTGGACCCACGAAACCTTTCACATATTCGTTCTTTCCAAGCGCAGCTATCTTCCCATTCCTAACAGCGACTGCCTCTACAATCGTGTCCTTGGAATCCACGGTTATTATCTTACCATTG
>CAZGRO010000078.1:0-6305 GCA_964528315.1 uncultured Candidatus Bathyarchaeia archaeon
ACATCGGGGACAACTGGGTTTCCCAAAGGCGCCACATTGAGTCACTTCAACATTCTGAACAACGGGTTCTTCGTGGGAGAAATGCTGAAGTTCACTGAAAGAGACAGGCTCTGTATTCCCGTGCCATTCTATCATTGCTTTGGAATGGTTCTCTCCAACCTGCTATGCGTGGCGCATGGATCCACCATGGTCCTGCCTGCGGAGGCTTTTGATGCCGGACAGGTGCTTGAGGCGGTCGAGGAGGAGAAATGTACTGCGCTTCACGGCGTCCCGACCATGTTCATAGCTGAACTCAATCACCCGGACATTTCCAAGCATGACCTGTCATCACTGCGCACCGGTATAATGGCAGGCGCCCCTTGCCCCGTTGAAGTGATGAAGAAGGTTGTCAGCCAAATGGGCGCCAAGGAGATCACGATAGCTTATGGCATGACAGAAACCTCTCCCGTCGCCCTGCAGACATCCGTCGAAGATCCTCTTGAGAAAAGAGTAAGCACGGTTGGCCGAGCAATTCCACACGTCGAGATCAAGATCATAGATTCATCCACCGGCCAGACTTTGCCCCGCGGGATCGCAGGAGAGATCTGTGTGCGCGGGTATCTGGTCATGCTGAGCTATTGGAACAATCCTGAAGCAACACGAGAGGTCATAGATCAGGCACGCTGGATGCACACGGGAGACATAGGGGTCATGGGATCGGATGGCTACATCAATATCGTCGGGAGGCTCAAGGATATGATTATTCGTGGAGGAGAGAACATATACCCGCGGGAAATCGAAGAGCTCCTCCACACTCACCCAAAGATAAGCGACGCACAGGTGATTGGAGTGCCAAGCGAGAAATACGGCGAGGAGGTCATGGCCTGGATCAAACTGAAAGAGAACGAAAAGGCTGCTGAAGAAGAAATCAAAGAGTTCTGCCGCGATAAGATCTCCTACTACAAGATCCCGAAATACCTCAAGTTCGTGGACGAGTTCCCGATGACGGTAACAGGGAAAATACAGAAGTTCAAAATGAGGGAAATGGCAATAGAGGAGTTGAGACTGGAGAAGGAAAAGGGGATCAAGACAGCATAGACCTTCTCTCAGAAGGGACCTTATGGGTCAAGAATTCTGCGTCACTAATCGACAAGAAACTCATCCTGACGTTTGTCGGACCTCACCGAAAACTGGGCAAAGGACTTATTAGAAGGCCTTCTCCCCGATATTTCGGCGCTCGAGAATGGTGTTCTGTTCGAGATGTGGAAGGGTGATCGAAGAAGGAGCGTCCTTCTGCCCTAGTTGTGGAGCCCCATTAGCTGGAGGCGGGCCTGCTGAACCATTGGATTTTGAGGTGAAGTACAGGCCTTCATACTCGATGCTCGTTGTGCATCTGAAGCCGAATCAATCAATAACAGCCGAATCCGGAGCCATGACATACATGACCCCGAACATTCAGGTTCAGACCCGGATGAGGGAGAGGAGCATCCTTGGAACTCTGGGTTTGACGGTGCTTGGGCAACAGTCCTTCTTTGTGAATGATTTCCTAGCGGTTGGCAGCCCCGGCGAAGCAGCGTTTGTCGCTGCTCCTGTGGGAGATATCGATGTGCTAGAGGTCACAGGAGCGAAAGGCTACATCATCCAGAAAGCCGCATACATAGCCTCTACAAGCAATGTCAACCTAGACATTCAATGGGAAGGATTCACCAGAGGTCTGTTTGGTCAAGGCCTTTTTATGATTAGAGCCACGGGCGAGGGACAGCTGTTCATTAACACCTTTGGCGCTTTGGATCGCCATACCTTGCGGCCAGGAGAGACGCTGACAGTGGACAACTTTCACCTTGTGGCCTTCAGCAACACCTGCTCCTATAGAGTGACAAAGTTCGGAGGACTGAAGGAGACAATTCTTGGCGGAGAAGGCTTGGTGACCGAGATCACCGGGCCAGGGGAAGTGTTGATCCAGACCAAGAACCTGAAGGAATTTGTAGACTGGGTCTGGACATTGATGGAGCCAAGAGTCCGAGCTAGAGCACGTTGATACAGGTTAGCGCGCGCTTACAACACCAACATGCGCCGAAAGTTCAATGATCTACGCAGAGTTGAAGCACCCTGAGCTCCGTCATAGAGACGCATGAACTGACGAAACGTTTCGGAAAGCTGGTTGCCGTTGACCATGTCAATCTCTCGGTGATGAGAGGCGAGATTTTCGGATTCCTAGGACCAAACGGAGCTGGAAAAAGCACCGTCATGAGGATGCTCGCGACGCTCTCTGTGCCCACTGAAGGTACGGCAACGGTGGAAGGCTACGATATCGTTGAACAGGCTGATCAGGTCCGCAAACTCATAGGCATGGTTGCGGAGAAACTCATTCTGTATCCTCGACTTACCGCAGTCGAGAACCTGAGGTTCTTCGGACAACTGTACGGCCTGAACGGTATTGAGTTGAAGCAGAGGGTTGAAGAATTGTTGAGAATGGTTCAACTGGAGAGATTCAAAGACATGCCGGTCGGAGGATACTCAAGCGGCATGAGGCAACGCCTCAATATTGTCCGAGGCCTGCTTCACGACCCAGACATACTGTTCATGGACGAACCGACTGCACTACTCGACCCCCAAAGTGTCAGCTTTGTCCGAAACATGATAAAGGATCTAAACAAAGAAGGAAAAACAGTAGTGCTTACAACTCACATCATGGAGGAAGCAGACAGATTATCTCACAGAATAGGGATAATCGATCATGGCAAAATAATAGCTACTGACACGCCACAGAATCTGAAGATGAAAAGCAACTCCGAAACTCTTGAAGATGTTTTCTTGGAGCTCACGGGAAGAACTCTCAGGGATTCGGCCTCTAACCAGGTATCCATGAGAGCGATTGTTCCGAGAGTGTATGGGTAATGCGCAAAGCACTAAATGACGTTAGAACAGTCTTGTACATAGTACGCAAGGACCTTCTGGATTTTTGGAAGGTCAGGATGCTTGTGGCAACATTCACGATAATTCCCATTGTATGGATGTCAATGTTCGGGTTTATGTATCCACAAACCGGTTCAGGAAACCCGTTCTCAGGAAAGATCTCAACCCCATACCGAAACATCCCAATAGCAATAGTAGATGAGGACAATGGGTGGCTTGGCTATGACATCATGTACCAATTCAGGCAAATAGCTGCCTCAACGGGTCTATTCACTGTACGAGACTTCGCAAGCTTCGGCTCCGCAAGAGAGAGAATTGTCTCAGGAGAAATCAAAGGAGTCGTTTTAATACCGGCCGGGTTCACAGACGCGTTCACCTCGAACAGACAGGCCACAATTACCATCACGCTGGAAGACACAAATCCGCAACTTGCCTCCCTTGCCTACAGCGAAATCTCAATGATCCTCAAAATGATCTCTGACAGAACCAGCGCATCAATACTAGCTAAAATGGCCTCAGGCACAGACTCCTCATTCATATCTGAACCAATCAGTTTCGAGAGAAGAGGCCTAGTCTCCACAACCAACACCTTTCAATTCTTGGCACCGGGATTCATGGCACTGGTCCTAGTCACCGGAACACTTCAAGGCCTAGCAGCAGCACTCACAAGAGAGAAAGAACAGGGAACAATGGATGGCATATTGATGGCACCGATCAGTCGCTACACAATTGTGATCGGAAAAATAATCGCACAGACAGTGAGAGGAATGATACAGGCACACATGCTGCTTTTGATATCGATGCTGTTCTTCGGCGTCGTAATCTATGGCAACCCGATGCTGATGCTACTGGTCATGTTCCTGGGAGTGACAAGCTTCTCAGGGGTAGGCATTGTGCTAACCTCGTTTGCCCATGAGCAGGAGACGGCGGGCATGATGATGATACTTCTCCAGTTCCCCATGATGTTTCTCTCAGGAATCGTCTTTCCCATGGAGCAGCTGCCACTGTGGCTGCAGTCAATTGGAAAGACGCTTCCCTTGTACTATGCCGCCGATGCCTTAAGGAAGATCATAGTGTTAGGCGCAAGCTTCGCAGCCATATCTTCAAACGTTGCTATACTCGCCCTTTACACGCTCGTGACTCTCGCAATAGCTATCCCAGTCTTTCAGAAAACGATGTCAAGATAGATCAGCGTTCCGATACGTGAAAGACAGATCACGGCGGGTCAATGGCGCTTCCAACTCAACACTTATTTTGGCAGCCCAAGCAAAGCCATGCTTGATGGGAACATATGGCAAAGACCTTGGGAGAGCTAAAGGACACATTCTATTTTGATGTGTGTGGCCAGATCAACACAGAGAAGACACTGGAGTTGGCGATTCTCAGAGCTCAACAATTAGGCATAGCGAAGCTGATTGTTGCTTCTGAGACCGGACTGAGCGCGCTTAAGGCCGTGGAAATGGCAAAATACTCCAAGCTAGCCGTCGTGGTTGTCACTTCAGCTGCAGGAACAAGAATCGAGAACACGGTAATCGGCAATCTGAGAATAGGCATTCCGGACAAGGCAATTTGGAACGAACTGGAGCGAAATGGTGCAAGGATTGTGAGAGCCACTGACCCGCTATACAATATAGGAGCCCCACTGGAACATCAGGGAATCCCTACGTTACACTCACTGATCCGCTCATCTCTCAGAATGATCAGCTCAGGAACAGCCGTATGCATAGGAGCGGTACTAATGGCAACAGACAACGGAATACTGACCGAAGGGGAAGAGGTCGTGGCTGCTGCAGGCTCATGGATTGGCTTGGATACAGCACTCGTCGTAAAAGCCGCCAATTCGGTGAACCTGCTGAGAAAGGGAGCGATGCAAATAAGTGAGATCATCTGCAAACCTCGAAATCCCGCGCATAGTTGGCCGATCAACCAGAAAGATTGGGTGGGAAACCTGGAACCGTATAAGCGGTTCACTTAACAAGACCAGCCGTTGTAATCATTGTGGCAGTGCTTAGAATTGGGGTCAGAACCGCGTGTGTTGACCTGCAGGACTTACGGGAATCGATACATCGGAGAGCTAAACAAGACCTTTATCTTGAATCGTCATCCCAGCGCTGAATGGGCGCATAATCCATGAGAAAGATAGTTGCGATCGGCCTCATCGCCGCAATGGCTGTTGCGGCCACAGCATTGTTAATCGGAAAAAGACGACGCTAGATAGTCTCCTGTTACAGGAAGTCGGAAAGGTCAGGGATATAGCCTCAGCTAGGCTGAGCTCCAAGCCGAGAAGAATCCGGGAAATCAATGATCATTTTCCTAGGCAGCGCATCCCTAGAGAACTCAGGAGGAGTATGACAGAAAGTCGGTGCGACCACCATCCACAGTCATGATCTGGCCAGTCATGAATCGAGATTCATCAGACGCAAGAAACAGCGCAGCGTTTGCGATGTCCTCTGGTTCACCTACGCGACCAAGCATGCTTCGCGTCTCATAGTACCGCGCTATTTCCCTCTGATCCGTTTCGGATCTACTCCCCATTGTCATGTCTGTCCTTATGAAGCCAGGTGCAACAGCGTTCACAGTGATTCCATGCTTGCCAAGCTCCAAGGCAACGCGTTTCGTTACGACTATCACTGCTGCCTTGGTCGAGGCGTAGAGCAGGTTGCCAGGCAGTATCGAGGTACCTAGGCCGGCGACTGAAGCAATATTGACGATTTTGCCGTAACGTCTGTTGATCATGTGAGGTGCAACCGCCCTCGTACAGTTGAGCACCCCTTTCACGTTCACCTCCATCATTCGATCCAGTTCGTGTTCATCAAACTTCAGCAGCGAACCTTCGCCCTCAAGAATACCAGCATTGTTGACAAGAATATCCACCTGCCCGAACTCATCCAATGATCGGCTGACCATCTTCTGAGCAGCCGCCCCCTCACCAACGTTTCCTTGATAGCTAAGTGCCACACCCGGCATCCTCCTGATCTCCTCAACAACCTCTTTAGCCCCGGCTTCATCAAATCGATAGTTCACGACCACTTTCGCACCTTCATGAGCCAAGACTAGAGCTGTGGCTCTTCCAATTCCACGAGAAGCTCCTGTCACAATGGCCACTCGACCTTGAAGTCTTCTCCCAACAACGGATCCCATTACAAGACCCCTCGCCCAAGTGTACGGGCAAAACGGTATATCAGTCTTGGCTGATACAAGCATTCTGAATCTCAATTGACAGCATGCATCACTCTTCAAGATTCATTACTGTGAGGACCTAGTCTGTCCCGTCGACACGATCACTTGGACACGCCGCGCTTGCACCGGTGATCTTGTTTTAGAATGACTCATCGGAAGGATTCCAAGTGGAAGCATGGCGCCGGGAGGGGGATTTGAACCCCCGCGGCCCGTGAGGGCCACAGGCTTGC
>CAZGRO010000079.1:0-6136 GCA_964528315.1 uncultured Candidatus Bathyarchaeia archaeon
GTAGTTGGACAGTATCTCGGAGAGGTATTCTGCGAAGTGTGTGAACCTCGCAAGTCTCTGTTGTGAAAACGAGAAAGCTGGCGCATTAGACGTTTTGGAGGTAGTGTCGAGGAGATTCTTCGGGAATATCGAAGATCTATTTTGCTGGCTTCTTCCCCTTCTTCTTCACCTTTTTGGGCAAGGCTTCACCTCCATGACCGCGCGAAGAGCGCCACCTCTCAGTATACGCTTGCAGCTTCGGTTCAAAGAACATTCCGATCAAGCTACTATAACCTTCGCTCCTTGAACAACCTTTCAAGAAGCGCTGGCAAGTCCTCCTTGTTCCTCACAGCTTGCTCATTTAAGCTACTTTGCTGCTCTTCCGTAAGCAACTGCCAACGGTGAGCGATCTCATCAGTAGTCTCATATGTGTGCGTTCCTCCCTCTCTACTCTTACGCCTGCGGACGACCACACTGATCCTTGCCATAGACAAAGATAGGCCCACGACACACAATAGCCTATCGATCCGCAAAGCAGACCGACACCATCAAGTCACATCGAAAGAAGGCCCCTTTCCCAGTCCGTTCACCTGAACCCTCCGCCAGGGTTTGAGAAATCATAGCGCAACGCATGTACTGGGCTGATGTACCCTTCCTTCTCATTCGGATCCAAAAAAAAGGAGGATCTGGTCGCGCTGACCTCATCGGTGTCCGAATCTTCGCAACTTTCTCTTTGCCTTCTGCTTTCTTGTCTTCTTTCGCTTTGCTCGTCCTCTACTCTTGCTGGTTCCTGTTCCCATCTCTCGTGCACATCTCTTCAGGCTCTTATGTCACTATCCCAAAAAAGAATTTCTTCTCCTCAGTGCGCGCTAAGAAAACGTGTCACAAGCAGCCTTAATAGCTTCGGTGCAATTGTCAGGGCAGGTTAGGTGTACGGTCCGAAGCTGAGCGTCCTACCGCGTTTCGCGTTGACGTCTAAGTTTTCCGCCGAAGAACTAGCTGAATACAGAGAACGAGGTGAAATGCATGAGCTTTGAACAATCCTTCAGGAAGCCAGTTGAAGAAGGTAAAGAGTATGACCTTGACATCAAGGAGGTCAGCCGTCGCGGTGACGGAGTAGCCCGGGTGGAAGGTTTCGTAGTCTTTGTCCCTAATACCAAACCTGGCGATCACGTGAAGGCCAGGATCAACTCTGTTGGTTCAAGATTCGCAACAGGCGAAGTCATCCAATAGAGAACAGGAATAGCCCTGCAAGTTTTTCTCCTTTTTTGAATGCTTATATGCTTAGGAAGCCACTAGGTGGCTGGAAAATCTTCTGTGCATTCCGTGGGTCAACCCTGCGAAGTGTGTGGTTTTTCCTCCGAGGTCGGAAAGTGAGGTAGCCTACATTGAGTGTACTATCCAGAAACAGCGGGCGTGCGTGGGAGAAACCACGTCACACTAATACGCGATCCAAATCGAAACCGAAACCTCCATCGTACTGGCGAAACGATCAGAGAGCATGGTACAAGAGGTTCGATCGACGCGGACGACAGACTCTCCCCGTCTTGGCGCGTGAGCGTGAACGCTAATGATTGGAGATGTGTGATTGAGTGAGACTTGTCGTTGCGCACATTGCGGAGTCGTGTTCAAGTCGAGCGAGCAACTGAAACATCACGGAACGAAATGTTTCAAGCGCAACAGCATTTGGGCAGCCAGGCGATAGTTTTTGTTCTCGTGCATCTGATTCCTTTTCCTGCTTGCGTGATCTCCATGAAGACGATGCTCGTCGAGTGCAAGCTGCCCAATTCTCCGCCAAAAAAGGGGGAGATGGCTAGCGTGCGCAAGGACAAGGTCGCACCACCTTTTCTTGGCATTGTGTGGAGGGGAATGTGGATATGAGAATTGTGGACATCGAGAATGGGATGAGGCATGTGAACATTGAGGGTAAGATAGTTAACATGGACCGATACATGCTCGTGGTAGATGACGAGTCGGGAAGGACGTTCGTGAGATACTCTCGGAAAAATCTTGAGACTCGAATTGAGACAGGCAACTATGTGAAGATCCGCGATTGCCAAGCAGTGACTTACTCAGGGATACTTCAATTGAAGATGCAGCCAAAAGGACGCATATCTCTCCGGTAGAGTCCTTCCACAACCAGACTAGGTTTCAGGCATGAGGTTACGCATAGGCCCGAGGCGAGAAATTTGACTCAACACTCGTGCAAGCAGTGCGGAAACTGCTGCATAATCCACTGGAAATCATTTGAAGCAACACACAACGATGTGACCCGATGGAGAAGAGAAGGAAGAACCGACATCCTGAAACATGTAGCAATAGCCTCTGAAGACCGAAATGACCAATCAGGAACCTTCACCTCAGACAGCTGTCCCTTCCTGAGAAGAAATGAACAACACAAAACCCACTACTGCACCATAAACCAGACCAAACCCTCCAGTTGCAGAAACTACCCTGACGACGGAGTATGCGAATTCGTCCAAGAGAAGTAAGAGCTCAAGAAAGTAGACTATCGCGCGCGCTTGTTCGTCGCCGTAATCGGTAAAATCCGTGTGCGTGGATAGCTTGGTGCGGCCGTCGCAATTTGAACCCGGATTGTTGACTGTCTCCTGTCGCTTAGTTGCCTTCTGGCATAAGCAGCTTGGGATAAGAGCGCGCTAGAAGCGAGCAGATGTTTCAATATGCTTGGCCCGGACTCAACTCGGGGATGATCAGACCCTTCAGCCGCGCGTTGTAAAGCGCATTCGAGCTCTCGAAGCGGCCTCTGGAATCATCGATCTGCCCTGTTAGCGCGCCATAGTTGCGCGCTAACTGAAATCGCACTCAATCATCCAATGTGCGCACGCCCAAGAGCCATATAGCTCCACCTCACCTACCAATTGATGAGGCGTCTTGTCATGAGCCATGCTAGTCCTGTCAAATACGAGGTGACGAAGGAGATTGATTCCTTGACCAGTAGGTTGGGGGAGATGGCTGATATGATTCATGGATATGCTGAGATTGGTTTTGAGGAACGCAAGTCCTCTGAGCTGTTAGCGACGGAGCTGGGGAGGCATGGGTTTGAGGTGCAGAAGCCGGTCGCAGGCCTGGATACAGCATTCACAGCCACCTTCAGAGGAAAGCCCGGTGGACCGACGATTGGGTTCCTGTGCGAATATGACATAGTGGCTGGGCTTGGCCATGCCTGTGGCCACAATCTCATCGGGGTCGCTGCGGTCGGCGCAGGCATAGCCTTGAGCAAAGTTGTTTCTCGACATGGCCTGTCTGGTACGGTGAAGGTTTTCGGTTGTCCATGTGAAGAGGGATTTGCGCCAAACGCTGGTGGCAAGATACGCATGCTTAACGCAGGCCTCTTTGAAGGCGTTGACGCGGCGCTAATGATTCATCCTCACCCTGACCGGTACAGTGTCTGGGGGAAGGCTCGAGCTCGAGAGAACCTCACCGTCACATTCACCGGAAGAAGAGCGCTTAGGCCCGAGGCCCGCTATGATGTTGTTAACGCGCTTGATGCGGCCGTTCTCACCGCGAACGGCCTGAACATTCTACACCAAAGGAAGAGCCCTGAAGCGGTGCTGACATACATAGTGAGTGAAGGCGGCGTGAACCCCAATATTGATCCAGTGAGGGCGGTGGTCCGAATCTACTGCCGGTCCCTAGACATGAACTACTTCAAGGAACTTGTGGAGAAAGCAAAGAACGTAGCCCGGGGAGCTGCCCTGATGGTCGGAGCAGAAGTGGAGTTCAAGCAACACGGACCCACATATCAGCCAGAGATTCCAAACCTCACCTTGACCAAGCTCGCTCACAAGAACCTGTTGGAACTAGGTGTCGAGGTTGAGGAGCCGCGCCACAGCGCCCAGCTAATACTCAACGGAACAAGAACATACTCCACCGATTTCGGAAACATCAGCCAAATCATTCCCGCCCACACCACCTACATAAAGATCGGACCCACAGGAGAGGTCGTACTTCATACAACGAAAGCAGTAGAGGCAACCAGATCCAAGGCAGGTCATGAAGGAATGATCATTGGGGCAAAGACATTGGCTCTGAACGGGTTCGATCTTATTGCGGATACAAGGCTAGTGGAGGAAGCGAAGCGAGAACTTGAAGGCTACAGATCCCAGAACTGCAAGCATCCGTATCCAATAAGCAACTACCCCAATTACCTGGCCTAACAAGAACAAACAGTACGCAGCGCGCGCCAATGCAGCCCGGTCTAAGCTTTTTATACAAATGCTCAAGAATGCTCGATAGGAGTAGAGATTTTGAGTCCAAGTAAGCCAGTCTCAAAGGGGCTCACTTCAACCGTCAGAGCCTGTATGAGAGATCCGGCGACTGTTTCTCTATCGGAACGTGCAACTGATGTGGCATACAAGATGGTAACCAGCGACATTGGGGCTGTTATAGTGGTTCAAGGAGGAAAACCAGTTGGCATGATCACTGAGAGGGACGTGTTGGAGAGAGTCTTGATGGCTAGGAAGGATATGTACGATACTCAAGCCAAGGATTTCATGTCAAAGCCTGTCATATCGATAGAGGCTAATCGCTCAATAAAAGAGGCCTTTGAGCTTATGCAAAAACATCATATTAGAAGACTGGCTGCCACAGAGAATGGGACTCTCATTGGCGTGGTTACTGAAAGAAGACTGTTGCGAGAGTTCATGAATCGGCTGGATTAATGCACGCGCCAAAGGTATGCAGCACGTGCGCTCGCTACCCGCTTCTTGGCTCTCCCAACTTGAAATAACGTCAATTTAGGATACATTAATGTATCTTGTCAAGAACACTGATATACCAGCCATTGGATGCTGCATTCCAAGGAAGTGTGCAAAGCTCGACGCGCAAATCACAGGAGGCATCATTATGACAGACAGACCAATGGCTGCAGTCATTCTCCTCATAGTTGGGAGCATGTTCTACACCCTTGGCGGTGTAGCAGTCGCGCGACTAGCTCCTCGATTTGCCGGTACGCCAGCTATGCAAGGTGCGATTGAGCCAAATTGGGCAGCAGCCGCTTCGATGGCGATTGGTGTCGTATGTAGTGTCGCCATTATTGCGGGAGCCCTGCTAACTCACACAGGCGTCAGAAGAAACATGAGGCTTGGTTCCATCATATCGATATTGTCTGGGGTTGTTGGATTCAGTAACACACTTGGAGGACTCTGGATAGGCCTCGTTCTTGTCCTGATCGGGAACCTGCTGACTTTGCGATGGAAACAAAAATCGATTTCTTCGATGGAAAATGCGACGCCGGCCCTGCAAGCGTAGTACCTCCGCACGAAACTCGTCCTAAAGACACCAAGCGCGCGTATGTTTCGCGCCGTCACTCTAGGTGGCAGCGGAGCATGACCTTGCCGAAGAATTCTGGCGCTCTACAGATGTCGCAGCGGGTGCAGGTCGCCTCTAGTTGCCCTCTCTGGAGATTCTTGACCAGCTTCGGCTCTCTGATGAATGGCCGGCTCAAGCTGATGAGGTCCGCGATTCCTCGATCTATGATGGCCTGCATGGCCGTCAATGTACGAAAGCCGTTGACAAGTGCAAGTGGCTTGGGCCTGGTACTGGCTCTAATCCTCTCGCAGTGACCGGCGAAATTCGGCTCGAACAGGTCGGGGTCGCTGTGCTTTGCTCTGATACGGAGTTCCTCCTTTCTGCCTATGCCTCCTCCGCTAACCTCGATCAGGTTGATGCCGCGCACAGCCATTGTGTGAGAGACTTCGGCGGCTTCTTCAACAGTGAAGCCGTCGGGGCTGAAATCGTCGCAGTTGATCTTCATCATTATGGGATAGTCTGATCCAAGGCGGCCTCGGATCTTGTCGTAGACCTCCTCAAGGAACCTTGTTCTGTTCTTGAGGCTGCCTCCCCACTCGTCGGTGCGATGGTTGGCGCGCTTGCTCAGGAACTGTGAGACGAGATATCCATGGGCGGCGTGAATCTGGACGCCGTCGAAGCCTGCATCCACAGCTCTTCGGGCCGCTGAACCGAAGGCCTCAATCGCTGCCCAGATCTCTGAGGGATCCATCGCTCTTGCTTTCCATCCATCATCTTGGTAGTCGCTAGGGCCGGCACGCTCTCCTGCACTCGCTTGGTAACCGCCGTGGTTGATTTGAGCCACGATGACGCCGCCGTGGCGGTGGACAGCATCTGTGAGCTCACG
>CAZGRO010000080.1:0-6128 GCA_964528315.1 uncultured Candidatus Bathyarchaeia archaeon
CCTTCGTCGGAGGCGCAAGCACCCGCAAGGCCTCGGGAGCCGATCCCTTCTGACACGATTCTGGTTGGAAAGAAGCCTCTGATGGCTTACGCAACAGCCATGATGATGCATTTCCAGACTGGTGCAAAGGAACTCAGTGTGAAGGCTAGAGGCCAGGCGATCAGCAGGGCTGTGGATGTTGTTGAGGTGGTGTCCAGGAGGTTCTTTGCTGGGAAGTTGAACGTCAAGAACATATCCATAGGGACTGAGGTTGTCGGCGAAGGCGACGACGTTAGAAACGTGTCAACCATAGAGATCAGAGTGGAGAACACGGCCTAGTCAAGGTTCATCACGCGAGATCCGCTTCCCTGATCTCTTTTCCCATGTTCATCTCGCGGTCACGATGAACCTCTTTTTCTCGAAATTCCAGACGGAATAGGGCTCACTGAGCGCTTTCGTCATTTGAACGGGTGCTGGAGGACGCATATGTTCATGGGTCGGTGAGCTTGCCTTCCGATTCGAAGAATGAAGCTAGCCTGATTCTTTGCGTCGGCTAGCTCTTCTTGTCAAATATGCTGAGACCACGAAGATCGTGATGAATATCAGCGAAATGATGCTTGGATTCGGAACTGCAACCAGCAACCCTTGGTAGATTGCGAGAGAGGTGAGCCCGCCAACAAGCGCTCCAGCGGAGATGCCTTTCATCGCGGTCCCGATTTCAACATCCAGAATGTACGCCACCAAAGCAGATACCCACCAGCCTATCAGGAACGCGAAAATTGCCAGTGATCCAGCAACTCCAAACCTGCCCGCGTGAGCGAGAAGACGCTTTGAGGTTCCTGTGTACCTTGATCTGATCTGAGTGACATATGGCGCAATGCGCGAGTCCGACTCTATCGTCCTGATAATCCTTAGCACAGAATACGCCATAATGCAGTTCACGAAAACCGCCGCGAGCATGCCGAGAATGGCTGGAACCCCATGTGCGCTACCGTAGGCTATGGCGACGGGAAAGCCCAAGGCCAAGGTCAGAATGATGAAGATTGCAGGCATTGAACTCAGAATCCCGCCCAAGATCAAGCCCAGCATGAAGGCAAGGGTCAAGCTCAGAAAGGTCATCTGCTGAAAGAAATCTCTCAAAGCTTTCAGCTCGCTCCGGAAGGCATTCTCCACCCTTGCCTTCCCTGAGCGAAGATTGCTGCTTAAGGGCCGAATGCCAGTGTCAATGGTCGAGGCGAGCTTCTTGGGCCTACTCATGGCTAGCAGCCACAGCCCTGTATGCCGGACACGTTCAACTAGGTCCACAATCCGTACCAACACCGGATACCCTCAACGTAACCGCTAGCCAGCAGCCGCCTAACCCTTCGTTTCCAGTTGATAGAACTAGATTTCTATCTTAAATCTGCTAAGCCTTCTCCAGAGTCAACCTCAATATCGATAAGACCAAAGTGCAAAGGCGTAATGGACGATTCATTCGAAAAGGTATAAAAGGGGAGGAATAAAGCACTTGGTGAAGAGGTTGTTGTCAGTGAAACCTTCATGGCCCGCCGTTCGCACTCAACTTATCCTTATTCTTGTTGTTGCCGGCCTGATTGTTGGCCTTGAGAGCCGGCTAAGTGCAGCGGCTAGTTGGTACAATGTTACTGTGAGAATTGTCGGGGTGTACTCGAATGCGGGTATTAGGGTTCACGCGGGAGGACGTTACATGGGCACAGTGTACGGTGAAGGCACCATAAGCTTCAACACAACGTACGGACCGGTGATATCGGTTTCCGGTCATACGCCCGATGGTTATCCGTACTACGGTTATCCGGGCTACATGTATCCTGGGCCATCATGGGGCCCCTACGGCTACAATGGAGTGGCTTTCATCTGCCGGATCAACTCTCAGACAGCACCTGCGAATACGCCAACCCCTGCCCTTCTAACCTTCATGTATGAGCCCGTGTTCTTTCTGTACGTTAGATCTGAGAGAGGAACTCCTGAGGGAACGGGCTGGTATCCAGCTGGAACAGCGGCACGTGTCGCGGTTAACGCTGTAGTGGACGAGACTGGGAACACAAGATACAGATTCGACAAGTGGGTCGGGGGAACAATGCAGGACAGTACAAGCAATCCGGGTCTAGTGTACATGGACTCACCGAAAATCATAGAAGCGGCCTGGATTGCGCAGTACAAGCTGACAGTTAACTCCGCGTATGGCCAGGTTTCGGGAGGAGGCTGGTACGACAGGGATCAAGCAGCCTCATTTTCCGTGACATCACCTGTGGACGGCGGGGAAGGGACCAGGTACATCTTCAGCTCATGGTCAGGCGACTATGGCGGCAGTTCGTTGACAGGCGCGGTCAGCATGAACGGCCCGAAGATGGTCACAGCGATCTGGAAGACGCAGTATCTGCTGACGGTTGATCCGAAGGGCGGCCAGGTGGACAAGACAACTCAGTGGGCAGATAGCGGAACCTCAGTCTCCGTCGTTGCCTCTTCGCCTTGCAATGTGGTTGAGAAGAACCGCCGCCTAGTTTTCACGGGATGGCAGGGAGCCCTAACCCACGCGTCTAACACAGTCACCATAGTGATGGATTCGCCTAAGAGCCTGATCGCAACCTGGAAGACACAGTACTACCTGATTGTGGAGACAAAGCGTGGAACCGCCACAGGCGAGGGCTGGTATGACGCAGACTCTGTCGCTGAATTCTCTGTTCCCTCCACAGTACCTATGGAAGAACCATTTGGCACCCTTGGCGGCAAATACGTCTTCTCAGCATGGACGGGAGACAGCGCAGCAACCACCGCCAAGAGCACAATAACGATGGAAAGAGCCCACATAGTCACAGCTCTTTGGGACAGCGACTACACCTCAATCATGATCTTCTTCACCGTCGTGGCGGCCGCAGTAGCAGCATTACTCGTATTTGGAGCCAAACGAGGTACATTCAAAGAACTCAAGTTACCAACGAGAAAAGCCAAGGCTGAATCTTCACCAGAAACCATGCCCAGCAATTGACTCCCACAACTCAGAAACCAGAAGAAAAGTAGCCGCCCCAGGCGAGTTAAGTTCGCCCGCTAAGCAACTACCCTAGTTCCAACATGTTTCCCATCAAGAACCTTCTTGATGTTAGTTGGGTCATCGCCAGAAACGACCCAACAACGTATCTTCGATCTCTCTATCACTCTGACTGCGATCGGATCCATCAGCTCATATGACCCTGCAATCATAGGTTTATCGCGTATCAACTTCAGTAGCTCCTGAACCCTTATCTCGGTGAGCATTTTGGCATCGGGATACTTCTTAGGATCTTTGGCGCAAATCCCAGGAGCATCAATGGTTTTCACCAAAAGATCCGCAACAATGCTTTCAGCGACTATCGCAGCTACCGCGTCAGTTGACTGTGCCGGCTGAAGGCCCCCCATGACAACAATCCTTCCTGCAGTGAAGTACTTCCGCAGATCCTCCACGCTCTCCGCAACTTCAGGAAACGCATCGTCTCCAATCGCAGAGATGAGAAGTTGCGCGTTGAGTCGAGTCACCTGTATCGCTATTTGGTCGCATTGGGCTTCATTCGCGCCAAATACGCGCGCCGCTCCGATATACGTCCTCGCGCACTCTCCTCCCCCAGCCACAACAACCACCTGATGGCCTTGCTTATGGATACCTTTCAGTACCTTTGCATACGCGCTGATTCTTTGGTGGTCGAGGTTATGCCTGAATAGGGATCCTCCGACCTTGGTAACCAGTTTCAAGCTCTTCCTCTAATCGTAATGAAGCGCCAATCGACTTATATAACTGACTTAAGGCTAGGCGTCAGTGGCGTCTGCTTTGCAGCCTCAGTCCAAAGATTCACTTTCCAGATTTAAGCTAAAGCGGACGCTGGATCTGTTGGCTTCGAAGGAGGGTCGCGGCACCGAGCTCATAACCCTATACGTTCCACCTGACCGCCAGATCCACGAGGTAATGAGCCAGCTGCGCGAGGAGGCTGGAACAGCAACCAACATCAAGTCCAGAACAACCAGAAAGAATGTGCTAGACGCAATAGAGAAGACAATGCAGCGCCTGAAGCTTTTCAAAAGGCCACCGCCAAACGGCCTGGTCATCTTCTGCGGCGCAATTCCTCAGAATGGGCCAGGAACCGAGAGAATGGAGACCTATGTCCTTGAGCCTCCTGAGCCGATCCGAGTCTATCTCTATCGCTGTGACAATCGATTTCACACAGAACCTCTCCTAGAGATTCTCCGTGAGAAAGACACCTTCGGCATCATCCTGATCGATGGGAATGATGCTGTGGTAGCTACATTGAGGGGGAGACGGGCCGACATTGTGAAGGAGATGACCTCAGGAATCCCAGGCAAGCACAGAGCAGGTGGACAATCGGCCAGGAGATTCGAGCGCCTAAGAGAGGCAGAAGTGAACCAGTACTATACCAGGGTCGGAAATCATGCCAACGAGATCCTTGGCCAGATACAGGATTTGAAAGGACTTATTGTCGCAGGGCCAGGTCCATCGAAATACGACTTCGAACAAGGAGAGTACTTGAACTATGAATTGAAGAAAAAGATCGCTGCAACAGTTGACATTTCATACGTTGGTGAACAGGGCCTTGACGAGGTCCTAGAGAAGACCCCAGAGATCCTGCGCGGTGTTCGCTTCTTAGAAGAGAAGAGAATCGTCCAACGTTTTCTCTATGAGGTAGGGCACGACACTGGACTGGCCTCGTACGGAGAGAGCGAGGTCCGGAAGGCATTGGAGTCAGGTTTGGCAAGCACACTGCTGCTCTCCGAGAAACTCAACATGACCCATGTCACCGTTAGATGCAGGCTCTGCGACTTCAAAGAGGATCGACTGCTATCTCCGCATGAGGTTCCTAAGCTTGAGATCGATTTGGGGTCAACTCAATGCGAGAAATGCAACAATCCGACACTTGTGGTTGAGAAGAAGGATCTACTCGACGAACTGGTTGAGATCGCTGAAGCGAAAGGCGTTGACATCGAAATGATCTCCGCCGAGACAGAGGAGGGCCAGCAACTCCTAAAGGGATTCGGAGGAATAGCAGCAATCCTAAGATACGCCAAGACCGGTTAAGCGGCTCAACCTCCGTCAAATACTGAGAAAGGTCGCGCGCGGAATGCTTTCTTCAGCCGCCAGAGGCTCGCTTCTGGAAAGTGGGTATCAAGTTACCATAGGGGTATCTCTTTGAACCCAACTCAACGAATCTTAACTGGTAAAACTTCGCCAGCTTCTCTGCATCCTTGTCTAAGCCTGGCTTAACCACCAGCATCGTATCTCCCACACGGCCCTTCAAGTCAAGCCCTTTGGCAAAGAATTCTATCACCCGGACCGAGGTGATAGCTTCGTCAGATGACTGAACATCTATGAGAATGGGCTTTTCATCAGCTTGAAGCAACGCCAAAGAGAACACATGTTCCGCCCCAGAGTCGCCCGCTATTCCATAATCCTTTTTCACATCGAAACGCAGCCTTGCATAGTGTTTCACAAGCTCGTCTTGGACGTTCGGAAGCGCATGAAATTCCACTCTTTCTGATATCTTCCTCGGTTCAGCTTCAAAAGTGATGATGCCTGGAACCGATCTCGATGAGGACCACATATCCTCGAAAAGATGCTGCATCGTTCTGATCAACATGGGACTATTGGTCCACACCGCCGCGGCCTCTTTCGGATCAACCGCCTCGAGAGGTTTTGTCAGAAAGATAATCTGCTTCTCATCCACGATCAGGAAGTGAGGCGGTGGACGATCCTGGAAACTCTTCGTGCTAATCTTGCCCATGCGAGACACGATTTCTTGGATTCTCGGCGTCACCTCTGCCAGCACTTTGACGTCAACGTTTCGTCGTGAGATCTTCTTCATCAGATCTATCGTTCCGAACCTGTCTGCGTGGTAAAGCGCCAGTTCAGAACCAATCATCGAAATGCGATTCTTCCCTGTCCCAACGATCTCTGTCGCCTTTCGATAGATACTGTCAACACCCTTCAGGAACTGAAATCTTTCCTCATCAGATTCCGCGACTTCCTCAGAGAGGGTTGATTGCCACGCTGACAGTAGCTCAGGTTTGATCGTTTCCATTAGATGCTGCCTCTGCCTGTGGGCCTGGATGAGAATGTCGATCGCTTTGGGTAGAGGTATCGCCGAAAACTT
>CAZGRO010000081.1:0-5427 GCA_964528315.1 uncultured Candidatus Bathyarchaeia archaeon
TCGTACGAGAGCCATCTCAATCTTCTTTCGATCGAACTCCTCATAGGGTTCAGAGCTTGCAGGGTTTATTGCTCGCCACACCGGGCCTTTCTTAACCTTGACCAATTGCAGATCAATCAGCTCGGTTCTATGTGGAGCATATTAAATTATCGGGACGAAGCTTGTCCGCTGCGAACCGAAACCCGAAGCATTTAGGCCGCAAGCACTAATGTGAAGTCGTGATCAGGTTCCTTTGTTGCTGGGAAAGAGCGAATAGCAGCCCTGAGAGGTCTCAGAACTCGGCCTAGGGATGTGGATCGGTACTGCCGAACGCCGCGACCTCTGGCCTGAGCAGCATGTCATAACTGATACGACTAACGCAATTTCGAGAGCAATTTGCCGATCTGTTCCATTCCCGATTTGACCTCGTCGGGTGCGACTCTTCCCACGCCTATCCTCAGGTGCTTCTCCATTCCGTATGCTATTCCGGGGATGGCTGCCACACTGTATGGTTCTGAAGCAAGCATTTCGCATAGCTTCCATGATTCCACGTCTAAGTTGTAGGAGGGAAAGCTCAGGAAAGCTGCCATCGGCCTCACCCAGTTGAACACATCTCTGTGCTGAGACATCCAACGGTCAACCTCGTCCCAGCACCTTTCTCCCAGCCCTCGCCCATACTCCAATAACTCCATGAATTTCCCCTGGTCAAGAGCGGCCAGTCCGATTTCAAGCTGCACATTGGATATCGCGCCATACTGTCCCATGTGTAGCCATTCATTCACAGCTCGACACCTCTCGAAAAGCCTCTTGTCTCTTGTCGCCAACCATCCAAGACGCAACCCGTCGAATCCCAGAGTCTTCGAAACGCTGTTCGAGGCCGCTGCCTTCTCATAGTAGCCGACAGCTTGTGCGCTGGAGAATGCGCCATCCCACTCTGTGCCTCGATAGATCTCGTCGTGAAGCACATAAGCCCCATAGTCTTCAGCTATCTCACAAATCGCACGCATCTCATCGCGAGTGCAGACGTTTCCTGTGGGGTTGTCGGGCGAATTAACAACTATCAGTGCAGTCCTGTTTGAGACGACCTCTTGAAGCCCTTCAATGTCGTACTTCCAGTTCTCTTCCTCCTTTCTTGTCAGAAGATGAACCTTGGCATTTTGGTGCAATCCTCCACAACAGAAGTAATACTGTTTCTCCTCTATGTTGTACGCAGCGAACTGATACCAACATGGCCTCATCATCACTATCTCGTCGCCGCTGTCCACTGCCTCGCTGAGCACAAGGAAGTTCGCCTCGTAGGTCCCATTTGTGAAGAGGATATTCTCCGGTTTGAGGTCCTTGTACCCGTGTAGCTCGATGATCTTCTCCTTGAGGAGATCGCGTTTCTTGCTGGTTTGAATCTCCTCCTCCGTGGCCTTTTCTGGACCAGCGTTAAGGGAGAGATCTGAGCTGAGATTGAGCACCTTTCCCAGAGGAACAGATGCGGCACATGCTCCAAAGAGCTTGTATCGAACGCCCCCCGCTCTCTCAATTATGCCATATGACTTCGGCTGGCCCATGACCTGTCTGGTCTTCAGCTTAATAGCCACTTCTGATCAATCCGAAACTACGGTGAGAAGGCACGCTACTTATCTGTTTTCTGAAGGAGTTCATTCAGCAGCGTGCCAGACCAAACATGTAGAGAAAGTAGCTCGCTGCTGTCAGCGCGGGCCGTGTCTACCGGCCCTTTGGCAGTTTAGCTATGGCGGCCTCCATTCGGTCCATTCCTTTCTTGATCCATTCCCAGTCGACACAGAAGCTGATTCTGAGATGCCCCTCCCCGTTCTTTCCATACCAGATTCCTGGTCTGACATTGACCCTGCCTTCAGTCAACAGGTATTCTGCGAGGTCGTGGGAAGACACGTCAAGAGCCTTGATGTTTGGAAACGCCCAGTATATTCCTTGGGGCCTGGAACATGCCACCCCTTTCATCTCGTTCAGTCTGTCAACCATTAGGTCTCTCCTCTTCTGGAGATCTTCGACATGCTTCCTGATCCAATCTTGCGGGCCGGTCAAGGCGGCCAACGCCGCGACACAGCCTGGAGTGACCAAGCCATCGGTTGTGCAGCCTATGAGAGTGTTCATGTGCTCGATGAGTTCACTGTTCGCGATCGCATATCCCATTCTGAAGCCGCTGAGGTTGTGAGCTTTTGAAAATGAGCTGCAGACCACGGTCCTTTCCTTCATTCCAGGAACGGTCGCTATGTTGTGAAGGTTAAGCCCATCAAACAATATCTCTTCCGACACATGGTCCGCCACCACAAAGAAATCATGCTTGATTGCGAGTTCTGCTATTGCCTCATTTTCCTCTTTTGTATACAGAAAGCCGGCAGGATTGTTCGCGTTGCTCATCATCAATAGCCTCGTCTTCTTTGTGATTCGTTTGCGGAGCGTCTCGATGTTGAAGGTATATTCTCCGGGCCTTGATTCATCCAATGGAACCGGTACGACCTTACCTTGGCGGTAACGCAGGTGGGGCTCATATGGACCATAGTCCGGATCCATCATGAGCACCTCATCACCTGGATTCAGAAGTATTGTCAAGGCACAGTCGATTCCTTGTGCCGCGCCTACGGTGAGGCAGACTTCTGTCTGAGGATCAGCCTCAACTCCATATCGGCTCACATACTTCTCGGAAATTGCCTTTCTTAGGTCAGCAGTCAGCTTGGACGACGGATAATCGAACGCAGCGTCTGCAATGGCCTTTTGCACTGCTTCGATCACGTGAGGCGCCGGGCGATCGTAGCCTCTGGAGGTGCCTGGGGTCAGATCCACAACATCCTTAACGCTCTTCGCCACTTGGGCGAGCCTGTGTCTACTCCAAGGCTGAGTATACTTCCCGTACTCAGGGGTGAGAGAAGATTTCGCTCCTTCGGACAACCATTTGAAGCTCAGTTTCTTCCTCGTCCATTCTTCGGCCATGATTCAGACCTCTCAGAGCTCACGACGCCCAAGTTCGATATATAAGACAATCGTGCTAGATGCGAAAGAGTGAATGCAAATTAGACAACTGAGGAGCTGGGACTTCCTCTGGTCCATGCGTCCAGCTTTTGATGTGCGCTACCGCGTAGCTTGATGTGTTAGGGGCTGGTTTGTTTGAGGCCTCGAGAATCATGCGATTGGCTAGGCTTTGAGGAAGTCAGTTACTGTTGAAACGAACCTCTCGGATTGATCCAGCATTGGAAGATGTTTTGCATAATCAAAGATGTGCATCTCAGCCCCGGGGATTCTGTGCAATAGTCTCAATCCATTATCGAGCCGCGCAACTCCTTCGTCATGTCTTCCCCATATCAGAAGCACCGGCATTTTCAGTTGATCGACATGCTCCGAGATGTGCTTCCCGTCCACGCTAACATTTCTGTTGCGCGCTTCGATTGATGCCTCCGTTTGTTCTGTGCGCAGTTTGTGGGTTTCGAAATTCCTCAGGGCGACTTCGTAGGCCTTCTTGACTCGTTCAGTTGTGACCAGCTCCTTGTGGTATGTGTTCTTCATCAGTGCTTCTCGTACAGACTCCAGAGTGGGAGGAGTTGTGTAGCTGGATTTGTCGAACATCGTTGGAAACTCCTTCTCAATGCCAGGGCTGTCCTTTGTGAGGGGAGAGGATGTGCTTCCACTATTGACCACAACAAGCTTCTTGACAAGATTGGGTCGCTTGATCGAAATGTATGTGGCCAACCATCCGCCATGCGAGTTACCGACCAAGCTCACCTTCCTCTCGTTCAGCGCCTCCAAGAACGCAATCAGGTGATCTCCTCTAGCCTTCAGCGAATAGTCCTTGTGAGGAATTGGTGTGCAGCCGAAGCCTATCTGATCTGCCGCAATAACATGAAAGTATTGAGCGAAAGGTTCGATGACGAATGTCCAGTTGATCTCGGCGCAAGAGAACAAGCCCCCACCGTGAATCAACATGAGAGTCTCTCCTTTCCCTGCCTCGATGTAGTGGGTTCTCGCGTCGGAAACATCCACGTACTGGTCCTTCCATTTGCCCATACTAGACACGACGGTTCGAGTTGATTAGGCAGAGGATAGTTAAGACTGTCGATCGACGTTTCAGGCGATCAGCTCGAATAAGTCACGCAGCTGCGTTTCTTGCTTTTTGCGGTCTGTGACTGAAGTCCTTCGCTTGTGAAGCGCGCCCGCTTAAGAACAAGCTCTCCCACTTCAGATCTTGATGCCGACTATCTTGGCCATATTGTCGCCTAGGACAAATCTCAGCTCTTCTTTTGACAGGCCTGCCATCTGGACCTTTTTGAGCTCTATCTCTTGATGGTGGAGGGGCGCATCTGATCCGAAGATAAGCCTCTCCACTCCAATGTTGTCAATCACGGTTCTGCAGATTCTGTGGGTCCAAGGCTGGGCGGAAGTCTCCAGGATTATGTTGGGGCATTTTCTGGCCACGAAGATGGCATCTTTGTACATTGCCATTCCCATGTGCGCCATGATTATCGTTACATCGGTGAAACGATCGGCGAGATCACCAATGAGTGCTGGTTGGGAACCGGGCTGGTGGCTATGGATCTGGACTGGGATCCTGAGTCTTGAAGCTTCTTCCATTAGCGGATGGACAAGCTCGTCATTGGCCTGAAAAGATTCTGTGATTGGATGAAGCTTCAGTCCTCTGAATTTCTTCTCCTGTATCGCCCACCTCAATTGGTCAACGCATTCCTCCAACCACGGGTTCACCCTCGCGAACCCTATGATGCGGTCAGGGTATCTTGACATGCCATCCGCAATGATCAGGTTCTTCACCTTGAAGTCGTCATCATTGAGCATTCGCCCAATGCAGTTCGCCACCACAATGTCCACACCGTTCTTGTCCATCAATCGTATCATGTCATCGGCTGTGAACTTTCGTGGCGTAGTGCCAAAATGCTTGGACTTGCTATCCAGCTCTCCTATGTGAACATGTGCATCAACTATCATTTTTGATTGCTTCTCCTGCTCAGCCCTCTCCAAGCGACAGTGATCTCCTCAGATTCAGACACCTCATATCATGATTACGCTGCGTACTCTGACATGATTGTTGCTGCGTATTTTATCCCTCTCACATAGTGGTCTAGGTCGCAGTTCTCATTGGGAGCATGGAGGTTATTGTCATAGTTGCTGAAGCTCGACATGACTGCGGGAATGCCAAGCTTCACACGGAATACTCCTTCTGCTGTTCCGGTCTTTGATAGAGTTGCGTCAGGAAAGACCTTCTTGATGGCCCTTGTGACAGCTTGCACAACTGGATCGCTCCTATCTGTGACCCATGCGTTGCCTCGTGCCGACAGCTTCGCAAGCTCGATGTCTTTGAATCCGTGATCGTCGAGGTGCTTTCTCAGCTTGGTAAACTGGATTTCCGGGTCGAGGTAGGGTGGGCAGCGGAAATCCATCTTGGCGAACGCAGCCTTTGGCACTACTGTGTGT
>CAZGRO010000081.1:5437-6113 GCA_964528315.1 uncultured Candidatus Bathyarchaeia archaeon
GCCGGGTTTTGTGTATCCTCCGTAGATTCCGCAGATAGCAGCTGTTCCTCGGAATCGACGCTGGACGAGTAGATCTAGGCCCTCTCTATTGCCAGCGAAGGCGGGAGTTCCCAGTTTTGCCTTCATTTCCTCGGAATTGAATGTGGTCAACTCCTCTTTGATTGAGGTGATGTCGTCTTCGGTTGGTGTTCTGAGGTCATTGTACCAGCCATCTACGAGTATCTCGTCGTTTGGTCCCTTGATTGAGTTCAGAGCCCACACGATTCTCCAGATCGGGTTAACGACCATTGCCTCGCTGCCCGAGTGAATGTCCTCTTTTGGTCCTTTCGCTCGCAACTCGACATAGAGGACTCCTTTGCCGTAGGTTCCTATCTCCGGCCTGCCAGTGTTCTCATCCACCCCTCCGTCAAGGCTGACAAGCCCGTCTGCCTTTAGCAGGTCGCTGTTCTGTAGGGCCCATTCCTCAAGATGAGTGCTTCCGAGCTCTTCCTCACCTTCGAAGACGAATTTCAGATTCAACGGAACATCTCCCGTTGCCTGCAGAAGCGCTTCCGCAGCAAAGGTGAAGGCTAGGCAGCCGCTCTTGTTGTCGGTTGCTCCTCTGGCATACACACGGTCTTCCCTAATTTCCGCAGAGAACGGGTCGGATATCCATTCGCCTACAGGATCAACGGGC
>CAZGRO010000082.1:0-2278 GCA_964528315.1 uncultured Candidatus Bathyarchaeia archaeon
CGAGGCGTTTAGCCTGCTGCCCCCAATCGCTCAAGGTGCTGGGTCTGGAGTGAATTCACATTCGTGCGAAATTAGGAGGCCTCTGCACGGTTAAGAAAGCCTCGAACCATCTTTCTTCTAAGATGTTTCAGTATCTGTTCCATATACCGACTGTGATTCTTGTGTTGTCATTTGGATGCGGAGGTCATTCGGAATGAGATTCGACGCGAAATTAACTTCGGCGACTTGCGTCTACAATCCTTCAGGGGTCCACTCAGATTTTCTCTTTGTCTTCACATCCGAAATGTTTGAATTGGCGATTCACATTTCTCGATCTGGCGAGCTGGTGGGCAGCTTCCGAGCCTCTCAAGGCTTGAGGAAACTCCGTCCACTCTGCGGAGGCGTGATGTCGCAAGACATCGGGCGAGAGCCCGGGCTCTGGCACAGAAAAGAAACCTGCCGTCGGCAGATGTCCATGATGCGGAAGCGTTGAGGACGCTGGCGGAACAGGATGAAAAGCTATCCCACGCGGTGAAAGGGAGCATAGACGCCGATGAGGTCCGCACAAGGCGCGGGTATCCCGATTAGACAGATGCTGCCTAAAACAGAAGGCGGGTTACGGCCAGCACGCCTCTCTCAATGCTCTGGGCCAGCACTAGAGCATCGAGGCCAATTGAATATCCTTCCGTGGGCTGGCTTCGTCAGACAGAACAGCTGGCTTCTTGGATTGCCATGAGCTAGAAGTAGCTTCGCTGAATCGTGACAAGCTCTTCTTCGTTTCGTGCCTTCGCATATTCCTGAAGCGGTTCTTCATTCAAGGTCAGAAAAGTGGGCCCCCACTTGAACAGAGACAGTATCTTGACCGCATATGTCTCTATTCCAAGAATGGTGAGGGCCGCGGCGAGAGCCTCAACAGAGCTCAGCGTGTTGGGCCGCGCGTAATGGGTTGGATTTGCTGCCAGCAGAGTAGGCAGCTTCCTTTCATTGTTTGAAAACTCTTTTCCGAAAACTGTTTCGGCCTTCTCCCATGAACAGTCTATCACGCATATGCCATGTCTACAAGCTGTTGCTCGGTCAGATGGCAAAATGAAGAGCTGCGCATATGGATCGAGGACTATTGCATGTCTCGGAATAGATGAGGGCCTCAGCACTGGAGCAGCATAGTTGAATCTGAACAACTTCGCAGACGTGCATTTCCTAGGATCATCCTGTTTCATCAAGTAAACTAGGAGCTTAGGCAAGCGGTCCTTCAACGCTGTATCTGTTTTCGATACCTGTGCCATAGGAGAGAAACCAGTTCCTTTCAGAAAAGGGTTATATCGGATTCCCAAGCGAAGACCTGTTGCATGACAAAGGCGATGATATGAAAGAGATCGCTCAGAGAGCAATGATACCACGTTCAGCTACTGTCGGCATTGAGAATCGAGCTACAGAGATGAAACGCGCGGGAGTGGATGTCATAAGCCTGGCCGCAGGGCAGCCTGACTTTCCAACCCCGCAGCACATTCGAGAATACGCGAAGAGAGCATTGGATGAGGGTTACACGTTCTATCCTCCCAGTCCGGGCCTTCCGGAACTTCGGGAGGCAATATCCAAGAAAGTTGGTAATGAGAACGGAATCGAGGCTGATCCGAGGTCAGAGATAATCGTGACGGTAGGTGGAAAACAGGCAGTTTTCTCCACGATCTTGACACTGGTCGATCAGGGGGACGAGGTAATTATCGCCGATCCAAGCTGGGTCACATACGAACCCTGCGTTAGACTCGCAGGCGGGAATGTCGTGCCGGTTCCGGTGCATGAGAAGAATCAGTTTCGCCTCGACAAGGACGATGTGGCAAGAGCAGTCACACCTAGAACCAAACTGATCATCATCAATTCTCCAAACAACCCGACTGGCAGTGTGCTCAGGCAGGAGGACCTAAAAGAATTGGCTGACATTGCCTGCGCCAAAGATCTTTTCGTGCTGTCAGATGAAATCTACGAGTACATGGTGTATGATGGCTTGAAACACTGCAGCATAGCGTCTATCCCCGGAATGAAGGAAAGAACAATCACCGCCAACGGATTTTCGAAAGCATACTCAATGACTGGGTGGAGACTTGGATACTTGGTCGGGCCAAAACAGATTGTTCAACGTATTCTTGCTATACACGAACACTCCGTCACCGGGCCTTCATCGTTTTCTCAGAGAGCTGTAGCTCAGGGAATGGGTGATCCTCGCTCAAAAGAGTCAGTCAGAAGCATGGTTGCAGAGTTCGAGAGAAGACGAGACGTTATCGTTGAAGGACTGAACAAGATT
>CAZGRO010000082.1:2378-6061 GCA_964528315.1 uncultured Candidatus Bathyarchaeia archaeon
CATGACCTTCGGGATCTTCTCAATCAGGTCTGTTGCGGCCATGTGGTATCCCTTCTCCAAGTAGACAAAGTCGCCGGCTGCTCCGTTTATGAATGCTCCCGCACAAGCTGCCAGAAAAGGATCATGTCCTTGACAGAGCAACGCGCTCACGATTCCTGAGAGGACATCACCAGTGCCTCCAACAGTCATGCCCGGGTTTCCTGTCCTGTTGAGCTTGCAGCGGTGTCCGTCCGATATGATGTCTGTGTGGGATTTCAGTAGGACCGTGCAGCCCAAATCATGGGCCAAGGTCTGGACCTCTGCCTGCCTGGTTTCAAGGTCGGAAGAGATTTCTCTCCCGGTGATGATCTTGAATTCTCCAAGATGAGGAGTCAGCACTGCAGGTGTGCTGATCTTCTGTCTAGTTCCGCTCAGCGCTTTGAGAGCATCCGCATCCAGAAGAACTGGCAATTTCAGTTCCTCGACCCTGTGTAGAAGTGCCTCAACTGCTGCGATTGTGTCGCTGTGTGTTCCAAGACCTGGTCCTATTGCAAGTCCTGTTATTCTTGCCAGCCATGGTTCCAGTTCTGAGAGACTGCCTGAAGAGAGGTGGAGGCCTTTCAGTTTTATCGTTATGAGATTGGGAGAGAATGAGGATACTATTGTTGCCGCTTTTTCCGGGGCAGCAACATAGACAAGGTCGACCCCAGTTCTCAGAGCAGCCAGTGCAACGTAGGCAGGTGCTCCTGTGTAGATCTCGCTTCCGCCCACCACTAGCAGTTTTCCGAAGTCTCCTTTGTGAGATTCCGGAGGGCGTTCCTTTGTGACCAGAGATACATCTCCTGGCCCAGTCAGAAATTCAGCCTCGGGCGGGAACCCGAGAGAAACGACTTTCAGTTCGCCGAGGTACTTCTTAGCTTTCGATAATCCTGTTTTCTCTCTGTGAAATGTGACGGTAAGATCTGCTTTCACTGCTTCTCCACAGACATCTCCCGTGTCCGCATCGATCCCAGTCGGTATGTCCACAGCAACCTTGAAGCCCTTAGATTCATTGATTGCTTGGACGGCTTGAAGAATTGGAGGCCTCAATTGTCCCTTCACTCCTATGCCAAGCAAGGCATCGACTACAACTTCACCCTCCTCTGCCCTGACAAGAGACGAATCTGGAACCGACCTTGACTGAATCGAGTTTGTCATTTGTTTAACTGGTCTCCAGTTTGCCTCAACCACGTTATCTGTGATGTCGCTTTCTCTTCCAACGAGGACAAGTGATACGTTGTATCCAAGTGATGCAAGGTGTCTCGCTGCAACCATGCCATCTCCTCCGTTCCTTCCTGTTCCACAATAGACAATAATTCGAGAGGGAGCGGCTACGCGGGAAGCGACTTCCAGGGCAACGGATCGGCCGGCAGACTCCATCAATTGAAGCGTTGAAACGCCTAGGTATTCGGCGTTCAGTTCGATCGCTCTCATCTCGGCAGCCGTAATCTGTTTCTTGGCCATTTTCGGGGTCACTTGGCGTTTGTCCGAATTGTCAAGCTAACATTCTTTCGACAATTGGATAAGGGTTCCGTACTCACCGAATGATCATTCCAATCATGGTGTGTATCGCGTAGAACAAGATGTCCCCGAATGCCAGTGCTGCAAAGAAGGCAAGGGTGATGAATACCATCATAGGTAGCCCCGGGGTCGCCCAGACCTGATCTGGGACAAGCCCGGTCGAGATGTATCTAGATAAGCGGTCTATCGTGACGTTTCTGTCTTCCTCTGCACCAACGAACACTCTCAATCTCCTGGATGGCTTTCCGTTCATCTCAACGACATCTTCAATAGGGATTAGATGTATGCTCTTTTTGAGCTCGAATAGCCCCACCTTGTATCCTGACAGGAGGGCTAGAATCTTCTTTACAGACGATTCATGCTCGAAACCCTCAAAGAGAGATTGTCTTGATTGGATCCTCCAATGAGCGTTTTTTCCCAACACGTACACGATGCTTACAAGGGATAGGAGAAACGAGTTCACAAACACGACCAGTGGGAAGAACGGATGGAAGAATCCAAGAGTGGGCATTGAGAAGGTTGGGAAGATTGGCAAGGTCACTCCTAGAGTGATCATGGCTTTGGCGTCAGCTCCTCCAAAGAAGCCTATCTCAAACATGCTAAAAGACAAGACGACTGACGCCAGTATCGACAGGGAGCAGAGCATCAGAAGGCCGGGGGTGAGCCAGACTCTGGCTGCTGTGAGAACAGCTCCCACTGGAAGCGATATAGCCCAGACCTTGTTCGAAACCTCCCTAGTCTTCAAGTCACTCCACGAGCCTAAAATCAGAAACCCACTGCAAGCAACAACTGACAGAAGATCGAGATACGTCAAAGTCGCACAACTCTGGGTTGGAGACCGGCTCTTTCAAGGCTGATCGAAGGGCTGAGATGGCAGTAATGGCTGAGTCGACACATTTCTTGTTTGTGGAGGAGGGGATCGCGGTCCCAGTCCAAAGTTCTTATTACCCAGTGGGCACCATCATTTTTGATGGAACGAGGAGCTTGAGAGATGCCAGCCGCGTTTGTTTTGATAAATGCTGAGATTGGTTCAGAAGATGAGGTCCTGAAGGATCTTAGAGCGATGGAGCAAATCAAGGAAGCCTATGTGGTTTACGGGGTCTACGACATAGTGGCTAGGATTGAATCAGAGACGATGGATAAACTGAAGGAAATTGTGACCTGGAAGGTACGTAGACTCAACAAAGTCAGATCGACACTGACAATGATAGTTGTTGAGGGGACCTAGGTCTCTTCTGTCTGGCACAAGCGTTCTTCTGTTTCGACCTTGCGCTGCATAAGCATATCAAAACCAATAGGTACCAATCAGCCACCTCTCCGCCCTTTCCTTTCCGGCCCAGATTCTGCACCGCAAGATTCTGAAATCCAAACCAAGAAAACAGTTCTTCACGTAGGCATTGACGACACCGACTCGCCAAGGAAAGGATGCACTACCTACATCGCAGCGGTACTCGTCCAAAAGCTCTTAGAACTGGGCTGCTGCTTCATAGACTATCCAAATCTGGTACGACTGAATCCAAATGTCCCTTGGAAAACCAGAGGGAATGGCGCGATCTGTCTCAGATTCAGATGTGAGAAGTCCAATATCGAGCTTGCTGTGAAAACCATTGTACGAGTAGTGAAGCAGAATTCCGATTTGGCTCATGCGAGAGCCGATCCAGCAATAGCGTACCTGAAAGGCGACATACCCGTTGAGTTAGCAATCTTCTCCAAGAAGACTATTCGAGGCTTGGTGACCGTCAGAGAGGCAGAGAAGGTCGCTGCAAGACACGGAGTCTCAGGTGTCACAATAAAAGGAAAGAAAGGGTTTGTCGGAGCATTGGCAGCTTTGGGCGAGCAGCTCCGGTCAGATCACACATATGAGCTAATCGCCTACAGACTGCAACGAAACACCCTTCGTCCTAGGAATATTGATTCTGAGTCGGTCTTCAGGATGAACAATGAGACAGCTCCCTTAACATTCAACAATCTTGATCCAGAAACGAATCGCATTCTCATAACCCCGAGAGGAAGAGATCCCATACTATATGGGATTCGCGGTGAAACCCCCAGCGCAGTACTTCAAGCACACAAGATCGTGAAGGTTAACGAAGAGATAGAGCGATGGGTGATCTTCCGAACCAATCACGGAACGGACGATCACT
>CAZGRO010000083.1:0-6044 GCA_964528315.1 uncultured Candidatus Bathyarchaeia archaeon
GCGTTGAAAGAAACGAGTGTCAAACCGTAGAAGAGAAAGGCGATAGAGAGGTCAGATTTGGTGCGACTCTTCTTGTGGTTGAAAAGGGAGGCTATCGTGAGAAAGGTGAACAACCCAACAATAGGTTGCGGATATAGAAGCCGAGAGTAGGAAAAAGCCATCGTAGTAAGAGCAAATAAGAAAGACGCGAGATCCGCAATGATCTGGCTTTGACCCATTTTGGAAGCAACCCTACGCGCTAATAGAGAGCCCAGACACGTGTAAAAGACCATACCAAGCAGGGCTGACCGGATCAGGTAACTCTTACCGAGGAGCGCTTCCCCTCCCATGTAAAAAGGCAGAAGCATAAAAGCCGTCAACGGTTCAAAAGGCGCGTAATAGTATTCCCCAATCCTGAAGACATCCGTCGTAACCTTCGGAGGTGAACCGTGGCTGAGCCAAGGCCTTCCCTCTCGTAAGGCTTGAATCTGGTAGTAAATGGCCCATTCCTCTGAAGAGTGCAGATGTTCTCTCCAAGAAGAAGAGAAAACAAAACCATTGTCTGTGATGCCTTCGCTCACGAAAAACCAACATATGTCAAAGGATGAGAATACATGAATCGCCATCACAACTGCGAAGATTAGTATGCTCCTCTTGAACGCAATGATTCCTGCTATGTGCCGCCCCATTTTCCAATGTCCTCTCCGGTTCTCATCCGTGAATTTCATCTTCCGGCCGTCGTTATGTGCTCGCAGTATTCATCTCTTTTCCACGTTACCTTCGGTACTCCGCCCTTCACATTAGGATTTTTCGACAACTGTTTAGCGCGATAGCTACCCAGCTGGTCTGTGGAACAGACGTTATGATACCAGCAGAGCGGTTAGCTGCGCAACATTCGATACTCCCTCGATCTCACGAATGTTGGAGAATGCCTTGTCTATTTGGCTATCATTCAGGACAAAGCTTGCACATTCCTTGAACTTCTGATAGAGGTCAGCATCCTTCAAAGGCTTTTCTGGGGTCCCCCGCGCCGTCTCCGCAACCTTCCTGAGCACTCGTCCGTCTTGAAGCTCCACCTCGACGATGCTCCTCATCTTCTCTGTACCCATCTTTGCGATCTCAGGATCCAATATGGTTCTCACCTTACGCATCGTCTCCTGCATTTCTACACTTTCCAAGAATTCTCTTGTGTATTCGCGGAGTCCTGCTCGTCGTCTGAGCAGAATGCTCGCCAATCCGAATTGCAGACTGAATTTCGCCTGAAGCTCGTCCGCAGGATAAGTGTATCGAAGAGGCTCAAGTATGTTCGGCCCTGCACGAAGCCTAATCTCGCGCACATCATTCGCCGTGAGATTCTCCTCACAGACGATTTCAAGGAGCATATCCATTGAGGGTTGGGCGAGGGAGCCACACGGGTACATCTTTATTGATGCGCCCGGATTGATCAATGAATACGGGCGCCCTAACCTACCCATGATCTTCTCAGCATCAACGCCATGACCAAGAACCTCCATGAAGCCCCAGCGTCCATCCAGCGAATTCTGATCCGCCGTAAACCCCTTCCTAGCGAGCAAGCATGCAGTGATGCCATTGGAAGCTGCCCTGCCAGCGTGAAGCGGCTTTGTCATCGTCCCGAAATTCGCTCTGATACCAGAACTCATGCTCGCAGTCACGCCCAATGCGTGTCTCACTTCTTGCTCAACAAGTCCAAACAGTCGACCTGCCGCGGCACACGCGCCGAATGCGCCTATAGTGCCTGTGCTGTGGAAGCCTCTCCTGTAGTGCTGAGGGTTGATGGCTTCAGCGAGCTTACATTCCACCTCAAACCCGACAACGAACGCCTCCAGTAGTTGCCGCCCTGAGCAGCCTACCATTTCGCCAGAGGCAAGCGCCGCAGCTAGGACGGGTGTCGTGGGGTGTGTGAGAAGACCGTAGATTCGGTCAGCGGAAGTTGACAGCTGAGTGTCATCATAGTCATCGGCGTGACCGGAGGTGCCATTGACGAGTGCGGCATCGGAAGGATGGACACGTGCATCGAATCCAAACAGGGTCGAAGGCCCCGAACCCTTTTTCTCGAGGACAAGCTCTGCGAGCTTTTTCACGCATTCTGTTCGAGAGCCGGCCAGAACCAAGCCGATTCCATCGACAATATGCTCAATTGCTTTCCGTCGGACATCACTTGGAGCAGAGTCTGACCTCACAACGAAATTCACTACTTCAGTGGTTACGGAGGAACTCATTTTGAAACCTCATCAAATCGTCCGCATGAATCCCTAACCATACATTACACCAATGCCACAGCAGCCAATGTCAAATGCATCAGCTCAGGATTTAGGCCTTTGAGAAGATCTTCCTGCATCCGCAGGTGACTCAGAAAGATGCAGGAGCTGCGCGCAATAATTATGATCAACAGATGCCGCAGACAGGGCAGGCAAGCACGTTAGGATCAGTTGTCGCGACCAACGGTCTACCACATCTATCACAGTAGCGACGTGCCACAGACAGCCGTCTAACTTGCTGAACAAGCCTTCGGTTTGCTTGCACGAGTTCATCTATCCTACTTGTCTCCGTTCTCCGATTCTCCTGATCGGCTCGAATCTGCGCTGTCAGAGCCTGAATCTGACTCTGAGCCCTCGCAAGTTCCTCTTCGTATGACCGTATCTTGTCCGAGAACTCCCTCTGAATATTCGATCGAAGACTCATGTCCTCCGCCTTCAATTGCTCCACTGACGCGCGCACATCCACAAGACCTTTCTCAAGCCGATTCTGCACGGCTTGGATCTGCTGCGACTGCTTGCTTTCAGCCTCCAACCTGTTGGCCTGCGCCTCAGCTTTCAGTCTATTTGTCGAGGTTGAGACTTCGCCCAGAATCCTATTCAGACGTTGTTCCAACGACTCGCTCTGCTGTGAGAAGCGCTCTCTCAAGGCCTTGTTCTCTTCAGACAATTCCCCAATGGTCTTCTCAATGACCCCGTAATGTTGCACAATCTCCCCTGTGTAAGGAGGACCGACCACAAGTTGAATGCCACAATTCAAACAGAAAACAGCACTGTCGCTGTTGTACGCACAACATTCTGGACAAACCACAACCAACGATATCTCCTCTGAAAGACGACTCCTCACCATGCTCCTCCGAGTAGATTAAACTTCCGGAGAGGGCTATACGAACCACATGTATGGCCGCAGTCATGAGTTGCGCGCACCGAGATACGCCTGCTCCATCATTTAGCTCTGAGCATTGCCGTGCTAATGTCTTATCAGCTTTCCTCCATTGACATCAATTGTGACTCCGTGTACGTAGCTGGATCTGTCGGAGGCTAGGAAAATTGCCACATTCGCTATGTCTTGGGGCATTCCCAGTCTGCCGAGCGGAACTGTCCCGAGATCCTGCTCATTTTCTTGGGACGTCGTTAACATTCCAGCGGTCTGTGTGCCGTCAGGATCTGCGAGAGCTATGTCACCTGGACTTATGCAGTTTACTCTGATGTTGTGGGGGCCTAGCTGCAAGGCAAGGGTCTTGGTTATGCTGACTATTCCTGCTTTGGATACATTGTAATGGAAGCCGGATCCTCCTAGTCCGCTGGATCCGATGAAGGCTGCGGTCGAAGCTATGTTGATGATAACCCCAGACCTTCGTTTTTTCATGGTCGGTATCACTGCCTTTGAGCAGAAGAAAACGCCTTTCAGGTTCACAGCCATCAACCGATCCCACTCCTTCTCAGTGAGATTTTCGACAAGACGGTGGGAGGGATCATCTATTGATCCGCTTAGCCACCCAATTCCTGCGTTGTTGACTAGTATGTCTATCTTTCCAAACCTATCGAGTGTCTTCTTAACCATCTCATCCACGGAATCAAACCGTGAGACATCAGTCACAATTGATACGGCGTCTCCTCCTCTTGCCTGTATTCTAGCTGCCACATCCTGAGCTCTTTCAGGACTTTTCTCTGCAACAACCACTGAGGCACCTTCCTCTGCGTAGGCCTGTGCGATTGATTTGCCAATCCCGCTGCCAGCGCCTGTGACAATTGCGGCTCTCCCAACAAGTTCTTTCATCCAAATCCCTCTCAGGCATTGGCTAGCTGGGCATTTAACGCTACTCTGAAACACCGCGTTGACTGACTGCACCTAGTAGCCCCGCGCGCTATCTTCTGCATGAAACATTCATAACTTGCTTATCTAGTTCAGAATCACAACGAAGACCGGTTGAGGAAATTGTCATACAGCCGCATGAAGTTGCTTGCGTTACTGATCGTGGCAGTGGCAGTTGTCAGCGGAGCAGGATTCTATTATGCCACTCGCAAAGCGATTGAATCACAGACTCCCACAGTCACATCTATTGCCAGAACCTCAATTGAGAAGCTTCCTACAAACATAGTGCTTGTCGGTTGGGATGGCGCTCAGCGAGATCACCTCAAGGAGATGATTGGCCGAGGAGAACTGCCTAATCTGATGGCTCTGGCAAGCGAAGGAGGGCTGGTGGACATAGATGTCACTACCGGGGCTACGGATACCAAGGCCGGATGGTCACAGATTCTAACTGGCTACACACCGGAGAAGACAGGAGTATTCAGCAATAACCGGTATCAGCCGATCCCTGAAGGATATACAGTCTTCGAACGACTCGAAAAATTCTTCGGCGCAGACAACATCGCGACCATAGCCATCATTGGCAAGAAGGGGAATGTGGATAGTGATCCTCCGACCAAGATCCCGTTCGATCGCTGGGCAAGAACCGAGGAACGTCAAGGCAGGAGGGTGCCTACACCAAGAGCTGGCCTCAAGGTGAGCGATGGCGGCGAGATAGTGCAGGAGAATGGTGTGTTCTACGTGGCTTATCCTGGAAAGCCGTACTTCAACGCTGCCAGAAACATGGACATGTTCCTGAACGGCCTCGGCGAGAATGAAAAGGTTGGCATGACCGCGATCCAGAACCTAGAGAAGCACAAAGACAAACGGTTCTTCTTCTTCATTCACTTCGCCGAGCCAGATCACGCAGGCCATGCATATGGCGAGAACTCACAGCAGTACACCGACGGAATAAAGTCAGACGATGACTGGACCGGCAGAATCATCGCAAAACTGAAGGCGCTTGGCTTGTACGATAGGACACTCGTGTATGTGACGGCCGATCATGGTTTCGATGAGGGAAAAACCTCGCACTCTAACGCACCATATATCTTCCTCGCAACCAATGATCCGAAGGTAAATCGGAATGGCGACCGAGCAGATATCACCCCGACAATTCTCAAGAGATTCGGCCTTGACCTATCCAAGCTTCAACCACCTCTCGACGGCACCTCATTAGATGAACAGGCAAAGCCAAAAGCCAGAAGTCTCAGATTATTGACCCCATCTGCAAACATCCAATGTTCAATTGCCACCTTCCGTCTTTCAAAGAAACCTACCCGTGAAACTAGACTAACAGGTTGTATGATTGAAGCAGAAATCGCGCACAATCCACAGCTTTCGAACACAGATCGCTCTCAACCTCATGCCATTTCAACACCAGCCGCACAACCTTACCCGAGACCCTAGAAGACCGCTTGCAGCTAACCCTTTCTTGCACAAAACGCGTCCTTTTCAAAAACCAGAAAAGACTATGAAACTAAGGTCCCTGTTCAGAAGGTGCGTAGGCATACAAGGTCATCAGCATGCTCACAACCCACTGACTCCGCAACGCTTGAAGTTGCTGATGATCGAACCACACGAGACCTAACACATAGCCCCCAGGCAGCGCGACCACAGCCGAAGCCACGAAGAGGTACTGCATTCAATTCAATTCGAGGGATACGAATGATGGGATGTTGAGGGTGATATCACCCCCCTACCCCCTGCTGGCACAGTTTCGGAGACAGATATGGAATGGTTGGGATTCAGCGTTTCGGGTTCAATCTGAAACCCTGTGCCTTGTCTAAGCTGAAAAACGATAGCATGCATGCCAGAGAACTGCTAGCCTGATGCATGACGGGTGTATACAGCTCCCGGGGGGTGGGTGAGGCAGGTGTATACACCCCTCCCCCTCCAGTTACCGGAGCGGTTGAGGCGGACGCATAGGGTGGTAC
>CAZGRO010000084.1:0-5759 GCA_964528315.1 uncultured Candidatus Bathyarchaeia archaeon
TCAACCGCTTTGATTGCAGCTGCGATTGAAAGTGTTGACAGAATAGGCCCATGCGATGCTAAGGTAGTCCTCGAAACTGTTCAGGACATGCGTGATGAGAAAAGAAAAGTAATAATGAGCAAGGCTAAGGAAATCCTGCGAAAATGGGTTGTTGAGGTTCAACCCAGTACCGACGAGATTGTTAAAGAGGTCGCTCAATCTATCAGAT
The DNA here is from genome assembly GCA_964528315.1 of uncultured Candidatus Bathyarchaeia archaeon. Classification (GTDB taxonomy): domain Archaea; phylum Thermoproteota; class Bathyarchaeia; order 40CM-2-53-6; family JALHTG01; genus JALHTG01. The sequence continues at coordinate 209 of CAZGRO010000084.1, forward strand.
CTGCTGAGGTAGTGGACTTCGGGCCGGAGAATCTCCCAGCGGGACCTGAGGTAGAAACCAGCGGTTCGATCATTCTCGTCGAAGGCAGAGCCGACGTGATAAACCTTCTAAGATGCGGGATAAAGAACGCCATTGGAATCAACGGAGCAAAGATACCCGGGTCTATCATTCAGCTCTGCAGAAACAAGGAAGTGACCGCCTTTCTGGACGGAGATCGCGGGGGAGATTTGATTCTTAAAGAGCTGATGCAGGTAGCTGATCTGGACTATGTGGCTCGAGCACCAGGTGGTAAGGAAGTTGAGGATCTTACACCCAAGGAAATAATGAAGGCACTCAGAGACAAGATGCCCCCATCCAAGATTTCCTTCGAAAGGCCCACCGTCCCGATCCCTGCCGAGCTGCCCCAGAAAATAGGTGAAACAGCAGCACAGTTGCGCGGGACTTTGGAAGCCGTCTTGTTTGATGAATCAGGCGCTGATCTAATGCGAATCCCGGTGAGCGAGCTTGCCGAGAAGCTGCCTGAGACGCAAGGAGTCCACATACTGGTATTTGACGGAGTCATTACCCAGAGAATTCTGGATATGGGTGGACAAAAAGGCCTGAAGTACATAATTGGGGATCGCGTGTCAGAAGGGGTAAGACCTCCCTCAAACATCAAACTGATGACAATTGGCGATCTTCTGGCAGGACGATAGAACCGACAACACCAACTCCTCAAGCAACATCAAATCCTTGCAGGAGTACGCGCATTTCTCTCACAGGTGCGTCACTAGCAACAGCCTTTCGATGTAGATCCGGGGAAGTGCGTTACATGCTGTGCAAGATGGACTAATGTGGAAAAAAGGAAGTTATCTTCCGATCTGCATCTGCTCCCGAAGGTGATGCCTCATCTTGACCATTCTCAATGACCTTCTAAACGCTGCTGTGTCAACCAGCTCAGGCCAGATGCTGGATCTTGTTCGAAAGGCCGAATCGATACTAAGGTCTGAGAGAAGGGAAGGAGGACATGGCGGAATCAGAATAGAAGAAGGACTCGTTCATATTCCTCCAACACACCGCCTGGTAGTTGTGGGCGATATTCACGGAGACTTCTCGAGTCTGGCCAACATCCTAAAGGAGAGCCATGTTGTTGATGGGATGAAAGGAAGAAAAACAAGGATCATCTTCTTGGGAGACTACGGCGACAGAGGAGATAAGTCGGCCGAGGTCTACAGCTTGTTGCTTCGGCTAAAAGTGATGTTCCCCTTATCGGTGATTCTCCTGAGGGGAAATCATGAAGGCCCCCGAGATTTGCAGGCAGTTCCTCACGATCTTCCATACCAACTTCAAATCAAATTCGATGTTCACGGTGGGCCCATATACCAAGAGCTTCTAAGAATCTTTGACCTTTTCTACAGCGCTGCCCTTATCCCCGAGAAATATCTCTTTGTCCATGGTGGCGTCCCAAGCCTTGCCAACTCAATGGATGATATCGCCCGCGCCAATCTGACACACCCAGCAACATCACACCTAGAGGAGATACTGTGGAACGATCCCGTCGAGAATATGCAGGGAACAGCGATGTCACCAAGAGGTGCGGGGAAACTCTTCGGTGAGAATGTGACCCGTCGCATTCTCAAGCTTGTGAATGCCACGACAGTCATCAGAGGCCATGAGCCCTGCCAAGAGGGAGTCCTTACGTTTCATGACGGAGCAATCCTTACAGTTTTTTCTAGGAAAGGGCCTCCGTATGGTAATACGCATGGCGCGTACATTATCTTGAATGCAAATGGACCGCCACTTTCTGCAGACGATCTCTCAGATTCCGCTTGCCGCTTCTAATCATCAGATCTTAGGTCTTCCGAACCTGCGCTAATTGACAATGAAGACGGGCGCTCATATCGTTGTATCCCCAATCAAAACAGTTCTCTCACCATGTTCACTGCGTCCTCTCCATCACGGTAGTATGCTCTAATCAGTCCTTTCTCTTTGAACTCAAGCTGCTCATAGAACCTCCTTGCTTCGCGGTTCGACCGTCTGACTTCCAATCTGATGCGTCGAATTCCCTTGCTGCGGAGCACTTGGAAGATCTCTGCCATCAGTCTCGATCCGATTCCTCTTTTCCTGAAACCTTTGCGTACAGCGATGGAAAGGAGATGTCCTTCATTCTCATTGAGTGAAGTCAGGACGTATCCCACTACCTTGGACTTAGATATCGCCACTAGGAAGGTTTCAGGTGTTTCTCTGGCCATAGCGGCCAGGATGTATGAAGGGTAAGGTTCCGGGAATGACTCCTGCTCAATTTCGCATATATCCTCTATGAACTCAGGTGTGACTTCCGTTGTTTCTATGTCAGCGTTCGACAATCCAAGATTCTCTTCTTGAGCAGATTCAATCGATTCTTGAGAAAGGTTAAATAAAAACTGGGGATCTCTAGAGCCTCTCACCAGTATCAGTCACGGAGGGAAATCGATATAGCGGAAAAGAAGGTTGAGCGATGGGGAATAGCGAACATATACTCATCGTTCAACAACACATTGGTTCATATCACTGACCTTAGTGGAGCTGAGACTATCTCAAGAAGCTCAGGTGGCCAGCATGTCAGGGCGGATAGACTCCAAGGTTCCCCTTATGCTGCGATGCAGGCGGCGGCATCAGCCTCAAGAGTTGCAAGGGACAGGGGAGTCACGGCTCTGCATATCAGGGTAAGAGCTCCGGGAGGCCACGGAGCGAGAACTCCGGGAACTGGTGCTCAAGCAGCTATTCGAATGCTGGCCAGAGCGGGTTTTAGGATAGGAAGAATCGAGGACGTTACGCCAGTACCTCATGACGGCACTAGAAGACCGGGCGGCAGGCGCGGCCGCAGAGTGTAAGCATACTCGCCTCTTTCCTCTCGAAGACACTGCGGGGCAAGACTTTGCAGAAGTATTCCTCGTCAATAGTCTTCGGGTCACTGCTCTTAGGTCTCGGGTATCTGTGGTTTGCTTCTGATCAAGGATGGATTCGGATTTCCGGAACTTTGCTTCTGGCAGTCGGTGTCATGCTCGTAGGAATATTGCTGATAGCTAGAGCAGTCTCTCGTTAGTTAGTCAGTAGTGTCAGCTCAATTCCATTTCATGGGCAGAATCATTCTGCTGACGTCACTGTGCAAGTCCCGCAAACAGCTCAGTACGGCCTGACGAACCATGACACCTGAGTCGTGTTGGTCTGACGCAGCACGTATTTTGTCTTGAGATCCTGATATTCCAAGGTGAAATGGAATCTGCCAAGCGGGATTTGTCGCGATCGCCAGAAGGCTGTCTGATTTGTCTTGAAGTGACATGTCATGTTAATCCATAAGTTGACAGATCCTGATTGGAGTCCTATGAAATCTCTGTTCGCACCAAGCCTTGCGCCTTGATCCTTGCTGATATATGAAGCACCCAATTGCTCTGTTACGTTGAACCATTCAAATCGCCCTTCTGTGACTCTCAATCTAAACTCATGGTCAGTGATCACGTAAGCTATTACTGGGATCTTGGTGTTGATCGTCATCTCGTAATCGCGAACATCACGGTAAACCCATAGTTCAACATCCTGAACATCAGATACAACGAGTGTAGCAGGAATTGTCTGGGAGGAGCGATAAACATACACCTGCCAACCTGTGTTGAACAAGCCCAAAACGACCCCTAGCACAGCGATGAACTCTGTGGCACGAATCTCTTTTTTCTCGGAACCTCATTTTTAAAACTCTTCCTGGCCAGGAAATGTCTTATGAGTTCCCTGTATTACATTGCTCTCAGGATTCTTATTCGTTCTTCGAGTGGTGGGTGAGTAGCGAACAATTCATCCAGAGGATTGCGGTTTGGATCAGAGATGAATAGATGCGATATTGACTCGCTAACATCCATACTTCCATGGTTGTAGTTCTTTATCTTCTCCAATGCTGAGGCAAGTCCTTCAGGGTACCGTGTAAGCTGCGCGCCGCTGGAATCGGCTAGGAATTCTCTTCTTCTCGAGATGAATGCCTGCACCAGACGACTAACCAGAGGTGCCAGGACCGCAAGTATGAGGCCTGCTAGAATCAAGATATTCAGGCCTCCTTCCCGCTTTCTTTCTCCACGTCGTGTCTGGGGTGCTCCGTACCAGTACATGCGAAGCAGCATGTGGCTTAGAATGCCTGCCAGGCCAACCAATACAGCAACAATGGTCATGAATCTGATGTCGAAGTTTCTTATGTGCGAAATCTCATGTCCTAAGACTCCTTCAAGCTCGCTTCGATCAAGGTTACCTAATGCTCCTGTTGTCACTGCAATCGAAGCATGTTCTGGATCCTTGCCGACGGCAAATGCGTTGATCTCATTGCTCTCGACAACGTAGATCTTTGGAGTTGGAATGCCGGCTGCAAGGCTCAGTCCCTCAACTGTATTAACCAAGTGGATATTTCGGATCGGGTCTGCAGGTTGAGCGTTTGTCGCCTTTAGCACAATCTGATCGCCGTAATTGTAGGACATTTGCGCTTGGGCCATCATGAACAGTACTGCAATGCCTGGAAGAAGTAGAGCGAACTCCGGAAGGAAAATGCGTGCCATAACATAGACTAGCAGAACCACAAGAAGGACTACGAAGACCGTGAGAAGGAGAGAATCTCGCTTGTTTCTTGAGATTTGCTCATAGAACGAGGTTCTCTGCATCAGAATGTCACTTTGACAGGCGCTCTCTCCGCCTCAGGGATCTCCAAGTACGGTCGCTGAGTGGTTCTTCCCATCATGCCTGCGAACCATCGTCCGGGAATTGTGGAGATAGCATTGTTGTACGATAGCACTGAATCGTTGTAGAACTGTCTGGCATAGGCTATCTTGCTCTCTATGCCGTCGAGTTGCTCCTGAAGGAGCTTGAAGTTTTCACTCGCCCGAAGAGCCGGGTAGTTTTCTGCGAGCGCAAATATCGTCTTGAGCGCTCCAGCCAGAGCATTGCCTGCATCCATTCTCTCCTTAACATCACCGGCGCCCAGCATTCGCTCTCTTGCTTGGGTAACCATCTCTATGGCCTTTTGCTCGTGTTGCATGTACCCCTTGACTGTTTCGACGAGGTTGGGGACAAGATCTGCTCGCTTCTTGAGCTGAACATCGATCTGAGACCAAGCATTGTCTGCTTGATTAGAAAGAACTATTATGCGATTGTAGGTCGAGAACAGAATCACCACTATCGCCACTATGAGCAATAGGCCTAGGATTCCGATCCAGGAAAGTCCCACCAAATCTTACACTTCCAAGCTACCGGTTCCATTTATCGATATTAAAACCTTCTTCGATAGTCATGTACAACGAAGATTGTTCTGACGAACCTGAATTGGGATTCACAATTGGCACTTGAAATCAGTGTGATCTTGATCATGATGAAAGTCTTTAATACGAGCTGACCCGCCTTTAGCAACAAGTCCAGAAAAGACTCACACAAGAAGCCGAACAGTCTGAGGTGTATTGATTGAAGATAGTTGAACTCAAGCCGGGAATGAAGCGTGTTGAGATTACGGCGAAACTGATCGAGAAGTCTGAGCCAAGGGATGTTATGACGAGGTTTGGCGAGC
>CAZGRO010000085.1:0-5713 GCA_964528315.1 uncultured Candidatus Bathyarchaeia archaeon
TCTGAGACGTACAGGGCCCTACATAACCGGAGAAATACATGTGGAAGTTGATGGTGACTTGATGGTGAGTCAGGGGGACGCGATAGCAGCAGAGATTGAGAGACGACTGCGGAGCTCTTTTGATGATCTTCACATGGTCACCGTCAAAGTTGAATCGGGAAGGCACTCAGAAACGTCAGTGTAGTTTTGATGATAGTTGAAGCCTAGTTCTTAGTGTGGGCGCTTCCCCGCCATAGAGAAGATACGACTGCTGTAGCCGTAATGATCGCACATATGCGAAGTGAGACACCAAAGCCTAGGAGGAAGTCCTGTACTGAGACATTCAGCTGCCCTTTCCCAATGAGCACGATATCACGCGAGACACTACTGGTCAAAATGAAAGCGACTAGTACCATGCTTAGAGACTGCCCCAAGAATCTCATAGTTGAGAGAGTGCCAGAACCCACACCCAGCGATTCCCTTGAAACCGATCCCATCACTGCACTTGTATTCGGAGAACTGAACAGGCCATATCCGAAACCCAAGGTGGCCAGGATTGAGACTATGGCGTATGGAGACGTATCGCCAGTTACATTGGAGAGAACTAACATGCAAATGGACATTATTGCCAACCCGATTGACACAAGCACCTTGGGTTGTATTCTGTCTGAGAGACGGCCACTGAGAGGAGAAACCGCTGTCATCAGAAGAGGTTGAGAGAGCATGATCAGCCCAGCCTGATTAGGATCAAGTCTCAGGACCGCTTGCAGATACAATGACAAGAGAAACCCTATCCCAAAAGAGGAAAGATAGTTCAGGAAAGCGGTCACGTTCGAGAGAGCAAACATTCTATTCTCGGCAAACAATCTCACATCGATGAGGGGTTGAGCTGATAACTTCCTTTCCGCATAACAGAACAGGAGGAACGAGAGAACTCCAAGGGTCACGAGAGAGACAAGATATTCTGGGGAGAGGAAGCCGGCCTGACTCAAGGTTATGGACGCCAAGATTGAGGAAATCGAAATGGTCAGGCTGGCAGCACCAAGAGCGTCGAAAGAGCTCTTCTCGTCGAAATGCTGAGTCTCATAAGTTTTGAAATAGCAGAGATAGGCTGCAACTAAGCCGATCGGGACATTGACGTAGAATATTGATCTCCATCCGAATTGAGAGATCAAGAACCCCCCAATGACAGGGCCTAGAGACAGACCAGCGTAGGTGGCGCCTGTCACAATTCCTATCGCTTTTCCGCGCTCTGAAGAAGGAAAGACTGATGTGAGAAATGCCATTGAGTTTCCAGACATCATTGATGCCCCTAGGCCTTGAACTAGTCTGGCAAAGATCAATTGATACAGTGAGATCGACAGACCGGAAATGACCGAAGAGAATGTGAAAACTAAGACTCCCGTGAACAGAAGGATTCTTCTTCCCCGGATATCCCCGATCCTACCGAAAACGAGAAGAAAGGTCGTCAGGGCGACAAGATACGCGACCGATATCCAAGAGAGCAATATCAATCCGCCTCCCATATCAGCACCAATAAACGGAATTGCCAGAGTTGAAGCACTACTATCAAACGGAGTCATGAATGATCCGAGAGTCGTCACAATGAGGACGAGCCGCTGGTTTGCCACGTCTCTTGACGAAGGTTCACTCATGGAGAATCAATTCTAGGAACTACCATGAAAACGACGATGTCCTATCTTATCAGAAGAAGAAATGAGAATGTGGTTCCAAGTCCTATTGTTCACTTACGCCAGTAAAGCGTAGCTTGGCAACTTTTAGAGGAGAAACCGTAGCCAGCTGCTGTCTCTCTCGATCTTTTCCAACCATCTGTGTTCCCTTGTAGACATCCAGGAAGCTGTCCGTGAACCTGAGATTTCTGACGGGCTTAGTTATCTCACCGTTCTCAATTAGAAACGTTCCATCTCTAGTCAATCCAGTCAGGATCATTCGGGGCTGATTGACGGTTCTCACATAGTGAAATCTTGAAACATATACGCCATACTTGGTTTCTTTGATCATCTCCTCTTCGGAGGCTTGCCCTGGTTCCAAAACTATGTTTACCAGATCTGGGCCTGTACCAAAAGCCTCAAAGAACGGAACCAAGGCGTGCCCTGTGCTACTCTTCTGTTCTTTTCCAGCCGTATAGGAATCGTAGCATATACTGCTCTCATCTACAAAGCCATTCTTCACTAATGTCAACGCTCGTTTAGGAACCCCCTCACCATCAACAGGCGTCACATAGAGCGTCGCCACGTCCCTTGCGTCATCTTTCAGACTGAATTTCTCATCAAAAACCTGTTTGCCCAAGTTGTGCTTGACGAAGGAAGTTCCGTCTTGGAACCACGAGCCGAGGAAACCATTGCTGACATAGGATAGTGAGAGGGAGACTGCGTCAGGAGCCAGCAGGGCCTCATATTCGCCTGGTTCCAAACGAATCGGCTGAACACTCCTCACAGATTTGTCAGCTGCCTTCTCAGCAACCTCGTCAACATTGATGTCTTTCATGCTTCTTGCAAAGGCTGAATAGTAGCCATGCCCCTCAGAGCCTTGCCTCTCAGATATCACCGTCACAGCCATCTGTGCAAGAGAAACCTGTGCCTTCGCGTCAACTCCTAAGCTGTTGGAGACTGCGAAGCTGGCCGATCCGGTCATGTAGGAGCCCGCGACGGCTTTGACAAGAGTAGCCTTCTTGTGTGCAATCTGGATTGCACGTTTCGCGTTATCAGCTCGTAGATTCGGATTGCAATTCGCGGTTTTGCTGTCGAAAGTTCCCTTCAGAGGGGCGTATTTCTTAGGTTCTGGTAGGCTCTTGAAGAGTTCGTTCGGCGGCGAGACTCGAGCTATCTTGATCGCGCTGCCCACTGCCGCCTCTATTGATCTTGGATCGAATGAGTCTATTGCTGCATCTCCAATCTTTCTCCTGAGGACTACTCGAACCTTCAGCCCGTCTCTGTGAGTTGCCACATTCTGATGGATTTGAGAGTTCGCGAATCTTGTGAGATCCTCGATCCATGTGAACGCGGTAGCCTGTGCCTGATCTGCGCCTTTCCTTATTGCGAGTTTGATGGTTTTTCGTGCCGCTTCTGACAGAGTGACAAGAGACATCTGATTTCCCTCCTATGCTATTCCAACGCGTACGTTGCGGAACCTCGCTGTTGAGACTCCGTGTCCAACGTACATCACCTGTGAAGGAACGCCTTTGCCGCATGTTGGAGTTCCATGCATATGCCAATCGTCTTTTGACACGGCGTCGCAGCTGCCCCAGAATTGATGTGTTATTCCGGTGTAAGTGGCCTGCTTGATCATTCTCTCGGTGCTTCCGTTCTTGATGAGCCAAGCAGCCTCGGTCCCAAACGCAAAGTTGAGTCGTCTATCATCGATGCTCCAAGATTTGTTGGTCAGCATTAGTATACCATCTTGGGTATCTCTAATGAGCTCTTCAACCTTCCAATCTCCCGGAAGTAGGTTTATGTTTGACATCCGAACGATCGGCATCGCAAGCGGTGAGTCAGCTCGCATTCCGCCGCTACTTCCTTGTGGGAGATTCAGGAAAGCGGCAGTTTCGCGAGAGCTTTGGTAGTTAACGAATAGACCTTTCTTGATCAAAGGCACGTTTCTTGCTTGGACGCCTTCATCATCATAGCCATACGTTCCTAAGCCGCCAGGTGTAGTAGCGTCAGCTGAAATATCCACTTTCGGAGAGCCATATCTGAAGCTCCCAAGTTTGTCAGTAGTCACGAAGCTTGTCCCCGCGTAATCAGCTTCCGTTCCTAGGGCTCGGTCAAGTTCCGTGGGATGCCCACAGCTTTCGTGGACCTGTAATGCGAGCTGGTCTCCTGCAATGAGGAGAGTGGTGGTGGTTGAAGGGCATTTGTCAGCTGAGAGCAGTTGAACTGCTTCTTTGGCAACCTGGATAGCGTGGCCAGCCAGATCCAGCGATTCGAAGAACTCGTACCCTGCAGTGTTGAAGTTTCCCCTGAACGATGCGGGATACGATCGAATCTGCACATCTCCGCTCCGTATGGCTGTGGCCGATACGCCTCCTCCACACCATACAATAGTCTGATCTGTCTTTGCGCCTTCGCTGCTCAGGAACAGTTTTCGCTCTCTATGAGCGCGGAAAAAACTTGACGAGGTCTTAATCAATTCAGTCGATTCTGCCGCCGCAGCCCGTTCAGCAGCCTTCAACGCCTCAATCTTCTTGTCGAGAGAGATCTTGAAGGGATCCTTTTTAACAGGAGTCGAATACTTGGCCTTCTTTGGAGGAGCTGGACTAAGCTTCACATCACTCTTCTTAGCTCTTGCACTAGCCAGAGCCACCTTGAACGCCTTCTTCGCCGTTTCAATCGTAGAAGCACGTTTCAGTACTGTTGTCCCGGCGAATCCCCATGCTCCTTTGGCTATCGCTCTGACTCCGATTCCTGAGGAAACGCCTTTCCGAATCTCTTCTGGAACCCCCTTCTTCACATGAAGGTTCTCAGTCTCAATCTGGATGTATCGTACGTCTGCGTATGAAGCTCCCAGTTTCTGAACAGTCTGCAGAGCCAACTTCAGAAGATCTTCATTCATTGCAAGCATGCCCGAATTGAAACGTTTCCGCTCTTAGTTTAAATGCCTTACGTGCGACTGCCAGCCCCACTGCTCTGAACAAGCGTGAAAGCTTCTTGCGAAACTGGTTGATAATGTCTATTGGCCTTTCCTTATGTGAGGGGAGAGATGTGAGCCGTCGTTTCTTTTCTTCATCTGGTGGAATCTGTTCTTGCTGTGTCTAGAGACCTGTTTGCGCTTCGTGAAGGTCATGCGCGCTGTCGGTGCTTGTGTATGCTTGCGTATGCTTCTGTAAGCCTTGGTAAGACCGCGGGCTGCCAAGGCAAGGGAGATAGATCGTTCTTGGCAATAGGGTGGTACCACCCCCCCTACCCCCTGTCGACACGGCTCTCCGGATGAATACGAAATGTTTCGGATTCAGCGGTTCAGGTTTGATCTCAGCCTTTAGGCCTCATCCAAGCCCAAGAAACGCTACGCATAGGGATGACAGGTGTATACGCCCCCCTACCCCCTTCTCCATATTACATCACTGGAGCGGTTGAGGCGTTAGGCATCAAGGGTGATATCACCCCCTCCCCCCTCATCGCTACTAATGGTGATTGGGCAGTTTCGGGTTGTTTACGGTAATCCGGGTTTGCTTCGGCTTTTGCATATGGAAAAGGCTTGAAAACCAAGGCACAATGCTAGGTTTTGATGTTCTCAGGGTTGAAACTCAATCTCTGCGAAAACCGTTTCTCAACAGTTTCCTCATGCAAGCCATCCTTCAAGGACTCGAATGAGCTGGTCGAATAAACCCATACCACAAAATGCGAAGAAAGGAAGAACCAAGAAGCAATTTCTAGCCAGTTCTGCAAGATACTGGCGCGCCACAGTGAGCGATAGTCACATAAAGGGCAGATTTCCTAGACTCTTCTGTCCTACTAAGCTGTCACAGAACGCTTGAGAGATCTATTCACAGAAGTCTGTTGGGTGTTTAAACGCCAAGAACCCAAAAAAAGAGAGCCAAACAAGAATGACTACTAGGACATTGGTCTGGACCCCTCTAGAAGGAGAACACTTGAAAACAGATACCTACTGAGAGGGGTAAGTTATGCCTCATAGACATTGGATAGCTGAAGAGAAGATCCGGATAGTTCTGGAATCTTTGAACACCAGCATAGGCGTTGTTGAGTTATGCAGAAAA
>CAZGRO010000086.1:0-5648 GCA_964528315.1 uncultured Candidatus Bathyarchaeia archaeon
AAATGGTTGAGATTCCCTGTTTAAGGCTTGATTCAGGCCTGTTCCGGTGAATCCTGCCTGATCAGGCAACATGTACGTACAGGCGCATATGCAGCCCTAGGTCTATCAGAAGAAAAGGCTAATCGTCCATAGTGCCATCGAAAGTTATCGGTACCGGTTGACGTTCTGCTTCACTAGATCGCTTACTGGCCAGATCAGCACATCTGCGCGCGCGGAACAACTGCGGGATTTCGCATATCATCACAGAATTGACCTGATCTTATATACGCAAAGGGCTCAGAGATAGCGCGCAGTGACTGAACCATGCTTGACTTCACATTCAGCGAAGAACAGGAGCTGTTTAAACGAACAGTGAGAGATTTCTGTCAAAAGAAACTCGCACCTGTCATGAGAGACATAGAGGAGAAGGAGAGAATCCCCAACGACATCATCAAAGGCATGGCTGAGCTGGGACTCATGGGGATTACAGCCTCTCCAGAGTATGGCTGCGCAGGAGCAGACCCAATACTTGCCGGAATTGCCGGCGAGGAGCTGGGCCGAGCAGATATCACCTGTGCCACCGCAGTCTATTATCTTGTCCCAGCTGCATGGGGCCACGTATTGAACACGTACGGCAAACCTGAGACAAAAAGCAAAGTGTTCCCAAGCCTGGCCAAAGGAAACTCCTTTCTCGGAATAGCCACAACCGAACCCGAGGCGGGGTCAGATTTGGCGAATATGAAGACCGTTGCCAAGCGCGTGGGAAACGAGTACATCGTCAATGGAGAGAAGATGTACATCAGCGGAGTCAGAGAAATCATGGAACAGCTCGAGGAAGGCGGAGGTTACCTTACACTGGTGAAGACGGCGCCGGAGAAAGGAACGAGGGGAATGAGCTTTCTCTACATCCCCCTCAAAGGAACTGCTGGCGTCAGCTACACAATGCTAGATGATATGGGAAGGCGTGGGATCTCGACTGGAGGCTTCAAGATGGACAACGTCAGAGTTCCCATCTCGAATCTTGTTGGCGAGGAGAATCGAGGATTCTACATGGCGATGGAGGGATTTGACTACGCCCGAGCCATAATCGCAGCAGTATGTTCAGGAGCAGCCATGTCCGCGCTCGAACAGGGCATGGAATACATCAAGCAGAGGAAGGCGTTTGGCCAACCGATTGGTAGATACGAAGGCATACAGTTCAAGCTCGCAGAGGATTATGCAAAAATAGACGCAGTGAGGCTGCTTGCTTACAAGGCTTTGTGGATGCTCGGAAAGGAGATAGCTGAGAAGAAGTATTCCCGATTCGAGGTCTCCAGGGTAATTGCGGAAGCAAAGATGCTCGCTCCTCAGTGGACCTTTGACACGATAAATGATGTGCTCCAGTGGTATGGCGCATATGGATACAGCAAAGAGTGTCCCATAGAGGCAGGTCTGAGGGGAGCTAGATCATACATGTGGGCTGAGGGCTCAAACGAGATCATGAAGATCATAGTGGCACGAGAGCTTCTCGGCAAGGAATACGTCGCCTACCGATAACTCCCGTTTTCCGTTTTTCTCTTCAACGGACCTTCTTCAGTGATTGTATTAGTGCAGGGACTACTTGGTAGAGGTCTCCTACGATTCCATAGTCTGCCGCGGAGAATATGGGAGAATCAGGATTGCTGTTTATCGCCATTATTGTTCGAGCGTCGGCTATGCCGGCTAGGTGTTGAATTGCTCCAGAAACTCCACATCCAATGTACAGTGCAGGACGCACCTTTCGCCCCGACAGCCCGATCCACTCAGGGAACCAGCCCAGATCAGCTGCAATCGGCCTGCTGCAGCCCACCTGCCCATTCAACACCCTAGCCAACTCTTCAAGCAGCCTGAAGTCCTCCTTTGAACGAACCCCCCGCCCACCACAGACAACTACCTTAGCGTCCTCAATGTTCCCCACCCCTAACTCCTTCTTCCTAGTCTCTTTCACATTCACCTTGGATGGAACTGATGGAGGAGCTATCTGGATTATCTCTCCTTTCCGTTTGCCTACTGTCTTCCTCTCAAACACCCGGGGTGGCACGGTTGCAATCTGTGGAAAAGTTGTGCAGATCTCCTTCGCGATTGCTTTTCCCGCATACATGAGCCTGGTGCCCAGAAGTGATCCTGTCTGGGCATCGATGTCTAGGGCTATGCAATCGGCCATACATCCAGTCTGTAAGCGTGTAGCCAGTCTGGGCGCTATTTCCTTGCCTCTCTTTGTGGCCCCTATAAGCACAATTTCAGGTTTGTTCTGTTTCATGAGTTCAGTTAGGAAGCTGCAGTAGAACTCTGAATCAAACCGATCAGGCGTCTCCTTTGGAGCCAGTATGGTGTCAACACCTGTCTCGAACAGCCTGTCCGCAGACTCTTCTGTGAGTGGACCCACGACGCCGCAAGTGAGCCTTGCACTCTTCTTATCAGAAAGCTCTCTTCCCTTCGAAGCAAGTTCCAAGAGAACTCTTTCGTTCTCAGAGAAAACAAATACGCCCTTGTGCTCAGTCAACTCCCATCACACTCCTATGCGCTCCTTCAAGATTATCTGAGCCAGCTCCTCAGTCATCTCCTCGACCGGCCTATCGCGAATGACCACCCTTTTGCGTTTCATCTCTGGCACGATCATTTCGAGAATTTTGATCGGCGAATCCAAAGCCACGGATTGAGAAGGCAGATCTGCCTTCGTCAATGTCTTGATCTCTTTCCTTGATGCTGCAAGTATGGCCATAAGTGACGGAAGCCTAGGAGTGTTAACCTCTTTCGTTACTGTTACTAGAGCCGGAACGCTCAGTTCCACCATCTCGTACGAGTCTTCAAGATCCCGCTCAGCGACGATTCGCCCATCCTCAATCGTGAGTCTTCTTACATATGTTACCGGGGGTACGGACAGATGCTCAGCAAGTCTTGGTCCAACCTGTGAAGAGAAACTGTCTATCGTCGCCTCCCCTGTGAGAACTAGGTCGAATGCTCCCAGCTTTGATATTGCAGCTGCCATAACTGTGGCCGTTCCTCCGGTGTCTAGATCGGTGAAGCTGGGGTCTGTGATGAGATAGGCTTGATCCATTCCCATGGCTAGAGCTTCTCTGAGCGCTTCCTTTGCTTCTGGAGGACCTACCGTCATAGCTATTGCCTCTCCGCCCAGCTTTGCCTTGATTCTCACAGCCTCCTCTAGCGCATTCTTGTCTATGTCACTGATCTTTCTCATGGCGCCCTTGGTGGAGGGAGATTTTGCGGCGTTTAGGTGAAGTTGGTTGACATCGATTGCGTACTTTATGCATACGATAGATCTAACCATTTGATTGCCCCTGATTTTCGCTCCTATGCTTTCATAGGTCTCTAAAGCTCTTTTCAAATAAGTCGTTCTCTCACCGATCAGCGAGCCAGCGTCAGCTATCTTGAATATCAAGCTGGCGCCCAGACAACGATCTTTCATGTGTTTCTGAATGGGGATGTCTTCTTCTGCTGAGAGCTTTAAGATGATCCTCATACCTCTAACTGCCAGACAAGGTCGTCTAAGCCCGTGTACAAGCTGGAACTGTACTTCAAGCCTAGCGCACGATACGAATCGGATTTGGATGGCATCAGAGAACTGGTGCGGAGGGTCGAGAAGAAGTGGAACATCCCTTGCCATGAGTTCGACATTGGCGTGTTTTCCGCTGATGAACAAACTGGACTGGCAGATGATATCCGAAGCATTCCCCCTCAAGTCAGAGGCAGAATAGTCAGCTCCAGAGGCAAGACACTTCCGCTATCAGGATCGAAGCTCTTGAATCTGGAGAACACACCTATCGTGCTGCTAAGAGAAAACGAACGAGCAGTAGATGTCTTTCCACATCTTCTCGGAACCACATACTTCGGCATAGTAACAGCTGTTGAGAAGATGCTGGCTCTGGGCCCAATCGAGTATTTCCGAAGCCGAGGTCTTCTCGAAGACCCTATTGTGAAGATTCTCGCAGATGCTCCAGAACTGATCGAGAAAGGCATGAGCTTCGTCGGATCTAATGTCGAACTGACAGATGGATCAGTTGATCTCATTCTGCGTGATTGCGAAGGAACGGATGTTGTGATCGAAGTTGAAACAAGAGCGAGTGACCAAGCTGTTGGGCAGGTCTTGAGATTGGCCAACAGCTACGCCAGTCAAACCGGCAGGTCGCGCGTTAGAAAGGGTATTGTCTGCATTCTCTTTGATGCCGGAATACTGTCAGCGTGCAAGGAGGCCGAGGTTGAGCTTTTTCGCCTCAGTTTCGAAAGAGTTGAGGCCAGCTAGGCAGCTTCACTTCAATCCTTTTCGAACGATCACTATTGGCTTGTGTGGGATGTTGTTCAGAGATTCCCATGTGACTTCGGTCAAGCCTACTCCAAGTCGCTCGGCCATATCCCAAGCCGTTCTCCCGGCCCCAGAGCCTCTCGCTCTGTTTGCTAAAGCTGCGATCCGAAGAGCTTCCTCGGCTGCAAAGGGCCGGCCGGCTAAAGCGATAGGCGTGGATCTTGCACGGAGCCTGAAAGCTCTTCCCAACATATATGCCAAGAGTCCAAGCGGCAGTATGCCTTCGACCGTCGTCTTTCTGGGCGAAACGTGAATTGTGCGCCAAGTGTAAGTCTTGTCGGAGTCAACGATCATCACGGCTACGTCTCTGGAGCTGGCCTCGCGGAGAACCCTGACTATTCTCTCTGCAACTCTTTGAGGCTGTCTTAGAGGAAGAGCGGCGTATGAGTATGGAACATTGGTGACATCGATGCCTCCTTCAGATCCATGCCTCAAAGCTTGAAGAAAACCTGCATAGGCGAGGGATAGCTGCTTGTGGGCTGCTCCCTCCTTCACTGGATACGAACGCAGTCGAAGAGTCGCAATCCTAGAGAGATGACAAAGGGGGGCAAGCAAATAACCCCAGACATGTCTCATCCAGAAACCGGCTAGTATTCTCGCTGTCTCGCCGGGGGCAATCTTTGTTTCATCAACTATTCGTCCTTCGGCAACTGACAACGCTTTCTCTGACAGAACCACCACATCTCGATCAAGAAGCTTTGACGCAACCGCCATGGAAATCGAGGTGAGGTAGTCGTGCCCAGGCTTCCAGTAACTGGTCTTAACAGCGATTGTACGATATTTCCCTGTCAATGCGCTTCGTCCAACTGCGTAAGCATCAGGAGATCGAAATCCGCTGCCCGATGAACTTCTATACACTTTTTGTTACGTGAAAGGCTCCATGATCTCTGGAGGGTCAATCGAGCTGTACACTGGGCACAGGTATGTTAAGGGATGACGCTCAACTAGTTCTATTATGGATTATTGATCCCTGGGAATCGGGCCTGTAATCTCGTCTCGACGGAAACGTGCACAAAATCTCATTTGCCTTCTCCTTCCAGCTCGTCGAGAACTTTCTTCAACCTACTCAGTCCAAAGCTCATTGTGGGCACCCCTGCAGGTATCATGGCAACCTTAAATGCGTCAACAATCTCTTCCTTCGTCGCGCCGTGCTTCAAGGCTCTCTTAATATGACCATCAGGATCGACACGTCTTGCTGCGAGAAGCACCATGGCAATCAACTCCTTATACTTGACAGGCAGGGGGCCGTCTTTACAGAGAACATCTTCGTAAAGGTGTTCGTAGGCCTCCGCAAAGTCCGGATCAATCTCTGCCAGAAACTCGCGCCCAG
>CAZGRO010000087.1:0-5471 GCA_964528315.1 uncultured Candidatus Bathyarchaeia archaeon
GATCTGGATGAAACGCTCATAGACGCACAGCGAGGGCTGAAGGTAGCCCATGAAAAAGTCGCTGATCTCCTCCAGAGATTTCTCAGAGAGAACGAGAAGAATATTGAGAGACGAGAAATCGAAACAATCGTCAGGAGAATGGATGACGAATTCAACCGACAGATTACGTATGATCGCAATCTCTGGTGGCAGAAGATCCTTGAGAAACTCGGGTACCGCAAGACCGTACCAAAACCCTTCATCAGAAGGATTACATCAGAATACTGGAAGATCTATGAAGAAGAAAGTGTTCCATATCCAGATGCAATAAGCACACTAGAATACCTTAGGAAAGAGACATACAAACTCGGATTAGTGACAGATGATGATGGGACCGTGGGGTTCAAACGTCGAAGAATCCTCAATCTGAGCTTCAAGGGCTTTTTTGAGGCGATAGTGGTGGCGGGAGATGAAGTTGCAGAGAGAAAACCAAGTCCCCTTCCGTTTCTCCTGATTGCAGATAAGCTTGCGACATCGCCCCATCGATGCGTTATGGTGGGAGACAAACCGTTCACAGATATCAAAGGTGGAAAGGGCGCGGGCATGATCACGATCCATATTGAGCGAAGAAAATGGGTTGATTCGATTGAGGCAGACTACGAAGTGACAACTCTAGCTGAACTCAGAACACTATTGTAAGCATGGAATTATGGCCTGTACGAGGAGAGCAGAAGAGGTTTTGGTTTTGACGAGCAAAGATGCGAATGCTGGACTTCCGTGCGCTACGGAGCTCTTTTGATGATCCTCACGTGGTCACCGTCAAAGCTGAATTAGAAAGGCATTCAGAAGCGCCAGTGTAGTTTCGATGATAGTTGAAGCCTAGTTCTTAGTGAGAACGCTTCCTCGCCATAGTGAAGATACGACTGCCGTGGCCGCAATGATTGCACATATGCGAAGCGAGATACTGAAGCCGAGGAGAAAGTCCTGTACTGAGACATTCAGCTGTCCTCTCCCAATGAGCACGATATTATGCGAGACACTACTGGTCAAGATGAAAGCGACCAGTACCATGCTTAGAGACTGCCCCAAGAATCTCATAGTTGACAGAGTGCTAGAACCCACACCTAGTGATCCCTTTGAAACCGATCCCATCACTGCACTTGTATTCGGTGAACTGAACAGGCCATATCCTAAACCTAGTGTGGCTAGGATCAAGACTAGGGCGTATGGGGACGTATCGGCAGTTACACTAGAGAGAACCAACATGCAAATCGACATTATTGCCAACCCGATTGATACAAGTACCTTGGGTTGTATTCTGTCTGAGAGACGACCGCTGAGAGGAGAGACCGCTGTCATCAGAATGGGCTGAGAGAGCATAATCAGCCCAGCCTGATTAGGATCAAGCCTTAAGACCGCTTGCAGATACAATGACAAGAGAAACCCTATCCCAAAAGAGGAAAGATAGTTCAGGAAAGCGGTCACGTTCGAGAGAGCAAACATTCTATTCTCGGCAAACAATCTCATATCGATAAGGGGCTGAGCTGATAACTCCTTTTCTGTATAGCAGAATAGCAAGAACGAGAGAACTCCAAGGGTCACTAGAGAGCTAAGATATTCGGAGGAGAGAAAGCCGGCCTGACTCAAGGTTATGGAGGCCAAGATTGAGAAAATCGAAGTGGTCAGGCTGGCAGCACCGAGAGCGTCGAAAGAACTCTTTTTGTCGAAACATTGAGTCTCATAAGTCTTGAAATAGCAGAGATAGGCTGCAACTAATCCGATCGGGACATTGATGTAGAATATTGATCTCCATCCGAATTGAGAGATCAAGAACCCTCCAATAACAGGGCCTAGAGACAGGCCAGCGTAGGTGGCGCCCGTCACAATTCCTATTGCCTTTCCGCGCTCTGATGAAGGAAGAACTGATGTGAGAAAAGCCATTGAGTTCCCCGACATCATTGATGTACCTATGCCTTGAACGAGTCTGGCAAAGATCAATTGATACAGTGAGATCGACAGACCGGAAATCACTGAAGCGAATGTGAAGACTAAGACTCCTGTCAACAGAAGGATTCTTCTTCCTCGGATATCCCCAATCCTACCGAAAACGAGAAGAAAGGTCGTCAGGGCAACAAGGTACGCAATCGATATCCAAGAGAGCAATATCAGTCCACCTCCAAAATCAGCTCCAATAAGCGGAATCGCTAGAGTCGTAGCACTGCTATCAAACGGGGTCATGAATGATCCGAGAGTCGTCACAACGAGGACGAGTTTCTGGTTTGCCACATCTCTTGACGAGGGTTCACTCATGGAGAATCAATTCTAGGAACTATCCATGAAGACAACGGTATCCTACCGTATCAGAAGAAGAAAAGGGAGAGGTTCCAAGTCCTATTGTTCACTTACGCCCGTAAAGCGTAGCTTGGCGACTTTCACAGGAGAAACCGTAGCCAGCTGCTGTCTCTCCTGGTCCTTTCCAACCATCTGTGTTCCTTTGTAGACATCCAGGAAGCTGTCCGTGAACCTGAGATTTCTGACGGGCTTAGTTAACTCACCGTTCTCAATTAGAAACGTTCCATCTCTAGTCAACCCAGTCAGGATCATCCGCGGTTGATTCACGGTTCTCACATAATGGAATCTTGAAACATATACGCCATACCTAGTCTCCTTGATCATCTCCTCTTCGGAGGCTTGCCCTGGCGCCAAAACCATGTTTATCAGATCTGGGCCCGCACCAAAAGCCTCAAAGAACGGAACCAGGGCATGGCCTGTGCTGGTTTTCTCCTCCTTTCCAGCCGTATAGGAATCGTAGCATATACTGTTCTCATCCACAAAGCCATTCTTCACTAATGTCAACGCTCGTTTGGGGACCCCTTCGCCATCAACAGGCGTCACGTAGAGTGTCGACGTGTCCCTTGCGTCATCTTTCAGATTGAACTTTTCATCAAAGACCTGTTTGCCCAAGTTATGTCTGACGAAGGAAGTTCCGTCTTGGAACCAAGAGCCGAGGAAGCCGTTGCTGACATAGGATAGAGAGAGG
Organism: uncultured Candidatus Bathyarchaeia archaeon; assembly: GCA_964528315.1. Lineage (GTDB taxonomy): Archaea > Thermoproteota > Bathyarchaeia > 40CM-2-53-6 > JALHTG01 > JALHTG01. The sequence goes on from CAZGRO010000087.1 coordinate 3,020, forward strand.
GAGACTGCGTCAGGAGCCAGCAGAGCCTCATATTCGCCCGGTTCCAAACGAATTGGCTGAAGACTCTTCACAGATTTCTCAGCTGCTTTCTCAGCAACCTTGTCAACATTGATTTCTTTCATACTTCTTCCAAAGGCTGAGTAGTAGCCATGTCCCTCAGAACCTTGCCTCTCAGATATCACCGTGACAGCCATCTGTGCAAGAGAAACCTGTGCCTTCGCGTCAACTCCTAAGCTGTTTGAGACTGCGAAGCTGGCAGAGCCTGTCATGTAAGAACCTGCGACCGCTTTGACGAGGGCAGCCTTCTCGTGTGCAATCTGGATTGCACGTTTCGCGTTTTCAGCTCTCGAGTTCGGGTCGCAATTCGCAGTCCTCCTGTCAAACGTTGCCTTTAGAGGAGTGTATTTCCTTGGTTCAGGCAGGCTCTTGAAAAGTTGGTTCGGTGGCGAGACTCGGGCTATCTTGATCGCGCTGCCTACCGCGGCCTCTATTGATAATGGATCGAATGAGTCTATTGTTGCATCTCCTATCTTTCTGTTGAGGACCACTCGAACCTTCAGCCCGTCTCTGTGAGTTGCCACGTTCTGGTGGATCTGAGAGTTTGCGAATCTTGTGAGATCCTCGATCCATGTGAACGTCGTAGCCTGTGCCTGATCAGCGCCTTTCCTTGTTGCCAGTTTCGTAGCTTTTCGTGCTGCTTCTGAGAGAGCTTCAAGAGACATTTGGTTTCCCTCCTATGCTATTCCGACGCGTATATTGCGGAACCTGGCTGTTGAAACTCCATGTCCAACGTACATGACCTGCGAGGGAACGCCTTTGCCGCACGTTGGTGTGCCATGCATGTGCCAATCATCTTTGGACACGGCGTCGCAGCTACCCCAGAACTGATGTGTTATTCCTGTGTAAGTGGCTTGCTTGATCATCTTCTCCTTACTTCCGTTCTTGATGAGCCACGCAGCCTCTGTCCCAAATGCAAAGTTCAGTCGCCTGTCATCGATGCTCCAAGACTTGTTGGTCAGCATTAGTATGCCATCTTGGGTATCCCTGATGAGCTCTTCAACCTTCCAATCTCCTGGAAGAAGGTTTATGTTTGACATCCGAACGATCGGCATCGCAAGCGGGGAGTCAGCTCGCATTCCGCCGCTGCTTCCTTGTTTGAGATTCAGGAAGGCGGCAGTTTCGCGCGAGCTTTGGTAGTTGATGAATAGGCCTTCCTTGATCAAGGGTACGTTTCTTGCTTGAACGCCTTCATCATCATAGGCATACGTTCCTAAGCCCCCAGGTGTCGTAGCGTCAGCTGAAATATCCACTTTCGGAGATCCATATCTGAAGCTTCCAAGCTTGTCAGTAGTCAGGAAGCTTGTCCCTGCGTAGTCGGCTTCCATTCCTAGGGCTCGGTCAAGTTCCGTGGGATGGCCACAGCTTTCGTGGACCTGTAATGCGAGCTGGTCTCCTGCAATGAGAATAGTGGTGGTGGTTGAAGGGCACTTGTCAGCCGAGAGCAGATGAATTGCTTCTTTCGCAACCTCGCTCGCGTGGCCGGCCAGATCCAGCGATTCGAAGAACTCGTACCCTGCAGTGTTGAAGTTTCCCCTGAACGATGCGGGATACGATCGAACCTGCACATCTCCGCTCTGTATGGCTGTGGCCGATACGCCTCCACCACACCATACAATAGTCTGATCTGTCCTTGCGCCTTCGCTGCTCAGGAACAACTTTCGCTCCTTATGAGCGCGGAAGAAACTTGACGAGGTTTTAATCAACTCAGTCGATTCTGCCGCTGCAGCCCGTTCGGCAACCCTCAAAGCCTCAATCTTCTTGTCGAGAGAGATCTTGAAGGGATCTTTCTTGATAGGAGTTGAATACTTCGCCCTCTTCGGTGGAGCTGGGCTCAGCTTCACATCGCTCTTCTTCGCTCTTGCACTAGCCAAAGCGACCTTGAAAGCCTTCTTCGCTGTCTCAATCACAGAAGGCCGTTTCAATACCGTTGTCCCAGCGAACCCCCATGCCCCTTTGGCTATCACTCTGACCCCGATTCCTGAGGAAGCGCCTTTCCGAATCTCTTCTGGAACACCTTTCTTTACGTGAAGATTCTCAGTCTCAATCTCGATGTATCGCACATCTGCGTATGAGACTCCTAGTTTCTGAACAGCCTGAAGAGCCAACCTCGGAAGATCTTCATTCATCGCTAGCATCCCCGAATTGAGATGTTTCCGCCCTCAGTTTAAATGCCTTACGTGCGACTGCCAGCGCGCGCCTCTTGCGAAACTGGTCGATAGTGTCTGTTGGCCTCTCCTTATGTGTGGGAAGAATGTGAGCCGTCGTTTCTTTTTCTGGTCTGGGGAAGCCTGTTCTTGTTGTGTTGGCAGACCTGCTTTGGCTTCGTGGAGGCTACGTGTGCGTTGACGATGCTGATGTATGCTTCTGTAGGCCTTGGTAATACCTCGTGGCT
>CAZGRO010000088.1:0-5414 GCA_964528315.1 uncultured Candidatus Bathyarchaeia archaeon
TTGGCCAGATCCTCCCGCCATAATGACTACGCAGCGCGTTCAGCTCACCAGCCCTGCTGAGGATCTTTTGATAGATCGTTCGATTATGAAGGTTCTTGTCGGAATGGTGAGTTGACCGCTCTCGCTCATCTAATGCGTTCTCCACTTACGGTCGATTGTGAGGTAGTGATCATATGCTGTCTTCGATATTTCTCCTATTGTTCTGTCGGTCTCAAGAGGATTCCTTACTCTCTTGGTGAAGACCGATATGATGAGCTGAGAGTTTGGTAGGTATACTATTCCTGAATCGTTGCGTATTCCTCTAAGCGTCCCTGTCTTGTGCGCAATGCCGGTCGTTTCTGGAAGAAGAAGCGGAATCCTTGTTCTCAGTTGTTGGCGTTTCAAAATGTCAAGTATTTCCTCGCAAGAGGCATCATTCAGAATCCTGTGAGTTAGCAGATCCTCGAACAGGTGCATCATCTCGTGTGGCGTAGAGACATTGTTGTTCTTCGTGGAGAGCGCTCTTGCTCTCAGGTTGATCTTTCCTTGCTTGAGGAGTTCCCATCCTTTCTGAAGCTCCTCTTGTGAAGCCGTTCGCGCGTCTATTCCGACCAGATCGAAAAGTATGCCTTTGCAATTCATCACAACTCTAGTCTTGGCATATCCTAAGCGACTCATAGTCGAATTGATGGCCTCTACGCCCAACAGATCGGTCAGCATGTCGGTGGCCGTGTTGTCGCTGATTATCGCCATCAACATCGCAAGGTCTTTGACAGTTAGTTCCACGCCAGCTTTCAGTTCTTTCAGAACACCGGAGCCCGGCGACTTGTCCTCTTCTCTCATTCTCAACCTCTGATCCAGACTGACTTTTCCCGTCTTTACCTGATTCAACAGCTCAACTAGGATAGGGACCTTGAAGACACTTGCTGTCGGAAAGAGTTGGTTCTCGTTGAGAAAGAGACATTGTTTTGACTGAATGTGCTTTATGGCGAGCCCCATGGTTCCTTGGACCTGCTTAGACAGCTTCAGTATCTCTTTCCTGAGCTTTGCCTGTGCCATCTTCCTTCAACTCTTGATTGCAGAATATGTGTCGGGAATAATCCTCTTCTCCACTACGGTCTATTTATGGACTCATGGACCCCAGTGTCAGTATCTTTCCTGCAAGGGCACCTGTTGGCCTTCCTCGGTCAACTGCTATCTGACCGTTGACGATGACGTAGGTAATTCCTTGAGGAGGCAGAGTTGGCTGAGAGAAAGTTGACTTGTCACCCACCCTATCCTTGTCAAAGACTACAATGTCAGCCCACATTCCTGGTCTTATGAGTCCCCGGTCTCTCTGTTTTAGCACCATTGCTGGACAGGAAGTAGATTTTCTGATGGCTTCAGGAAGAGAGAGAGCCTTCCTTTCTCTCACATATCTTGCCAGAAGTCTGGGATATGTGCCGTATGTTCTAGGGTGGACTGCGGATCTTCTTGGATCAGGGGCGGTCTCATGTGTGGAGGAGTCTGTTGCGATCACTGAGTTGGGACTTGCAATTACCCTTTCCACATCATCTTCCGTCATGTATCCGGCTGTCCTTGTTTCACCCTTGTCTTGAAGCACGAGATCCCTTGCTGCCGTGATCCAGTCTTTTCCGGTGAGCTTAGCGATTTCGGCAAGATTCTTTCCTAGAAATTCTGGTCTCGTTGGAGAATGAACTATCACGGCGGGACTCGGCATCTCGAATGTCGGAGACACTACTCCCCTTCGCCTCAGCTGTTGTCTTCTCTGGTGGGCTTTCTTGCTGTCTTCTTCAACTCGTTTGGCAACCTGCTCCTTGATTCTCTTGAACTCTTGGCGATCTGCGAGGCTTCGAAGCAGCTTCTTAGTGTCCACATCTCCTTCTTGTGCGAAGATTGCCCTCAGCGGTGATCCGACTCCAGCGCGGTCATACGGGTAGACATCGCAGGTAACCATGAGTCCTTTCTCTCTAGCCTCTTCGATAAGTTTCAGCGTCTTCTCAGTTTTTCCCCAGTTCCTAGTTCCCCATGCCTTGTGATGGGCGATATTCGTGGGTACTTTCGCCTTCTCGCTGATCGTGATGGCCTCTCTCACAGATTTCTCCACGCAATCTCCTTCGTTTCTTATGTGCGTCAGGTAGATGCCCCCTCGTCTGGCCACGACTTGGCAGAGCCTCACAACTTCCTTCGTTGTCGCATTTCGGCCTGGAGGATATGCAAGCCCCGTAGTCAGACCCATGGCGCCTTCACGCATCGCCTGGTCAACAAGCGTCTCCATTTGACCAATCTGTTTGCTCGAAAGATCAACTTTCTCGCCGCCCTTTCCTTCAGGCCCAAGAACAGCCGATCTGACAGTGCCGTGACCGACGAACGGCGCGACGTTTTCTCCAAGCCCTTTTCTTCTGAGTCTAGCGATGTACTCGCCCATGGTTCTCCAATTGACTCTGAGCTTTCCTTCGCTAGCAGCCTCAAACCTCTTCACTATCTGCTCTTCGTTCTTGGCCGTTATCGGGGCAGGAGAGGAGCCACAGTTGCCAATTGCCTGAGTCGTGATTCCTTGCAGAAGGCTGCTGGTAGCCCTTGGCTGGAGCAGAAGAGTTCTGTCAGAGTGCGAGTGAATGTCAACGAAGCCTGGGCAGACAGCAAATCCCCGTGCAGATATTGTCCTATCCGCGCTCAATGTCTGAGGCGGTCCCAAATGACTGATCTTCCCGGACTTGATTCCGATGTCAGCCAGGAACCAAGGATTTCCGGTTCCGTCTAGGACGTAGCCGTCTTTGATTACCAGATCATAATCCATGATAAGTCGAGAGAAATGCTGTGGACACAATATTTAACAGATATCATCTGAGAAAGAACGGTGCTGATCCGGTCTGTGATGAATAAGGAAAACAGAATGTCGTCGAAAATGGTCTCAACTGGGCATGATCCTAGGCTATGCCTGAAAGGTGAGCTGGGAAGTTGGCTTAGATGAGCATGGAGCAAAGGCTGAAGATTCAGGTCTTCTTGTGCGGCGCAGTAGTCATGGCTCTGGAACTCACCGCAAGCAGAATCTTGGCGCCATATTTCGGGAACAGCATCTTCGTATGGGGCAGCCTAATAGGAGTAGTCATGACAGCCTTGTCAGCTGGGTACTACGTCGGTGGCAAGGTTGCGGACAAGCGACCTGATTTCGGAACATTTTGCCTCATAGTCCTTACCTCAGGTATTTTCGTTCTCACCATTCCAGTTATGACTCCTGCTGTGTTTGATCGCGTTATTTCGCTGAATCTAGGCGATAGAATCTCACCACTTTTGGCTTCGCTCGCCATTCTAACAATGCCGAGTCTTCTTTTGGGAATGGTTTCGCCGTACGCGATTAGACTTGCTGCCAAGAGTCTGTCTGATATAGGTAACCTGACTGGCAAGTTGTACTCACTCTCAACAGCGGGCAGCATCCTAGGCACATTCGCGACCGCGTTCCTTCTGATCCCTGAGATGGGAATAGTGAAAATACTTCAGCTTCTGGGCATAGTGCTGGTTGGACTTTCGCTTCTGGGACTTCGGGGAAAGATCCGAGTGGCATTAGTGCTTGTTCTAGTTCTGTCAGCGTTCATCGCACCACCCACATCGGTAAGCCCGAACATCATGCTTTTCAAACTGAGCCTGAACGAGGTACTCCTTGAGAAGGAGACACTGTACCATCACATGGCAATTCTTGAAGGAATTGATCCTTTTCATGGCGGGAAGGTTCGCACAATGGTGTTGGACGATCATCTTCACAGCGCCATGGATCTGAATGATCCTCAAAGAATCATCTACAACTACAACAACTACTTCCACATGGGATTTGTCTTCAACTACAACATCACGACCGTTCTCTTCGTGGGAGGAGGAGGCTTCTCTGGACCCAAGAGATTTCTCGCCGACTACCCTAAGGTGCAAGTGGATGTTGTTGAGATCGATGATGATGTCATAGCCGCAGCCAGGCAGTACTTCGATGTTAAGAATGATCCTAGACTGAGGATATTCAATGAGGACGGACGGCTCTATCTGGTTGGATCCCAAAAGAAATATGATCTAGTTGTGTTGGACGCTTACTCACGGACCTACGTACCGTTCCACTTGATGACGAGGGAATTCTTCCAAGAATTAAGCAGAGACCTTACTCCCAATGGTGTGATTGTCTCCAACCTTATCTCCTCCCTGACCGGTCCATCCTCAGAACTGATAAAAGCAGAATGCAACACTGTGAGACAGGTCTTCAGCAACATCTACTTGTTTCAGGCTGGAAGCCGGGGGGAAGGCTCGAAGGATTATGGTATGACTCAGAATCTTGCCTTGGTAGCCACAATGATACCTGAACACTACTCCAAGGAGGAGTTGGTTGCAAGAGCGCGAGTAAATCCCTCTATCAGGATTGCCGACTTTGATGAATATGTGAAGACCCTTGTTGAAGATGAAGGGTTCATAAGCAGTCGCATAACGCTGACAGATGACTACGCGCCGGTGGAGACACTGCTTAATCCAATTTCTGGGGAAAGAATGGAGAAGGAGGAGCGACCGCCCCCGGCGAGATCACTCAGGCCTACCGACCTGCTGATCCTATTGTCTCTCTCAGGCATATTGATCGTTATGTGGACTCAGGAGATCTTTGGACCGAAGATTGGTAAGCCCAGACGAAGTGTCTTTACTGCATTGATGTGAATCGAGAAGACCTTAGTAGGTCTTGGTCAAAGGAAACTGTCTGAAACTGTAGCACATCGCCCTCTACGGTCCTGAAGGTTTTGCCTTCGTCATGAAAGCAATCAGAGCGAGGATTCCAAGAGCTGATGTCACAGCGCTGTACTGAAATGCCGCTGAGGCGCCAATGCTCGTCCAAAGTGCTCCAAAAACGAAGTTCGCAGCCAAGGAACCCACTCCAACGAGCGTGTAGTAGAGCGCATAGGCGGTTCCCTTGAGTTCAGGCTTCGTGAAATCCGGTATCATAGCCCGTTGCACTGTCTCGGAAATGGCCAGATAGCTTCCGAAGAGAAGGGACAACAAAAACCCGTAGACGGGATTACTAGAGAGCAGAAAGCCTGCTACTGAAGTAATGAGAAACACCGCATAGCTAAGGCAGAGCACCGGCAACTTTCCAACCTTGTCCGCCAAGATTCCTGCAGGGAGACCAAGAAGCACCGTGGCAAGGTTGAGACAGGCATAGACCAGCGGTATGTCCCTTTCCGGTACGCCCAGAAAACCAGCCTTCAGCAAAATGAAAGAGAAGTTGTAGGCGCCAACCGTGAAGATTCCTAGGATCGAGAGCAAGAAGAGGAAATCTCGGTTCAGCACCTCTCTGGCATTCTCGAACACGCTCCTATGCCTAACCGACCCTCGCGTATCAGTCACGAAGAACAGCAGTATCAATAGAGCTATCGCAGCGGGAACAAAGGAAAGCCAGAAGACGCCGCGAA
>CAZGRO010000089.1:0-5228 GCA_964528315.1 uncultured Candidatus Bathyarchaeia archaeon
TTGATCTTCTCTCCGAATATCTTTTTCAGAGTTGGGTCTGATCCCCATTCTCCTTTGTATCCGCCGCCTCTCAAGTCTGCGATCTCTTTGCCACCTATGGCGACCGCGACAGCTAGTTCAGCCATATAGCTTCCTTTCGGCTCTGGCCATAGATCAGGCATCAGTTTCTTGCCTATCGACCACCACTCCAATATCGCGATGATCATTCCAAGATCCCGGAGCCTGTGGCCAGCTCTTATTATGGTCTCGCGATTTCCACCGTGACCGTTAAGAAAGATCACCTTTCTTACGCCATTCCTGTGTAGACTTCGACATATGTCGACGTACACCTCTTCTAAGATGCTTGGCCTGATTACTATCGTACCAGGGTAGTGAAGCATCTTGTCGTTTTCTCCGTAGGCGAGCAGAGGCAAAGTCATCAATCCAGTTTTCTTAGCGGCCTCCTCTGCCAGTTTCTCCACGGAGCTGGAGTCAATGCTGATAGGCGATGGTCCATGCGCATGGAGTGTTCCGACTGGTATTATCACGGTGTCCGATTTCTTGAAAGCCTCCTCGGCTTCCATCCAGGACATGTCCCACAATCGATACTTCATTTGCATCTACCAGAGGCCCATTTCGCTGCATTAGGCGATATATAATTCCTTGCAGTCATTGGAAGACTGCGGCGCCGCGAGTACGAGCATGCCTTGCCGGAAAACTAGGCGTTGACGCCGTATGCTCAACGGAAGATTTTGTCAAAATGAATATCATGTATCTGTCTCTCCTGACTGATGGTTGTCGAGCGCACACGTTAAGCTGAGCTTCTTGTCTTCGTAAGGACTGCCGTAGCATTCGGAACGACTAGAACAGACGAATCTTCTGATGCCCGACGTAGGGCAAGGTCCAGATTCTCCTGTGGCTTGTTTGTAAAGCACACCGGTAGTCTGCTGAACTTCTCTGGGTCAAGGCCTGGGCTGTAGAATGTCAACTTGGCATACTCAGAGAGATCAGCTAAGCGATCTGCCTTTTCGCCGATCAGTGTGTATCCTTCCGTGCGGAACCGCTCATGAATCTGGTGCAGTGAAGCGCCGCTCAACCAATCCTCCAGCCCAGGATGCCCAATACCCCTGGGGCATTCTGCGACAACTATGATTTCAGATCCCTTCTTTGTCGCGGTCCAGGCTCGAACAAGTCCCTTCCCTTCAGTCTGCCAGAGATTGATGTCCCGTGGGTGACCTCCTGGTGAAAGGATCAATATGTCCGCCGCCCTAGGGATTTCAACTTCCATCATTCTCCTCGCAGAATCGACCCCCTTCCTATGCGCATCGATCAAGTCGCCTGCAACCAGATCCACAACCTGCTTCCTGTCGTTCAGTACGGCGTTCACAATGAAATCGACTCCTACCTTTCTTGCGATCTCCTCCATGTCCGCACGGACGGGGTTTCCTTCGATTTTACCTATCGCTTCGCGGATCGGAAGCCGCATGGAATGATTGCGATTGATCGTGTCTCTGCCAGCGACTCCAGGGACGATGCTCTTTGCGCCTCCGCTAAAGCCTGCCTTTTGATGCGGTTCAATTAACCCGATGCAGATCCTGAAGTCTGCCTCAACAATCCTTCTATTGATCATGATCGGTGTCCCGCGACTGGAAGAACCAAGGTCGACCAATGATGAATTGTCATCGCAAATATGTGAAACCACCTCGACGAGACCAACTATCTCTTCCCCTACAAGGACTGGCTTCTCATGTTCTGCGGTCGGTACATGCAAACCCCCACCGATGACCACCACAATATCCTCGAAGGATACGCCTCCTTCCTTCAATTCTGAAAGGACGATCCGGAGTATTTGTGCCGTCGGTGTAGGTCTCGTGTAGTCGTCAACTGCGATAGCAACTTTGCCTCCCGACCTGACCATCTGCGCAAGTCCTGTGGTGCCTACGGGGCGATCAATTGCTGAGCGAAATTCGCTCTCTGTCAGGGCTTTGGCGGGGCGTGGAGATGTCACGCCGATCAGTCTATTCTCCGGTATCCCTAGCAACACGCTTCCTATGCCAAAAGGGACGCTTATGTCTCGCAATGTCTTCGCCTTGCTGGAGCTTCAGATTCAGGACTGAGCGTTTGCCTTGATAATAAGAGTATCAGCAGTTCGCTCAGATGGGGTTGAAAACGTCTTTTTGTAGTTGTTTTCAGCAACATGGTTCTATATATCTCACTCAAACGATTATCGGATGCGCGTCCTAGAATTGAGGAGGGTCTGGCATGACTGTGTTGACTGGTGGTCAGGTTCTTGTTCGTTGCTTAGAACGTGAAGGTGTCAAGGTCGTCTTCGGTATGCCCGGGATCAACGTTCTGGATCTCTATGATGGGCTTCGTGAGAGCTCAATTCGTCATGTCTCCGTTAGGCATGAGCAGGCAGCAGCTTTCATGGCTGATGCTTATGCCCGGGTGACCGGGAAACCAGGAGTCTGCGTAACAACAGCAGGTCCAGGTCTCACCAATGCCTTGACAGGGTTGGCTACCTCTTACTCCGATTCGGTTCCTGTTCTTGCTCTGGCTGGAGAGATATCATCGAATCTGATCGGAAGGAAAAAGGGGGTGCTTCATGAGATCGATCAGACATCTCTTTCAAGGCCTGTTGCGGCAAAATCATACTGCATTATGAGTTGTGGCGATATCCCAAGAGTTATGGAGCAGGCTTTTGACGATCTGAGGAAAGAAAGGGTCAGACCCGTTTATGTGGGCCTGCCTGAAGACGTCCTCGAAGCCACAAGTGATTTCAACCTGGAGAAAAAGCAGACTCATAATAGAACCAGTTTAGTCGTCAATAGTGAATCTCTTCGAGAGGCGGCGGATCTTCTTTCTCATTCCCGCTTCCCCGTGATTCTTGCAGGGGGCGGTGTGGCAAGCTCAAACGCTTCCCCAGAACTCGTCGAGGTCGCACAGCTCCTCGGTGCACCAGTCATTACAACAATTATGGGAGCAGGCTCGATCCCATCAGACCATCCGCTGTTCTTATGCCGATCACGAATGCCGGGAGTTGTTGATGAGGTCTTTCGGAAAGCAGACGTGATGCTTGCTGTGGGCACAAGATTCTCATCTCTTTCGATGAACCGGTGGGCCCTAAAGGTGCCTGAGAACCTGATTCACGTCGACATAGACCGCGGAGAGATAGGAAAGAACTACCCTGCGAGGGTCGGCATATACGGAGATGCGAGAGCTGTTCTTGGCGAGATCGCCGTCAAGCTCCAGTCCATGCCCAAGAGCGACAGATCAGACTGGAGAAAGACCTGGGAAGGGCTCAGAGATTCGGTTTGGCAACAGATGAAGAGATCTAATCCAATCGAGGTAGAGGTCATCGCGGGCATCAGGAATGTTCTGGAACGCAACGCCATAGTGGCTGCAGACACGACAATTCCGTCATACTGGATGCAGAGAATCTTTCCAATCTATGAACCACGGACTTATCTGTACCCGTTTGGGTATGTGGCGATGGGCTACGCCCTGCCCGCAGCTATCGCTGCAAAGATCGCCTTTCCCGGTAGACAGGTGGTAGCGGTTTGCGGGGATGGAGGGTTCATGGTCACTTGCCAGGAGCTTGCCACAGCGGTTGAGAACAGGCTAGGCATACCAATTCTTCTTCACAACAACGGAGGCTACGGTGTTCTGAGGCATTTTCAGGACATACATTTCGAAGGGAGACGTTTTGCAGTAGATCTGTTGAATCCCGACTTCGCGAAGCTGGCTGAGTCTTTCGGAGCCAGATCCTGTTTGGCAGAGACGGCGGAGCAGATTGGCTCCTGTCTTAGAGATGCTCTTCGATCTGATCTGCCAACAATAGTAGAGTTTCGAATGCCGTTTTCTCCTCCCCACTGACCTTGCGACTCTCGTAGAGCTAGGGGCGGCTGCAGATTAGAAGAGTCGCAAGGTAGAGATCTGTGGATATGTTGAACAGGAAGAGGGCGACGATGTTAGCTGCGCTCAGGGGATCGGCCTGCTCCCTCTTTTCCCGCCTCTTCACAAATCCTGTGATTCCCGTTGCAAGGGGTATGGAAGATAGAACCGTGACCACTTTGAGGTTGATGATCTGGAGAGAAGCTGCAACCGTCGAGTAGATAAAGAAGCTGAGGGTGGCTAAGGAAGAGAGAGCCATAACCGCGAGAAACGAAAAACTCCTCCCTTTCCGCACGACGAGAGTCTTCTTTCCAGCCTGTAGATCATCCTCCATATCCGGAATCTCGAGACTCAGGCTAAGTACGAACCCGTACATCATGAACGGTATAGCTAAGGAGAGGAAAAGAGAATCAAACCGGCCTTTGGTTACTAGGTACCCTGCGCCTGGGATTCCCAAGCCTACTCCTACAGCTATCGCGATCTCCCCGAGCCCTCGGGAAGACAGACGTATAGGTGGCGCTGAGTAGATCCAGCCCAGAAGATTACCCGCTACTGTCATCAATAGCAGTTCGCTGGGGGCACCATACAGAATGACAGAGACCGCAGCCAAAACTATTGATATGGTTGTCAAGAACACGGCGATTCGCAGCGTCAACGGGCGTAACTCAGGACGCCTGATGAGGACATCGCTTCCGCCGAATATCTTCTGGCGATCTCTGGCCCGTGTCAATCTCGCATCAAAGTAATCATTGCTATAATGGGTGGAGAGGTCGGATAGGCAGACTACCAGATAACCGAGTGCAATCCGGGTCGTGTCGAATACCTGATTCTCGAGCCTCCCAAGCAGAACGCCTAAACAGAAGGCAAAGAAACCTCCCGCCACGATCCCAGGGCGCATCACTTTGAGAATATCTGCAATTGTGCGAATGTGCGAGGCTAGAACTTTCATCAACCTGTTTCCTCTTGAATGTTGGACGATCCCGTCAAAGGTGAACGCAGAAGACCGCTTCAGCCCAGCACTTAAAACCTGTGCCAAGGATACTCAGGCAAAGAGAGACCCTTCAATGAAGGAATCGCTCAAGGCATACATTGACTTGACACGGCTGCAGTTCTTCTTTGCCTGGCCAGTTCTTTTTTGCTCGGGACTCTTTCTCAGCTTCCGCAACTACAGTGGTTTCTCCATCTCGCTCATAATGAGAGCTGCACTGATAGGCCTTCTTGGATTCGAAGCTGGCTTTGTTCTCAACGATTATGTGGATCGAGAGCTTGACAAAAGGGATGTCGAGTTCGACAAGTTGACAAAGTACTGGCGGCCCTTCGGAAAAAGACCCATTGCAACAGGCCTGATCCGCCCG
>CAZGRO010000090.1:0-5219 GCA_964528315.1 uncultured Candidatus Bathyarchaeia archaeon
GGGGCATCAATTGTCCTGAGAAGCGACCTAAGGCCATCGGTGTTGAAGGCCTCCAGAGCTCCTACATCGGGAATGTGGACCAGTTCAGGCTCTGAGAGAGCTGGTAAGATCACCGTCTTTCCGTCCCTCCTGTACCTTGCAGGCCTCACGTACTCCTCTATGACATCTATCGGGGAGAACGGGGCCTTGTATTCATAAGGCCAAAGGCGTTTCCTAGGCAACCCACCAACAAGAATCAACACCTCATTCGTCCTGTCAAGATCAGCATGAACACGCCCCACGATCATGTTACTCATTCCCGGAGCCACACCGCAGTCCACGACTGCTGTAACCCCCTTCGCCTTGGCCAGAGCATTGAGCTCCAAGGCATCTTCAGGGAGGAAGGAGATATCACAGTAGTTCTTGTCTGCGTTCAATACAGCTCTTAAGGTCTGAAAGCCCAGAAAGCCAGGGACAGCGCCAACTACAAGGTCGCATTCTCTGACAACAGTTCTCACTGTATCCGGGTTCGAAAGATCAGCTTGAATGATATCTACCGCTGTTTCACTGGATATTCTCGCAAGGGCGTGTGGGTCTTTGTCGACAACTGAAACCTTGATCTGCGGATCGGTCGCCAGGTCCTTGGCGATAACTCGTCCGACCATTCCTCCCCCAAGAACCACCACATGCTTCATGATTCTCTCTTTCCTATACTCGTAGAAAAGGCCTCATGGCCGCTGATCGAAGCCAAATAGCGGAAGAGAAGGCTCTTTAAACGCGGTCAACAACTTGCTTTTCGATTAATATGAAGCGATCTACGGCTTTTAGAAAGCTATTCAATGAGCCTGGATTGATCCTCAGGCCATGTGCGTACGACGCACTGTCAGCTTTGCTCATAGAGAAAGCGGGATTCAAGGTTGTGGGAACAACAGGGTATGGCATAGCTGCATCAGCAATAGGTCAACCAGACATAGGCTTGTTGAGCTTTGGCGAAGTGCTGGAGAGAACCAGGACAATCGTGAACAGCGTCTCAGTGCCTGTCGACGCAGATATCGACACCGGATACGGTAATGCGCTTAATGTGTACTGGGCCGTGAAGAGCTTCGCTGGGATCAGAGCCGCCGGAGTCAGATTGGAGGATCAGACATGGCCCAAGAGATGCGGACACATGGCTGGTAAACAGGTAATTCCCAAGGACGAGATGATTCAGAAAATCGAGGCCGCAATTGAGGCGAGGGATGAAGAGGATCCTGACATGATAGTGGGTGCCAGAACCGACGCAAGATCGGTTGCAGGCCTGGAAGAGACAATCGAACGCGGCACAGCATATGCGAAAGCTGGAGCCGACTATGTCTACGTTGAGGCACCGCAGTCCCTAGAGGAGGTGGAGTTGCTCGCAAAGAGGATTCCTGCTCCCCTTGCCTTCAATCTGATTCCCGGAGGAAGAACGCCTCCTCTTCCAATAAGAGAACTTGAGGGACATGGCGTCAAGTACATCTCGGTTCCCATGGTCTGCCTCTATGCGGCAACAAAGGCGATGATGAACTCACTGAAATTGTTGAGAGAAACAAGGGACCCGGGAAGAGTCGGCGAAACTGGAGTAAGCTGGTCTGTCTTCAACGAAATCACAGGTTCGCGGGCATGGAGACGGCGAGAGCTCAAGCTGCTGACAGAGGAAGAACTTCTGAGAAGATATGGAACGACCCAAATGGATGAGATAGAGAGAAAGGAACTCGATGAAACAGAGAAACAGTGGGCAGAGTAAGAAACGCGCCTGGCCTGATCCGGCATGAGGAGGCCCATTTGGACGAAAACATCGGAATGCTAATTCCAGAATTGCCTAAAGTTGAGCAGCACATTCACATTGTGGGGTCAATTAGGCCAGGCACACTTCTCTGGCTTCTGTCCGACAGCAACATTGAGCGGGGTGATCTCTGGAATCTGGAAAAGGTGCAGGAGCTGTTTCAGTATCGAGATTTCTCTCATTTCATAGAGTGCTACTCCCTTGTTACGCGTTCGATACTGAAGGAAGGACAATTCGAACGAATCGTTTACGAGATGCTTGAAGACGAAGCGAAGCAGAACGTGAAGTATGTTGAAGCAAGCTTCTCGGCACCAGATCACACCAGACTCGGCCTAGACTACGCTGGAACACTCAAGGCCATAAACCGAGGTGTCGACAAAGCTCACCTTGACTTTGGCGTAGAATGTAACCTAAAGATTGACCTGGTCAGAGATTATGGTCCAGAAGCTGCCTTGAAGCAACTTGACCTAATCTCCACCTGCCGAGAGAGAGTGGTCGCAATTGACATAGGAGGAAGAGAGTACTCTGCCCCAGCTAGGAACTTTGAGGAAGTCTACAGAAGAGCTGCAGAGATAGGCCTGCACCTTACCGCACATGCAGGAGAAGTGTGCGGCCCGCAAAGCATCTGGGAAGCAGTCGATATCTTGGGCGCAGAAAGAATAGGACATGGCGTATCAGCAAGAGAAGATACGACGCTTCTTGAACATCTAAAAAGAAGGAATGTCACCATAGAAACATGTCCCGTAAGTAACCTCAAAACCAAGGTAGTGAACGATATCAGAGAACACCCTATCCGAATGTTCTTCGAGAACGGCCTGAAAGTAACCGTGAACTCTGATGATCCAAAGATGTTTGAGACGAACATGAACAACGAATACAGAGTGCTTCACAATGAACTCGGGTTCACATTGCAGAACCTGTATCATCTCAGTCTGAATGGAATCGATTCATCATTTCTATCTAGTAGGGAGAAGGAGTGCCTCAGAGAAACGTTTCGCAATGAATTTGAGAGGCTCACGTGACTTGATCTAGAGGGGGCCTCATCTGGTTCTGAACATGGGTTTCGACTGCCTTTGATGGGTGGAAAAAGTGAACAACGTTTGTTTAGAGCATAGGTGCATCAAATGCTGCCTCAGGACGCAAATGCCGCTGAGCAACGCAGATATTTCAAGGATAAGAGGCCTAGGCTTCTGTGAGGATTCTTTTGTTGTCAAGGAAAATGGGGGACGAAAACTCAGGAATTCGAAAGGTCGCTGTGTCTTTCACAACGGTCAAATCTGCACAATCTATGATGCTCGCCCCGAAGGATGCAGGATCTACCCTGTCCTCTTCAACATGCACACCCGGGAGATTGTTCTTGACAGCCATTGTCCTCATATGGAACGATTCAGCATTACCTCTGGGGTCTCGCATGACCTCACTGCGCTGGTCAAAAGGCTACGCAAGGAGAAACGTGGTAGATTGAAATCTCGGCGCACATGAATCTGGTCTAACTGTCGCATGGCTGGTTCGGGATAAAGGATGATAAGCGATAACCGTTGGAGGATGAGCATTGTTCAGATGATTCGTGGGGGGAGGCCTGAGGAGGCGTTGGTACTCTTGGCGGAAAGGTATTCAGTCAAGCCTCCGAGGTTGAAGGTTGGCACGGTGAAGGGGCGTCGTGCTGTTGCGGGATGCTATGTAGCGAGGGAGGAAACGATCTATCTGCCGAATGCTGAGATGATGCTTGATCCATATGTCGTCCTTCACGAATTCTATCATCACTTGAGGTCAGTAGAGGGCAAGTTCAGCGGCTCGGAGAAGTATGCAGATAGGTATGCTCGGGGTTTCCTCTCATCTGGCAAGCCCCCGAAATCTGAAGCCTAGACCGCGTCTTTCTTCCGAGACGCGCCCATGTCTTGTAGAACGCCTCTTCGCTCAGCTCTAGGATGATTCTCGGAGAACACGGTGAAGTGATTCGATCCGTCGCTTGGTCACCCAGCCTCTGTGATGCCTGAAGCCTCCTCCGAAGCTCTTTGGAATGTGCAGTAGCTCATGAATCAGTATCCTTTCCTTCTCCTCCACGGAAAGAGGATCATATTTCTCCGCCAGCACCTCTATGGCATAGTGAGCCTTGATCCCCAAAGCCTGCTGCCAGATCCTAGGCAATGCATGGACGCGAGCCACAACGTACCTCGTCTTGGAGCCATGACTTCGGAAGCAGAAAAGGCGGTCAAGCTGAATGTGTGAAAGGCTCAGTTTCTCTATGATTCTTGACAGTAGTTGGGCAACATCCGGTGCCAGCTCGTATGTGAGACGCATAACAGCGAACTGTGCTGGAGCAGCTAAAATGCTATTCGTCGCCTAGGAACGGTTTCTGGCGCGATGAATCGTGAGCGCCTACGGTAGCTTCACGAATGAGATTCTTTCACGGAAGATACCGCAGGAGTCTGGTTATCTAGTACCTGCGTCTTCCTCTTCCGCCGCCGTAGCGTCCTCGTCCGCCGCGATATCCCCCGTCGTCCCCGTACCTAGGTCTGAAGCTCGGATATCTTCGCGGCTGTTCATACTGCTTGTCTGAGAGATTGTTCGAGGTGTTGGCCTCACCCATTTCCGCAGATGACTTCTCAAGAGTTCCTTCTCTACCAACGTTCAGGCGCATGGATCCGCGGAACAGGGACAGATAACCGTTCTTTATGTCGATAACCTCTCCGTCATTCACCTTGTCGATATTGTCATCCCAGAGCGAAAGATATACAGCGCCCGTTTCGTCGCCAACCAACACATCTGATACTCTATGCTTCGATCCATCACTTCTGGAGATGGTTTCTCGAGGCTCATTCTTTTTCACAACCTTGACCGTGATATTCACATTCCTCGAATCAGGTGTCAGTTTCTCAACCTTCACGGTCTCAAGGAACTTGCTTGCATCTTCTGTTGACATTTGTTTCAGTCTCACCTGCGAGGTCTCCCCAGTGTCGAATATAGATATTGTGGTAAGCAACCTGCACGCAGCAAGGGGTTCCGGTATTGTATCATTCTGATATTGAACGTAGGCCACATTGTCATCGCATTCCGGTAACACTCATTATTCGGTCTTAGCGAAAGATATCCTTTGGATTCATTTGTGAGACACGGCGAAGTAGTCTGGTGCACGGAAGGCAGGCCGTGGACGGGTCCGCAGGCGTCCGACACAGGAACCGATGCGTTCTCATGAGATAGTCTTAAATGCGTTCGAGCGATATGGCAATATGCTTGGGGAAGTGATCTTGCTAGAATTTGCGAAGGGTGTGGTACACTCATTCATTTTGCTGGTTATCTCAAGTGTAGTGATGATTATCCTACTGTACGCGTCCAGAAAGGGCAGAGTTCCAAAGATCAGAAAGTTGGCTGCGATAGACGCGATCGATGAAGCGATTGGTCGGGCAACGGAGATGGGGCGGCCGCTTCATTTCAC
>CAZGRO010000091.1:0-3551 GCA_964528315.1 uncultured Candidatus Bathyarchaeia archaeon
TCCTTCTCCACATCCCATCACCGGACCGATTGAGGCTAGGGACAATGAGGGTGATATCACCCCCCTCCCTGCCAACCGTGATTGGGCAGTTTCAGGGCCGTCCCTGGTAATCCGAACTTTGCTTCCGGTTAATCTGCATATGGAAAACCGTTGTTTGGGTACCCGTAACCACTGGCTAGCGGACGTGTTCAGGCCTGCCAACGTCAAAGCACTGAGGCTCGGTGACAGCGCGCTTTCCAGAGCCCAAGACAGATGAACCGAATAGACTCAACCTCAAAAGGCAAAGAAAAAGTGTTGAAAACCATTTTGTCTAGTTCTGCGGGATGATGGCGGCTAAGAAACAGATATTAGCTTTGATTTATGTGTTAGTCGGCTATGAGCAATCAGAAGACAAACAAAGCCTTCGCTGAATTTCCGGCAAAGGATAACGCAGCGTCGCCTCTCGTTCGCTCAACCGAGGCTGAGACTGTTGAGAAATACCTGACAGATGAGTCTGTAATTCTGAAGGGAAGCGCTGATGAGGTCGTATTTCCTGAAACAGAGATTCAGGTCGCAGAGATACTGAAGGAGGCAAATGAGAAGAAGATACAAGTGACCGTCTCTGGCGCGGGAACGGGCATAACTGGATCACGGGTACCTTTCGGCGGAATTGTGCTCTCAACTGAGCATCTAACAAAGGTATCGAAGCGGGACTCACTTCCTTCGACCAGTTTCAAAGATGCGGCCACCGGGATAGAATATGAGTTCTGCGTGGCCAAGAACGAGCATTACGTGATTGCGCCGTCCGCAATATCGATCGAAAGCCTGCAGAAGGCAGTCGAAAGAGAGGGACTATTCTATCCCATCGATCCTACGGAGAAATCGGCATTTCTCGGCGGAACCGTGGCAACAAATGCTTCCGGAGCAAAAACATTCCACTACGGACCAACCAGGGAATGGGTAAGAAGAGCACGTGTGGTTCTGCCTAATGGCGACCTTCTAGACATTAAGAGGGACAGTGTGTTCGCGAATGATAAAGAGGAGTTTGAGATAGCCCTGACGAATGGCGAAACGGCTCGGTTTCGAACTCCCTCCTACCGCATGCCCAAGGTGAAGAATGCCGCTGGATTCTTCGCCAAGGAGCGAATGGATCTACTAGATCTGTTCATAGGATGTGAAGGAACACTCGGAGTCTTCACAGAGATAGAGGTTTCCGTCACAGATAGGCCTGAGAAAATCTTTGAGTGCCTCGCCTACTTCCCCACAACCAATGATGCGATCCTTTTCTGTGATGAAGCACGACAGATCAAGCGGAAAAAGGAGCCGAATGGGGAGCTTGGTCTTGTGGCCCCACTATCCCTAGAATTCTTCGATCGTTGTTCTCTGGAGATACAGAGGAGCAAGCACCCAGATATCCCTGCGAATGCCAAAGCAGCCATTCTCTTTGAGCAGGCAATCAGTGAAGAGAAACTGTTCGACTGCCTCTCTCAATGGAATGTTCTGTTTGAACGCCACCATGTAGTCAACAGTTGGTTTCCTATGGATCAACGCGACAAAGTGAAATTGACCGAAATGAGGCATTCATTGCCTGAGGGAATCAACGACTATGTCCGGTTGAAAGGCACTCACAAAGTGGCCACAGACATAGCGGTCCCCGCTGACAAGTTCAAGGAAATGACGCGTTTTCACGTGGATGTGGGATTGGAGATGCAGCTAATGAGAGTCATCAAGGATCTCCGTTTGACCTATGACAAAGGGGTCTTTGAAGGTCTACCGCTGCCAGAGCGAGTGAAGTGTGTGGAGGATCAGACTGGAATCACAACTTCAGGCGGAAGTCGCTCAGTGTCCAGCTCAGAAGCAGATTACGATTCATTGGCTGATAGAATTGATGCGATACGTCGCTCCTCGAAGACTGAGGTTGCTTACGCGATCTTCGGCCACATAGGAGACTATCACCTGCACTTCAACTTCCTTCCCAGTACCGCTGAGGAGTTGGAGCAGATGAAGAAGGCGTCCTATCGCTTGGCAAAGAAGGGGGTCGAACTTGGCGGAACAATTACTGCCGAACATGGAGTAGGAAAGAAAACGTACGTTGACAACGGAGCTCCGAAACCGTATCTTGAACTTATGTACGGGCGACAAGGTCTGGAATCTGTCGCTGCAATAAAGACTGCCATTGACTCCAATTGGACTCTCAACCGGGGAAATGTGGTTACCAGCGAATACTCTAAGCAGAATCCATGAGCCATTTGGAACAGACCGACAGGAAATGCTGGATCACATCCCTGCCTATTAGGGTTCCACGGCTGCAGACCGCATTCTCAAGGTTCGGTCCCAGCATAAACTGTGACACGGCGATGTTGATGCTAGCTTTATTTGGCTATCCGCATCTGTACGATAGGTGGGTCAGAGGAGAGCCAATGTGGTGATGAAAGACAAGGTCATAGTTCAGGCCAAGCCTTTGAATGCTTTCTGTGTACAGGTCTTTGAGAAACTCGACGTGTCGAAGGCAGACGCAGTAACCACCGCTGAGGTGCTGGTTGAGGCAGATTTGCGGGGAATTGACTCTCACGGCGTAGCCCGGTTGCGACGATACGTGAAGGGTTTGCGGGATGGTGTCATGGTGGCTCATCCCAAGGAGGTCGCGGTCAGTGAGACCGCAACCACCGCCTTGATCGATGCGGGTGCAGGACTGGGGCAGCCGGTTAGCCGCAGGGCAATGGAAATGTCGATCAAGAAAGCTGAGAAGTACGGCGTCGGATTCGTCACTGTACGCAACTCCAACCACTATGGAATAGCAGGCTACTATGCCATGATGGCGCTGCAACACGGAATGATCGGAATGTCCATGACGAATGCTGATGTGCTCGTTGTACCAACATTTGGACGCCACGCTGTGTTGGGCACCAACCCCATCGCCGTGGCAGTACCAGCTGGCAAAGAACGGCCATTTGTTCTAGACATGGCTACCAGCACGGTGCCGCGCGGAAAACTGGAGGTATATGACAGGCAACGAAAGGACATGCCGCTGGGATGGGCTACAGATGAAAAAGGCATCACTACAAAGGATGCGCATCAGGTGCTTCAGAACCTAGCGACACGTAGAGGCGGAGGACTGCTGCCGCTAGGTGGGGCAGGAGAGCTCTTCAGCGGGCATAAAGGATACGGCCTGGCCCTTTTGGTGGATATCCTGAGTGCTGTGTTGCCGGGAGCCGCATATGCTGACAAGGTCTATCCCAGAACAGCTGACGGAAAACCCCTTCCAGCCAACCTTGGGCATTTCTTTGGCGCCATCAAAGTGGAGGCCTTTCGACCAGTGAGTGAGTTCAAAGCTGCGATGGATCAACTCATTCTTCGGCTCAAGAACACCCCGAAGGCTGAAGGGGAGAATCGGATCTATATTCACGGCGAAAAGGAGTATGAGGAAGCTGAGCGAAGAAGCAAAGAAGGAATTCCTTTGGATGCAACGGTTGAGGCCGACCTGAGAGCGATCGCCCGTGAACTCAATATCAAGTACGATCTGTAGGAGAGCAGGGGAAAATGCTCTCTGATCAAGATGATTAACGTGCCCG
>CAZGRO010000091.1:3651-5105 GCA_964528315.1 uncultured Candidatus Bathyarchaeia archaeon
CATCTCCTGATACCGCCTATGCTGGCGGAGCTTGAGCATGCTGGTGTTCGAGACGAGGACATCGCGTTGTTGTGTGGCGTGGGGATGCATCGTTCGAGCACAACCGAAGAGAAGGTCATCAAGTTGGGGAAGGCTGTGGTTGATCGCTATCAAGTTCTTGACAGTGAACCGCAGAACCCTGAGGCGCTTGTGAATCTTGGGACCACTGCTACCGGAATCCCCTTGTCGGTGAACAAGACCGCCTACAACGCTGATCTGCTTATGGCCACGGGCATAGTTGAACCGCATCAATATGCGGGCTATTCCGGTGGAGCGAAAACGGTTGCTGTGGGCGCTGCGGGAGAAGCGATGATCGAGTACACTCATGGTCCAAAGATGATCGATCATCAGGGCACACGTCTAGGTCGGATCGATGGGAACCCGTTTCAAGAAGCGGTTACTGAGGCTGGCCGCCGAGCAGGATTGCGATTCATCATAAATGTCGTTATGGATGATAACAAACGCATTCTGGCTGTCCGGGCTGGAGATCCGAGGGAGACCTATCTGGAGCTCGTGAAGTTTGCTCGAAGCATCTACGAAGTGCCTATTCCTATGCAGTACGATGTGGCAGTGTGCGGAGTAGGCTATCCGAAGGACTCAAACCTCTACCAAGCGAGCAGAGCACCAAGCTACCTGTTCTTCGCACCAACTCCTGTTCTCAAGCCTGGTGGTATCTTCATCCTTCCTGCTCGCTGTGAGGAGGGTGTCGGCAAGGGTGTCGGAGAACAACGCTATCTTGAGAAGATGAAGAATGCGAAGGACATACGCTCTCTGTTGGCTGAGCTTCGCCGCACAGGATACCCGCCGGGTGCTCAACGAGCTTTCGTTATGGCAAAGGTATTGGAGCAGAATGAGGTGATCGTCGTCGGCAGTGAGGATCCACAGGTGGTGCGAGACGCAAAAATGGTGCCGGCCGACACGATGAAGGAAGCAATCAGAATTGTGACCAAGAGGCTTGGATCAAAACTGAACGTGCTTGTTGTGCCGCACGCGCTACTTACTCTCCCAATCGTCCAATCCTAGATAACGCACATGAAGATGTCTCGGGCGTTCTGCTCTGGAAGCCACCTGACCTGGCAGTGAACGGTAACCGATGCGTAATCCTAAAGTATCCCGCTACAGGATTGCCCTACGTGACACGAAATGATAGGTTCGATTGGTGCCGCCGAGTGGCTGTGGATCGCCCTATTCATACTTCTTCTCTTGGTGGGCTCCAAGAAACTGCCTGAACTGGCGAAAGCACTGGGCAGATCCATGGGCGAATTCGAGAAGGGAAGACGTGAGATCGAAAAAGAGCTCCGCGAAGCAAAGGCCCCCGCTCAGGATCCGGAGCGAGAGAAACTCGAAAAAGCAGCGCAGGATCTGGGCATCCAGACCGAAGGAAAAACAACCCAACAACTGAAAGAGGAAATAGC
>CAZGRO010000092.1:0-4903 GCA_964528315.1 uncultured Candidatus Bathyarchaeia archaeon
GCAACCATTCTAGATGCGGCAATACTTAGGGAGAAGGGGCTTGGGCTCATGGTCTATGATTCGAGAGGGGTGGAGGAGGTGCTTCCGGCTAGGCTATTCGACCATACACCTCCCGAACCGAAGAACACGCTCGAACTTGAGCAACTGAGAAGACGCATATCAGCACTTGAACAGACTGTAGAGGTACTGAACTCTGAGCTGTCCAAGATCAGATCGACTCGACCCATGCAACTCAACACAAGGACCGCCCAGATCAGCGCTGCTGACACGATTGAAGCGCAAAAGCCTGAGGTTTTGCCTTCTTTCCTCCAGGACAATCCGTGGGTGGACATACTCGCCAGAAGAGGACGAGAGGTCGAGCAGGTTGCCAGCTAAACGCGCAGCTCACCCATCCGATATCGAAATACGATCTTTCAAAGTGGTTGTAGATATTGAGGACCGCTTCAATCCTGAGTTGACTTATGACAGCTTTCTAAGGATTCACGGAGTAGAACCTCAGCCGCCTCGCCATCGAGTTGTGAATATAGAGTCAGTTACTTGTCCTGAAGATGGGGTACCTGTTCTTGTCACGGAATGCGGCACGTGTCCAGGGTTCATCCGTAGGATTGAAGGCAAGATCTGTTGTAGAAAAGCAGCCGGAGCATCCCTGCCGGTATGAGAACGAAATGTGAAACAGATATCACGACGCATCGACTCGCGGCGGAGTGCCAACAGCCGGATTAGGTCTATATGATGCCGCTAATAGTATCTACTTCGACACCTTTTGCCCTCAGTTCAGCTATGAACGGGTTAATGCCTACGCTGTCGCTCGCTATATGTCCAGTCACAATCAGATTGCCTACTTCGTCCGCTTTCAGCTTGGCTACATCAGCTTCAGCTATGTGAATGTAGAGCACGGTGTCCACGCCATGCGCATAGTAGGCCTTTGCCACTTCGTAGCCGCCATTGGTGTAGGCCGCGTGTGAGAACACTGTTCTTCCCACCTTGTTGGATAGTGACCCGTGTCTAAGCTTCACCTCGGTGAGCGCTCGCTCAAATTCCGGGATGGCCTGGATTGTTGATATGACATCTGCAACAGTCACGTCGCTCTTTCTTGAGGAGAGTCGTGAAAGCTCGTCGGTTATGCCTTTCCGGCCCAGCTCATCAAGCGGGTTATGGATGTTCATGAAAGGTATTTGCAGATGTCTTGCAACCGAGGGTACATAATCGTAGTTTGTTGAGTGGGACTCATGCTCAAGAGTAGACATTTTCTTTTGGATGGCTGCTCTGGCCACGGTTTCGGGGATCCCCATCTCGGTCATCTGGTCAACATGTTTTTCGAAGATCCTCCAAGCCTCGACTCTTGCTCTTCCGCCCGCAGGGTGATGGGCAATGACCGCATCATATCCTTGATTCTTGGCCATGAGCAGCTCAGCGGATCCGATGTCAATCCCAAAGAGGACTCGTTTTATGTCGTCTCCGGAGACATAGATTTCGCTGTCAGCTGGGATCTCCACAAAGCCTGCCATGCGGAGAGCCAAATCCATTATCTCATCGGTGTTCAATTCAATTCATCCCGGACCTACTCCTATGGCAGAGCGCTCTTCTTCTCTCTTTGGATGAGAACCTGGCCTATCCCTGACAGCAGGTAAGACTCAACTGTGAAATAGTCCAGTGTTGACTGTTCATGCGAGGAATTGGCGTGGCTGGAAGATTGACTAGATGCACAGTTCTGCTTACTTTTGATTATGATGCCGAGAGTCGTGAGGCATTGGTGGCTGCTAACAGGCCTGTAAAGCTATCAAAAGGCCAGTTTGGACCTAGAGTAGGACTTTACCGAGTGCTGCGCTTACTCGACAAGTATGAGATCAGGTCCACTTTCTTCGTCCCCGGCTGGACTGCAGAGAAATACCCTGAGAGCGTGAAGGAAATTGTGAAACGAGGGCACGAGGTTGCGGCTCACGGTTATATGCACGAGAATTTGAGTGAGCTGAAGTCACCTGAGGACGAGATTGAGATCTTCAGAAAATCCGTGGAAATACTTACCAGAATTGCTGCACGCAGGCCGATTGGTTACCGGGCGCCACACTGGGAGTTCAGCCCAAGCACCGTGTCGAATCTCATGCGCTTCGGCTTCAGATACGACAGCAGCCTAATGAATGATGAGAAACCGTACATTCTCACGTTTGACGGTAAGCCAACAGGCATAGTGGAGCTTCCCGTTGAATGGTTCCTGGATGATTGGCCGATTTTCGAAATAGAGAGAAGGCCACCGAGTGAAGTCTTCAGCGTATGGGTGCAGGAGTTCGAAGCAATCTACGCAGAGCGAGTACCCTACTTTCTGTTGACTATGCATCCGCAGTGTATTGGAAGAGCGTCCAGAACAAAGATGCTGGAAACGCTCATCAAAGCGATCAAGAGGAAGAGGAATGTGGCGTTCTCTACATGCATGGATCTTGTTGAGAAAGTACGCAAAACAGATAGCGTTTGATGACTACTCAATTGGCTCTCCCCGACGCGTTACGGCAAGCCTTCTACAGCTCCATTACCCGGCGCGCCCGCTTGCGGGAATAGATCATTGCCTTGGAAAAAGGGGCTTCTGCGACGCAAACCTTGAAACGAGCTCGCCTTGTCGTTGCTCGCTCATTGGCTCGAACCGTTCAGCGGCGTCAATCATCCTAGTCGCCAGTCTGATGTCGGATGAACTAGCGGCAGTAGTGACGTCTTGAGAGAGAGTGAACCATAAGGCTTCGTCTATCTCTTTCTGGGTTTCGAAGGGTTGATACCAAGTGTTGTACGGCTTCTTCTCGTCTGGCCACGGACCCCTGGCGATGGCTTTCATGGCTATGACCCCCATGTTTCTCTCCCGTGCAAGTTTCAGTACTGGCACGTAGTCGTTTTCAGGCTGCTTATTCGCGGCAAGGACACAGTTGACCGGTAGCAGGACGGTGTCGAATTCGAAGCGGCTTAATGCTTTCAGGATGTTCACTGGGTTGTGACTGGTTATGCCAATGTTCTTGACGATCCCCTGCCTCTTAGCTTCGAGAATTGTCTCGATCGCTCCTTCTGGCCCGAGAGCTGTCTCAAGCTCCTCTGGCTTGTCCAATCCATGCAGTTGATAGAGATCGAAATGGTCTGTTTGCAGTCGTTGGAGGCTTCTCTTCAGCTCCTCGCCTGCTTCCTTCTTTGTGCGATATCTGGTCTTGCAGGCAAGGAAAATGCTGTTTCGGTATTCCTTTACCCATTTTCCAAGCCCAAGCTCGGCATCGCCATAGGTCGGAGCAACATCTATGTGATTTACTCCATGATCCAAAGCCAGTTTGATGAACCTGTCCGCCTCTTCCTGCCCAGTTTTCCCGATGAAGATAGCTCCGCCCAGTGTAACGATCGTGCTTCGTTGTCCTGTTCGTCCCAGAGCTCTTCGTTCCATTTCCAATCTAGCTCAAGCACCAAGATCTATCGAATAAACTGAGCGGTCAAATGCCCAGATGATGCTCACCTTCCTTTGTCTGAAGAGTACTCGAACTGCGCTGCTTTGGTGTCTGAATCGCATATGCGCTCCTGAGCACGAAGATCTATAGCGACCTAGCAGCAAGAACCCCATGATCCATCAAAGTGGGTGAATGAGTGTTGCCGGGAACGATTGACAGCATGGGCAAGGAGATCAGGTATCAGATAGAGGACCTGCCTGCGTACAACCAGCACCTCCGAACCATGAATCTGAGTCGTCAGCATGAGACTAATGGAGAGAGTTGTGTCTTCACCGGTGCGGGTGACTCGTTTGCCGCTGCAAAGGCTGCCGAGTATCTATCTGGTTTCCAGGCCAGAGCCCTTGACCCCTATGATATTTGCCTTAGGCCCAATCTGTTGAAAGGAAAGCACCTTTTCGTGATCTCTGTCTCAGGCAGAACGAAGACGAATATTGAAGCTGCGAGAGCTGTCCGAGGAATCGCTGAGAAAGTCACCGCCATAACGGCTGATGATCGGAGCGTGCTGGCTCAGAACTGTGACGATTGTATTAGGCTGAGGTTCAGGAGAACTGGTGAACTGACGCCTGGAACAGGAAGTTTCACCGCGACCTTGTTGGCCTGCTACTCTAGGATAGGACCACTACCCGAGATAGCGAACCTTGGCCATTTGTTTGATGAATGCGTCAAGTGGTCAGAGACGTTGGAGTTACCTTCCGACGGCGCGACTTTCATCGTGGGAACGGGCCTCAACTATTGCATGGCCATGTATGGAGCCGCAAAGATATACGAGGTTCTCAGTTGGAAATCGCAGTATCAAGCTACGGAGCAGTTCAGCCACATGGAGCTTTTCTCACTCTCTGAGAAGGATGTTGTGCTCGTTCTTCCTGATTCGACCGAAGACAGCAAGGCAATTCTGTTAGAGCATTTGCTTAAGGCTAATCGATGGAACGTGGCCAGACTTGATCCGTGGCATGACGACACGATCTATGGATCAATAGGGACTGCGATATGTCTTCAGATTTTGGCGTGGAGAACTGCGCTTAGGGCTGGGTTGCAAGAATGTTCCTTTAAGGCGAAGGCTCATCATCTTCGTGTCAGTGACGAAATGATCTACTAGCTCCATGGATTTGACGACACATCGGTGTACCATTCACGAAACATTGATATATCCAGACCCGACATATCAGCTGGCCCAGGTGTCAGCGTGGGCCAATCAGTTCTTATGGCCGGGATTCAGCTGGGTCCAGCACAGAGCAGAAGAATCGTTGACGACAAGTTCAACAAAATGGTTCTTGAGGCCATTGACGAGGGACTCCTGCGCATCGGAGACGGCATAAAAGAAGCCCTCTACTACCATGTCGAAAAGAAATACCGGATCAAGCGCCAAGAAGTCCCGCGAAGGCTCAAAGCATTCCACCGCGCGCTAGTTGGCCTCCTTGGCGCCGGCGCCAAGG
>CAZGRO010000093.1:0-4799 GCA_964528315.1 uncultured Candidatus Bathyarchaeia archaeon
GAATACGGGTTGATTGGCGCACCATGTATGTCCCAGTAGTCATCTGGAATTATGGCTGGGCCACCATCTATGGGTTTGCCGGCACCGCTGAACATGCGCCCTAGCACATCTGCTGAAACAGGTATTTTGATGCTTTCGCCCGTGAAGCGAGTTGCCGTCTTGCCGACATCAAGGTCTGACGTACCCTCAAAGATCTGGATGATCGTGCTCTTCTCGCTGACATCTATGACCTGTCCTGTCCTGATTTCTCCGACCGGAGTAGTGACCTCGACCAGTTCTGCGAATCCGATTCCGCTTGTGGAACCGACGAAGAGCAGTGGTCCAGAGATTTCTCTGGTTGTAAGGAACTTCCTCCCTGTCTTGGCCACGACACTCATGTCTGCTTCATCTCCCTTGTCTTCTGAACAATCTGGTCAAATTGCTCAGTCATCTTGCTCTCGATCTTTGCACTTACGTCTCCAAACTCCTCAGCTCGCACTATCTTCATTCGAATAAGGTCTTCTCTCACGCCTAGGGAAAGCACGTCACCGAGGGAGATCCCGAGATCTACAGCCATCTTTGCCTTTTCATAGAACTTGAGAATGAGACGAAGCATATGGTATGTCTTCTTCAGCGGACAATACATGTCGACGGGGTGAAGCGCGCTCTGCAGCAGGAAGTATTCCTTCAACATTTTCGCGGCCTCAAAGACACAGCGTTGCTTGTCCCCAAGAATCTCGGCCCCTACGAGCGAAACTATCTCTTTGAGCTTCTCCTCCTCTTTCAGTAGCGTCATCGCTTCTTCATGAAGTCTTGCCCATCCTGCTCCTATCTTCTCGAAAGATGGTTCAAGAGTGCGCATGTACTCGGAATAGCTCATGAACCAGTTGATTGCCGGGAAGTGCCGTCTGTGAGCCAGAGCAAAGTCTAGGGCCCAGAACACTTTTGTCAGACGTAGGGTGTTTCCAGTTATCGGTTCTGAGAAATCTCCACCGGGTGGAGAGACTGCTCCAATCGCAGTTATGGATCCAAATCGTTCCTCGCTTCCGAGGGTTTGCACTCTTCCCGCTCTCGCGTAGAATTCGGCTAGTCTAGTGGCAAGGTACGCGGGATATCCTTCCTCACCCGGCATTTCCTCAAGCCTGCCTGATATTTCTCGAAGGGCCTCGGCCCATCTCGAAGTGGAGTCAGCCATCAAGGCAACATTGTACCCCATATCTCGGTAGTATTCGGCAATCGTGATGGCTGTGTAGATGCTTGCCTCTCTCGCCGCGATGGGCATATCTGAGGTGTTCGCGATGATAGTTGTCCGACTCATGAGAGGCATTCCTGAGCGGAAGTCTTTCAGCCTTGGGAACTTCTCTAGAACATCTGCCATTTCGTTTCCCCTTTCACCGCACCCTACAAGGATCACGATATCCACATCAGCCCACTGAGCCAGACTTTGTAACAGAACGGTTTTGCCAGTTCCGAAACCTCCTGGCACTGTTGCAGTTCCTCCTTTAGCCAACGGAAAATAGGCGTCGATGATTCTCTGCCCAGTGACGAGTGGGACATCAGCAGGTAGCATTGTCTTGTATGGTCTAGCTTGACGTACTGGAAAGGAATGCATCAGGCCCAACTTCTCAGGGCCTTGTGCGGTCTTTACCTCGGCGACAGTCTCGGTCACTGTGAATTTCCCTTCAGTGATTGCCTTCACTGTTCCTTTGGCGATCAAAGGTGGAACCATGATCCTATGCTTAACAAGCGGGGTCTCCTCAACCATTCCAATCGTGTCTCCGCAGACTACCTTCGATCCCTCTTTCACGATTGGCTCAAAATCCCATTTCTTCTTCCGGTCAAGTGAGGGTATGATGATTCCTCTACGGATACGCGAGCCTGCAATTTCTTGCAGAATGGGAAGTGATCTCTGGATTCCATCGTAGATCTGGCCAATGATTCCCGGACCAAGCTCAGCAGACAAAGGCTTGCCGGTTCCGACAACCTTCTCTCTTGGCCTTATTCCTGCCGTTTCCTCGTAAGCCTGTATAGACGCCCTCTCACCCTCTAGGCGTATGATTTCCCCGATTACACCTGCTTCTCCGATAGTCACGAGCTCATACATTCGTGAGCCTGCCATGCCCTTTGCCATGACGAATGGCCCGGCCACGCGATCAACCGTACCGGTCGCTGACACATCACCTCACCTCAAGAATCCTCGTTTCTGTCGCATCACAGTTTGACCTCGATACCAGCCTTTCGCCTAATAAGCTCCACGATCAGATCTGTCTTCACTACTGCTGGGCCGTGCATCTCTGGGATGGAGATAATCAAAGGCCGTTTTCTGTCAACAGTCTTCTCCGCCAGTCCGGGAACCTGGTCAGTTAACCGCTCGGTAATGAGAATGATCCCTACGTCAGGTCTCTCCAAGAGTTCCTCAAGTCTCTTTTCGGCGTCCTTCGCATCGTCAACCACACTAATATCACTCAATCCAGCAAGTCTGAAGCATGAGGAAGTACTTCTATCGGCCACGAGTGCGATTTTCATTCGTGATCTCTTCGCATATTCCTAAAGGAGTTTCTTATAAAACAGTAAGACTTCTTGGTGCAGCAGCTTTATTATGAATAGCGAACCTGAAGCCCGCGATCATTTTGCTGAGCGTTGGCACCGGGAACAAGAGGAGTTTGCGTGGCAGTTGCGATATGTCCAACAAGATCTCTCTGCCAGACTCATTAGTGACAAGGAGCGCGCTTCAATGCAGGCTTCTGTTGTGCCGAAATGCTACAGTTAGTGTTATATCGGAAGATCTTGATGCATATCGTCCGTCAGCGACTAAGTGAGTATCGATACCAGAGCCATCAAGTGGTCAGGCAACTATGGTGAGTATCTTGGCAATACAGACAGCTCATGAGGAGGACGGTTGGTCTTGAACTCCCTCTATCTTCTCAGCGCACATGCTGCGAGTCCGACTGAGAAAATCATGCATGCAGTTCATGAGGTTGTGGGTTGGGGAGTTCTTGCAGTTGTTGCAACCGTATTGGTTGTGGGTGGGGCGAGAACATATGTCCTTTCTCGCAAAACAGACGCAGAGTTGGCGGCCATTTTCGAAAAAAGTCCTCTTTTGACATCGATAGCTGGCCTGAATCGCGACTATTTCGGTCCCGCGTATCGCAGGCTATTTGTGTCAGGTGTCGTGGGTTTCTGCACCGACATGTATCGTGGCTTTGAGGTGGGGGTGGTTGACAGGTTCAACTACATTGTTGCAAGTGCCGTTCGCAGATTCTCAGAGTTCCTTTACCAGTATGTTGACGCAAAGGCCATTGACGGGCTGAACTATTTCATCGCAGATAAGACGAGGAAGCTTTCCGATCTGGCCTTCCGGTATGGAGAACTTGCCGGCATCGACGGGCTCAACTATTTAGTGGCCAATAGCGCCGTTGGATTTTCTTCGAAATTCAGAAAGACGCATACAGGCGTATACTCATACAATATGGCTCTTGTTGGAATGGCCTTTGTGACTTATCTGATCATGTTGTTGTATGTGGGAAAACTATTGGGATAGTGATTTGAGATGATAGAGAACGCAGAGACACTTTCGGTTTTCCTTCCTGCGGCCTCAGGAATTGCCCTGTACACTCTTGGGAAGGCGAGCAAGAATGTTGAGAAATATGCGAGCTGGCTGGGAGCAATGGCGGCCGTAGCTCCTGTGATTCTGATAGGATCAATGATTCCAGACGTGATTGCGAAAGGCGTTATCAGACGCGTCTATCCATGGATTCCCTCGATGGGAGTCACATTTGGATTTCAGATAGATGCCTTGAGTGTAACGATCGCTTTCATCATAGCTCTGGTGAGTTTCCTTGCGACCGTATACGCTGTTGGCTACACAGCACATGAACATGGTCACGCGGGCTTCTTCGGGAACACTCTTCTGTTCATTGGTGGAATGTTGGGCGTCGTATTCTCGTCAAATTTGCTCCAGTTCTATGTCTTCTGGGAATTGATGCTGATTCCTTCTTACTTCTTGATAGTGTTCTGGGGAACGCCTGAAAGAGCCGCGCGAATAGGGTTCAAATACTTCATATTCACACATGTTGGAGCCGTATGTCTTCTGTTTGGCATCCTAACAACATTTGTTCTGACACACACATTCGAGATTGCTGATATTGCACACAAGATGGAAGGGATCAATCCGAATGTTGCCATCGTCATATTCACGTTGATGCTGTTTGGATTCCTTGTCAAGATGGCAGTTTTTCCTGTTCACACATGG
Organism: uncultured Candidatus Bathyarchaeia archaeon; assembly: GCA_964528315.1. Lineage (GTDB taxonomy): Archaea > Thermoproteota > Bathyarchaeia > 40CM-2-53-6 > JALHTG01 > JALHTG01. The sequence continues at coordinate 4,232 of CAZGRO010000093.1, forward strand.
TTGCCTGACGCTCATGCCGAGGCTCCCACGCCGATAAGTGCAATGCTTTCCGGTGTAATGGTCAAATGTGGTGCCTATGCCATCACAAGGATCTCCCTTGGAGTTTTCCTTCCCAGTTTCAAAGGGGTCTCAACATATCTGATGGCCTTGGCGGTGGTGACGATGGTCTACGGAGGCCTAATGGCCTTTGCCCAGACCGACGTGAAGAGATTGTTCGCATACTCAAGCGTGAGTCAGATGGGCTACATCCTATTCGGGCTAACAACAATTACTGTGACCGGTCTGGCAGGGGGGCTTTTCCACATATTGAATCACGCACTCTGCAAAGCACTTCTCTTCATGTCCGCTGGGATATTGATGCACCAGACGAAGACTCGAGACCTGAGACAATATGGGGGGCTTATGAACAGGATGCCGATGACTGCATTTGTGTCAGTCATCGGAGCACTTACACTGGCTGGAACACCGCCACTCAGCGGGTTCTTCAGTGAGTCAATGATGTTTGCGGGGGGGATAGCTCCTGAAATCGGCGTTCTCCAAGGTCAGAACTTCCTTACATTCATCGCCA
>CAZGRO010000094.1:0-1169 GCA_964528315.1 uncultured Candidatus Bathyarchaeia archaeon
AAAACCTCCTTGGAGCTTGATGCATCAAAGGAGCGATGGATCAAGATTCCTGAAGAAGTCTGGGATCTATACGTGCATGTTGGAAGACCAAGACCATTGCAGAGAGCATTGAAACTCGAACGTTACCTGAAGACTCCTGCAAGGATCTACTATAAACGAGAGGACCTGTCACCGACTGGCAGCTTCAAGATGAACACCACTCTTCCCCAGGCATATTTCGCTATGAAGGAAGGAATGTCTCGCCTCGCGGTTGAGACTGGAGCAGGACAGACAGGAACCGCATTCGCCTATTCAGCCAAGACATTTGGATTGGACTGCACAATATACTTTGTGCGATTCGCCTACAACCTGAAGCCTGATCGGGTGACCTACATGAAGATGCTGGGCTCAGAAGTTCTGCCGTCGCCGACTGATAGAACCGAGATAGGCAGACAGTTCCTGAAGAAGGATCCGAAGCACCCAGGATCCTTAGGTATTGCCACAGCGGAATCCCTTCAAGATGCTGGGTCAAGGGAGGATACGGTCGCCATGGTCGGAAGCTCAAAGAACCACGTACTAATGACCCAATCGATCATTGGCTTGGAAACTAAGAAGCAACTCGACTCTATCGATGAGAAGCCAGATGTGATGATTTCATGCGTTGGAGGAGGAGGAAACTTCTACGGCTTCATCTCTGCATATCTCAAGGAACGTCTCGACGGACGAATGAAAGACATAAGGTTTGTTGGAGCAGAATCAGCTTCAGCTCCTAGGTTGACCAAAGGAGAGTATCGCTACGATTTCACTGAACCGTCAAAGTCGACCCCAATGGCAAAAGTGTACACATTGGGGGTGGATACACCTCTACCTTTGATTAGAGCCGAAGGCATAAGGTCAACCGCGACCGCACCAATTCTCAGTCTGCTAAGAAGCAAAGGGATGATAGATACTCGAGTGTACGCGATTGATGAGAAAGATGTATTCGAAGCTGCAAGAACATTTCTGCAGGTGGAAGGATTCCTGGTGGCTCCCGAATCCGCCTATGCAGTGAGAGGCGCTATCGACGAAGCGCTTGAAGCGAAGAAGAAAAACGAGGAGAAAGTCATCGCATTCAATGTCAGCGGAATGGGGCACGTAGACTTCCAAGGCTACCGAGAAGTCTTGAAAGACATTTGAGCAACGAGACGACA
>CAZGRO010000094.1:1269-3111 GCA_964528315.1 uncultured Candidatus Bathyarchaeia archaeon
TATCCTTTCCTCTATTCTTACACCGTAGTCAGCCAGTGGCTAGGCTTCAACCTGAACGCCTACAGCATATGGAGCGGATCAGGAATTCATGAGACGGCCCAAGTGATTGCGGCTGCAGGTGCACAGGATCCTAGAGCGATTGGGTCTGCACTGATGGTGAAATCCATACGGATATTCATGATAGGCCCAATGATTCTCCTCGCGACATATGTTTTGAGCAGCATTGAAAAAAGAGAAGTTGGCAAGTCTGCCTCCAAGGTCATTCTTCCGATCTATGGAATCGCATTCATCGTCAACTCCCTGTTGTGCGCGTTGCTAGACGCCTATGCTATCCAAGCAAGATCCGTGGGATTTGATTGGCCCGTGGTGAAATCTGTGTTGTCTGGAACGATTCTTCCCTTCTTGCTGGCAACCGCTTTTGCCGGGGTCGGATCCAAGGTCAGATTGGCGAACATCACGAAACTTGGGGCAAGACCATTCATTGTAGGCGCTGTGACAGCAGTTGTTGCAGGGCTATTGGCACTGATTATGGCGATTATCACTGCACCATTTGTGCCTCGACTCATATAGGCTACTTATCATAAGTGAACAACGGAGTCGTGCGTGCCAAGCATGGGAATGCTGCGCCAGCGGGTCCCGGGCATTTCCCTTTCGTCAACTATCATCGAAGAGGTGCGCTTGATCATTTGACCGCAACAGAGTTCAGAGTCCAGCTGGGTATTGGATATGGAAGCTCCCTGATTGCGGCCAAGAGAGGCGATGTTATCGTCGCCATAGATGTCCTTAGGTGCAGCTCCACGATTGTGACTGCCCTTGCAAATGGAGCGAAGGCTGTGATCCCGGTCAAGAGCGTGCGTGAGGCAAGATCTCTTTCAAGGCGTCGTAGCGCGATTCTGGCGGGAGAGAGAAACGGATTGAGGCCGGCCGGATTTGAGTTAGGCAACTCGCCTCTCGAGTACAGGCAGGAGAAGGTTCAGGGCAGAGTGATCGTGTTGACGACTACGAGTGGAACGATGGCCATAGTTCTCGGAAGGAAAGCAAGGGAGGTTCTTGTCGGTTCATTCCTCAATCTAAGTGCTACCGCAAATCATGCGGGCAAGACAGCAAGATCTTCTAGGTGTGGAATCTCTCTCGTGACGGCAGGCACACGTGGAAGGTTCTCCTTAGAGGACTTCCTGTGCGCAGGGGCTCTTTCACGCTCGCTTGCGAAAGAAGGAGCAAGCTTGGATGATGGATGCATCAGCGCTGCCCGTGCGTATGGGGATTCGAGATCTGATCTTCACTCCGCGATGAGGGAAGGGGTTCATGCGAAATATCTAGAGTCGATCGGGCTGGGTGGCGATGTAGGATACTGTGCACAGACGGACATCTACGATATCGCAGCAGTCTATCGAGCTGGCAGAATAGTCATTGTGAAGCCCAGTGATTCTTAGGTAGAAATCGGTTTCGGGCCGCCTCAGCCAAATACCTTCAAGATCACGAGGCTCACTCTTAACTCTGATAGATCATTGACGACCCACATTCTCTTGATCGTCTGCCAAATAAAAACAGATCGAAGTCCTTTTGACATTAGGTTATTGTGTTGGTGAGCCCAACCTCTCGCGCAATTTCACGTGCCTCTCGAAATTCCTCCCCTGTCAACCTTCGACGCAGCTCCGGAACTTCGTGCGCTCTCCACTCTGGCCTATATTGATCCATCAGATTGACTCGCGTTTCCGGGCCGAGATTCTTCGAAATCCATGATAGAATGGGCCTAGTGCAGCAGGAGTTGTGACCTGGAAGAATGAGGACTCTAATTATCAACTCCCCGTATCTCTTTGCTGTCAAGTGATTTCTCGTGCA
>CAZGRO010000094.1:3211-4722 GCA_964528315.1 uncultured Candidatus Bathyarchaeia archaeon
CCTCTCTGCCTAAGCCTGTCGACTATCTTCGCCAGTTCCTCAGCCCCACACATGTCTCCGACTTCAATGTTTTGACTGATGGTCCAATTCTGACAGTGCAGGCATCGCATCGTGCAACCACAGGTGAAGATTGTGCCAGATGGCACCAGTTCTGGCTCTTCTCCCATATGCTCAAAGAAACTGGAAACGATCGCGATCCGCCCACAGCCACAGAAGCCCACTTCTCCCTTATCTCTGTCAATTCCGCATTTTCTAGTGCAGAAGTGGCAGCTAGACATAATCCGTTTGGCAATCTGGCTCTTAAGAGTAAGAAAAGAGCAAGGGACAGGGTCTCCCGGATCTACTCTGCCAAAGTCAATCTCCTTCTCATAGTCCGAGTACTTGCTCAAGGTCTCATCATGTTTCTTCCATAGCGCCTCTGTAGCAGATTTTGGGTCAAAGTCGACTGGGAGAGATCTGGATAGTGTGAACTTGGCTTTCTTTTTCTCCTGAAAGACATCAAAGTATCTGGACAAGCTTCTCCTGCACTTCTCGTCCCTCAGCACAGCCAAGGAATCTGGCCTTACCGCCGCCCACATGCCCCTTACATCTACTTGAGAAGCAAACTCATGGGTACTTGTCAACGTTTTTATCAGGTGGTCTGGCATACTTCAAGAGCTCGGTGAAGAATTAGTGACCTACTGCGTGAACTGCGGGAAGGAACTTACAGCCGGAGCAGCTTTCTGCCCCTATTGCGGTGCTGCGGTAACAATCGAGGCGGCTCCAGTGCCAACGACAGCCGAGACCCGTCCTTCGTCGGCAAATTACGCTGATCTAGGCCAGAGAGTTGTTGCAGCAATCATTGATGGCATTGTTGTTGGAATAGCCGTCTTCGCGGTCTCGGGACTATTCATGCTTTCAGGCCTCGGAACGTTCGGTGCGTCCAGAATGTGGCACATGTTCGCCACGCCTTGGGGTTGGGCGCCTTGGACGTGGCTTGTGGGCCTCCTCATCCCTGTCGGATACTACACCTACCTTGAGGGAACAAGCGGCCAAACGCTTGGAAAGAGGATCATAAATATCAAAGTCGTGAAGGCTGATGGTAGTCGATGTGACATGTCCTCGGCATTCCTTCGAAGCATTCTCAGAATCATTGACAGCCTGTTTATCGGCATAGTGGGCATAATCGTAATCTTAACTACAGAGAAGAAGCAACGTATCGGGGATATTGTCGCGAACACAATTGTCGTCAAAACATAGTTGTGGCGCCTCTCTGAACTTCCAAGAGGAAACACGTGTCAGCTGAAAGTTCCATCACAGAGCGAATCTTGAAAACCGAGATGGACGTCGCTCAAGCGTTCCTATAATGGCTATTGAACTCTTGCATTTGTTGCACTGATTGGTGTCAGTTAGGTGCCATTGGCCGATCTCATATCCGTATCGCTCTATGAGCAACTGCTTACAGGATGGACAGTAAGTATTCTCACCTGGATCCCCCAGAACGTTCCCAGCGTAGACGTATCTGATTCCTT
>CAZGRO010000095.1:0-4379 GCA_964528315.1 uncultured Candidatus Bathyarchaeia archaeon
ACATCCCACCATGGGTTGCTCCACTTCTTATCCACTTTTGGCGTCACATCCAGAACCTTCTGGATTCGCGAGAAGATCTTGGAGATGTCTGCGCTGGAAACGCCGATCCGTCTGAGAATAGCCTCGTTTCTCAGAATGCTCTCGAGGTTCAATCTGAATGTAAGAGCGAACTTCTTGTCTTTCTCAAGAAGGCGGCGTATTCTCTCCATACTCACATTCTCTTTGCCCTCACCCACTTCGTGATCGAGGAAGAGGGCGCATAGATCCCTCATATCCTTCTCTTCAATCCCCATCAGGAGGCGGTCATTTCTATAGTAGGGATAGCCGAGAATTCGATAGTCAAGCTGCTGACGAACCAGTTCCTCTTTAGCTGATGCCTGAACATCAAATATATACTGACACTTAGTCAGGAGAACATTGTGCAAACCGACCGTGTACAAGTTTTCTTTCGAAACCTCGAAAATGTCTCGAACGTCCACTTTGTGTCTGAGATCAACTGAGTCGGTGAATATATCGAGGACGCCGCTCTGCACTGAGTTGTCATTGATTATCTTCTCAATGGTTCTCACTCTATACCGTTTTCCGGCTCTCATGGCGTTGAATCTGCGATCAGAACGGGTGACAAAATAGTGATACCTTGTCCCACACAATTCGCTCAGAACCAACAACAGCTTGTATAGGTCTTGTGCCCTGTTCCTTGGCGCGATGAGATCTATGTCATTCAATTCACGGAAGAACGGGCTTGAAGGATTGTCTGCACTTCGGCAGAGCATTCGAACAGCCGCTCCACCAAAGAACAGCACAGGTATCGATTCTCTGGCCATCTTCTGACTGGCCCCTTCTGGAAAGATCTCTTTCATCCTGTTCGCATTCAGCGCGGCCCAAATAGTGACCAGGCCTCTTTCTACATGAAAGTCTTCCTTCGCGACGTAACCAGGTATCTCTAGCTCTCTTCTAACCCGTTCATAGTCGATCTTCCTGCTCAATGGTGTGTCAAGTTCATAGACCGTTCCATCATAATCTTGGAACAGAATGCAACGCGCCATTCCTGCCGCCCTTACTTCAAATCAGCAGGAGAACAGAAAAACGTGCTGGTCGCTCATTGATTGTGGAGACTGAACTCTCTCGCGATTGATTGCTCTGATCTAGTTAAATAGTAGGTATCTGCCGAACTATAGCACGCGGGAGAGATCATCGGGAGATAGTTGGATTTGCTGAAGCTTTTCTTCGCCTCTGATGTTCACGGTAGCGACATCTGCTGGAGGAAATTCCTGAAAGTTATAGACTACTACAAGGTCGACACAGCGATTTTGGGAGGAGATCTAACTGGGAAGATGGTCGTTCCGATCGTCAAAAACGGAGACGAGTATTCCTACAGTCTCTTTGGCAGAGAAACCAAGTTGGCGGCAACTCAGCTAGACGAGGAATGCGAAAAGATAGCAAACTCAGGATATTACCCGTATCCTTGCGAAAAGGAGGAGTGCGAACGACTGAGCAAGGACGAGCAGGCCCAGGCCGACATCTTCAATCAACTCATGGCCAAGCGAATAAAGGAATGGGTAGAGCTCGCCCTGCCCAGATTCAGAGGCAAATCTCAACTCTACGTCTCTCCTGGAAATGACGATCGACCAGTAGTTGATGAAATACTCGAGAAGAGCGAAGCAGTGGTTGCATGCGAAAGGAAACTGGTCCAGCTGCCTGATGGGTATGAGATGGTAACCTGTGGATGGGTCAACCCAACTCCTTGGAAGACCTCTAGAGAGGCACCTGATGAACAACTTGAACCCATGCTGGAGGAATTAATGAAGAAAACTCAGTCTCCGGCCAAACTGGTGTGCAACTTTCATGCACCACCATACAATTCAGGACTTGACACAGCTCCAAAACTCACAGATGATCTCTCTGTGAAAGTCAGCGTTGGAGGAGTCCAGCTTGCCCCAATGGGCAGCAAAGCTGTGAGACATATTATCGAGAAGTACAAGCCCCTACTCGGCCTACACGGGCACATCCATGAGTCAGCAGGCTTCAGAAGGTTCGGCCGAACTCTGTGCGTCAACCCCGGCTCTGAATATGCGGAAGGAGTCCTACGGGGGTACTTGGTCTTCTTGAGTGGGGAGAAGGTCCAAGGACACTGGCGCGTGGCAAGTTGACCTGATGATATGGCGCACACCCAGCCTGCCGAAAAACAACTCTTTTATAGATAATGCGCTGTTTCAATCTCAGGGAAAGAAAATGTCTAAAGGACTTTTCGTTCGAGAGGCTACCGGGCTTGTTCGAGAGTTCGGTCCATTCATGGTACTCATGATGGCTATGAACAACATGATAGGCGCAGGCATATGGGGGCTGTCAATTAGAATGCCATACACATATCCCGGGTCGGATGCGCCATTGGCGTTCATCATAGGCTTGATCCCAGCTTTCTTCTTCGCAATCACGTACGCATGGCTGGCCGCATGTATGCCGAGAGCAGGCGGAGACTATGTCTTCATCTCAAGGACAATCAACCCCGCGTTAGGTTACATCGTAACTATCGGAAACTTCCTAGGCAGGTGGTTCTCCATCGGTTTCCTGCTGGTCACAGATGTGACCCTATGGGGAATTGCGCTCCGAATCCTTGGGAGGGGCACGGGTAACGCACCACTGGCTGATTTCGGCACATACCTTTCGGCACCTCCAGACGTAACGGTCATTCTTGTGGGCGCGATCCTCCTTCTGCTGACCATCTGGTTCTTCATCACGATCGGGGGAACCGTGTTCAAGGCCTACACAGCAGTAATTTGGTTCATTCCTCTTGTTGGAGGAATCATAGCAATCTTGATGCAGATGGGCAACCCGTTCAATGCAGCATCCTTCAGCAAGGCTTGGGATGTGGTCTGGGGAGCGGGATCCTACAATGAAATAGTGACACTGGCCACGAATACCGGATGGAAACCAACCGCTGTGAACCTTGACGCCACCATCAAGGGAGTGGCCGGCGCTGCGCTCTTCGCTTATTCCGGCTTCCACAACCCTGCCCAATGGTCCGGAGAGGTGAAGAATCCAAGGAGAAACATGCTGGTCGGAATAATCTCAGGTACCCTCATCACAGCGGTGATATACATCGGTCTAGCAGCTTCAACATTCTTCGCAGGCGGAGAATTCATCTCGCAGTACAACTGGGCATACTACAGGGCTAGAGCAGACTTCAAGATCACACCCAGAATCGAACCAGTTGTGCCGATGTTCGCGGCACTCTTCACCGGAGGAAACGTACTTCTCGCATTCCTGATAGCTACAGCAGGTGCCTTCAGTCTCTATCACGTGCAACCATCCGCACTGATGATGGAGACAAGACGGGTATTCTCCCTCGCTTTTGACCGGTTCTTTCCAGAGAGATTCGCTAACGTGAGTGAGAAGTTCCACACCCCAACATGGGCGATTGCATTCATGGTGATCGGCGGCGTGATAGGCATAATCATATCATCTCCTCTGCTAGGTCCACTAAGATCGCTTGCAGGTGGAATCAACGCGACTTTCATGTACCTTCTAGGCTACACGTTTACCGGGCTAGCGTTGGCCTTACTACCGATTGTTAGACCTGAGATCTATGAGAGCATCAAAGTTGAGTCTGGAGGAATCCCTGTTCCCTCAGTGTGCGGAGTTGTAGCTTTCGGACTCGGTATATTCTTCTTCGCCACAAACGCAACAGTGATGGCACCGATGGACATCGCAATATCATGCCTGATCTTGGGAATCGGCCTCGCCCTGTACGTGTACTACGCGTACAAGAACAAGAAGATGGGCATCGACCTGAAGGCCTTGCTCTCCGAGATCCCTCCCGAGTAGCCAACCCCTCCCCCTTTTTTCTTTCTTCGCCTCACGTTATGCTCGACTATCAACTGAGCACACTTTTGTGACTAGACAATGATTCATCATTCTGCGAGCTTGCATCTTGCAGAACTCAGAAATCCTAATTCGACGTGACTATCGACAAGGCCCACTTGAATGAGGTCCGAGGAGACCCCGAGGTTTTGGTGGGCCCGCCCGGATTCGGACCGGGGACCGACAGGTTTCTCCTTCCGAAGACTATGAGCCTGTTGCTCTCTCAGTCTTTACGAAACCTGGCTGAGCTACGGGCCCAATGCATCTGATTCATTGGACGAGAGAGTTGTTTAAGATTTTCCCTGAGAAACAGCCACTCGTTCTCAACAGAGAGGAGCATGCTCTTTACCTAGGTTCAGCCCAGCGTTCACAACTGATTGATGAATCCTTAAATATGATCCTCCCTTGAGTGTGACCTTGGCCGCCGAAAAACGGGCCGCCGTTCATGAATCACAGGACATGGACGAGAGCTCAGTGGTGGAGCAGCGGACTCAACCGTTCCTCGCGGTCGAGGCTGA